>NZ_JBHXCQ010000001.1:0-21736 GCF_042726295.1 Oerskovia sp. NPDC060338
GCAACGCCTACGACATCATCTCCGGAGCAACCAGCCAGGCCCACGTGATGAACTGGACCACAGGCTCGGTCGTGGTCCCCTACGTCACGCTCGACTCCACGACGACGGTCCCGATCAAGATCACTCCGAGCATCCGCTGCATCGCCGGCAGGGCATTCGTCGCGGTCCGCGCCGAGAACACCAGCGACACGCCGCTCACCATCACGCTGAGCACCCCCTACGGCAGCAAGACGTTCCTGGACGTGCCGCCCGGCGCGACCCCCTACCAGTCCTTCGCGACACGCTCCACCTCGGTGAACGCGGGCAGCGTCACCGTCACGACCACCACCACCGGTGACGACCCGACCACGGTCGTGTCGCACTCCCCCTACTCCGCGCACCACTGCTGAACGCCGTCAGGCATCGCACGACCTTCCACCGAGGACCTCCCTGTACCCGCAGCGGGTCGTGGGAAGAAAGCGGCGGACACCAGAGCGTCCTCCACCGTTTCCGGTGGGGGACGCTCCGGCACGTGGTGACGCGCCTCCTCGTGGGGCACACGGGCACCACACGGCCGACGACGACCAGAGACTCACCCCAACAGCCAGGGCGGCCGGCACTCACGCACCAAGCCGCCGGGGGTGGTCGCGCCTAGCTCGCCGACCGGGGGCGTCCATCGACGGGACCCCACGGCAGCAAGGCGGGCCCTCACGGCACCGCGCGCTGCGCCTGTCCCACGTACTGGCTCAGCGGCCGGATGAGAGCGTTCGCGGCGCGCTGCTCGACGACGTGCGCGGTCCATCCCACGACGCGCGCGGCGACGAACAGCGGCGTGAACGTGGGGGTGTCGAACCCCATGAGGTGGTAGGCGGGGCCCGTCGGGTAGTCGAGGTTCGGCAGGATGCCCTTGCGCTCGGTCATCGCGGCCTCGAGCGCGTCGTACAGCTCGTCGAGCGCGGTCGCCTCGTCGGTCCCGAGGTGCGCGACCAGGTCGTCGAGCGTCTTCTTCATGGTCGGCACGCGCGAGTCGCCGTTCTTGTAGACGCGATGGCCGAACCCCATGATCTTGCGCTTGTCGGCCAGCGCCTCGTCGAGCCAGGCGGCGGCCCGGTCGGCGGTACCGATCTCGGCGAACGTCGCCATGACGGCCTCGTTCGCGCCGCCGTGCAGGGCTCCCTTGAGGGCGCCGATCGCGCCCGTGACGGCCGAGTGCAGGTCGGAGAGCGTCGAGGTGATGACGCGGGCCGTGAACGTCGAGGCGTTGAACGAGTGCTCGGCGTACAGGACCATGGAGACCTCGAACGCACGCACGACGCACGCGTCGGGCACCTCGCCGAACGTCATGTGGAGGAAGTTCTCGGCATAGCCGAGGTCCTCGTCGGGGTCGACGATCTGCTGGCCGCGGCGACGCCGCTGGTCGAGGGCCACGACCGCGGGCATCATGGCCCACAGCCGCAGGGCCTTGGCGTGCTCGGCCTCCGGGGACGAGTCCTCGGCGCTCGGGTCGTGCGCGCCCATGACCGAGACCGCGGTGCGGCACACGTCCATGGGGTGGCAGCTCGTGGGGAGCTCGAGGATCGCGTTGCGGACCTCGCCCGGCAGCGCGCGGTTCTCCCGTTCGACGGCGGTCTGCGCGGCGAGCTGCTCGGGGGTCGGCAGCTCGCCGTGCCACAGGAGGTAGGCGACCTCCTCGAAGCTCTTGCGGGCCGCGAGCTCCTGGACGGGGTAGCCCCGGTAGAGCAACGAGTTCGTGTCGGGGTTGACCTTGGAGACCGCGGTCGTGTCGACGACGACGCCCGCGAGCCCCTTGCGGATCTCGGGGTTCGGGGCCGGGGTCGCCGTGCCCTGGGCGGCCGCCGGGGCCGCGGCACCGTCGGCGGGGGTGCTGGTGGTCATGTGCTCACTCCTTCGTGATGCGGGGTCTTGTGCTGCCGTACCGGGGTCGTCGGAGCCGGCGAGGGTTCAGCCTCGCCGGCTCCGACGACCGGCCGCCCTACGGCCGGTACGTGAAGATCTCGGTGTCGAAGTGGTTGTAGCCGGCGTAGTCCACCAGCTCGTACAGCCGTGCACGCGTCTGCATCTCGCCGACCACCCCGTCCTGCGTCCCGGTCTCCCGGATCACGTCCAGCGTGCGCTCCGCGGCCCCCATCGCGCTACGCAGGAGCGTCACGGGATAGATGACGATCTGCACACCGACGGCCGCGAGCTGGTCCCGCGTGAACAGCTCGGACTTGCCGAACTCGGTCATGTTGGCCAGCACGGGCACGTCGACCGCGGAGGCCACGGCCTCGAACTCCGCGAGGTCGCGCATGGCCTCGGGGAAGATCGCGTCCGCTCCGGCGTCGACCAGCGCCTTGGCCCGGTCGATCGCGACCGCCAACCCGTCGGACGCGCGCACGTCGGTGCGCGCCATGACGAGGAAGTTCGGGTCGCGCCGGGCGTCGACCGCGGCACGGATCCGCTTCGTGGCGGTCTCGAGGTCGACGGTCGCCTTGCCGTCGAGGTGCCCGCACCGCTTGGGGTTGACCTGGTCCTCGATGTGACAGCCAGCGACGCCCGCGTCCTCGAGCGTCTGGATGGTCCGCGCGACGTTCATGGGTTCGCCGAAGCCCGTGTCGGCGTCGACGATCGCGGGCAGGTTCGTCATGCGCGCGATCTGCCCCGCACGGGTCGCGACCTCGGTGAGCGTCGTGAGGCCGATGTCCGGCAGGCCCAGGTCTGCCGAGATGACGGCCCCCGAGACGTACACCCCGTCGAAGCCCTTGTCCTCGATCAGGCGCGCCGAGAGCGGGTTGAACGCACCGGGGAGCTGGAGCAGCTCACCGGCCGCGAGCCGGGCGCGCAGCGCGGCCCGCTTGTCCGACGGCGTCACGTGCGAGTACAGCATCAGTTGCCTCCTGCGGGGGTCGGGTCGGCGGGAGCACCCGGGGCGCCGGGCCCATCGGTGCCGGCAGCATCGGCCGAGCCGGGCACGTCGTCGGTCGCGTCGCGCATGGTCCAGGCGGCCGGGCCGTCCCCCGGCCCGGTCCCGGCCGGTTCACCGCCCGCGCTGCCTGCGCCCGAGGCGCCGGTCGCCCCCGGGTGCGCGCCGGCGTCGGGCTCGCCCCCTGCCGCGCCCTGGGCGGGGCGCCCCAGCTCGAAGATGCCCGTGGGCACCGGGACCGTGTCCAGCAGACCCGGCCGCGCGACGATCGAGAGCTCGCGCACCTCGGCGGGCGTGAGCGACGGGAGACGCTGCGCGAGGTCGAGGAAGCGCTCGATCTCTGCGGGCTCGAGCACACCGTCCGCGAGCAGCCGGAACTTGGCGACGTACTGCGCGCGGGCGAACGGGCGCGCACCGAGCGGGTGCGCGTCGGCGACCGCGATCTCGCGGACGATGCGCCCGCCGTCGGCCAGCTCGATCTCGACGCGCCCGCCGAACGCCTTCTCGGCGGGGTCGACCGAGTGGTAGCGGCGCGTCCACTCGGGGTCCTCGGCCGTCGTGACCTTGCCCCACAGCGCGACCGTGTCGGCGCGACCGGCGCGCTCGGGCGTGTAGGAGTCGACGTGGTGCCACCCGCCGTCCTGGAGCGCGACCGCGAAGATGTACGGGATGGAGTGGTCGAGCGTCTCGCGCGATGCGGCCGGGTCGTACTTCTGCGGGTCGTTCGCGCCCGAGCCGATCACGTGGTGCGTGTGGTGGCTCGTGTGGATCACGATGCTCGCGATGTTGTCCGGGTCCGCGAGCCACGGGTGCTCGGCGTGCAGCGCGCGCGCCAGGTCGATGAGCGCCTGCGACTGGTACTCCGCCGAGTGCTCCTTGGTGTACGTGTCGAGGATCGCGGTCTTGGGCTCACCGGGCGACGGGAGCACGACGTCGTAGCGCCCCTCCGGGCCGTCGAGCAGCCACGCGATCACGCCGTCCTCGCCCTCGTAGACGGGCTCGGGCGAGGTCTGCCCGCGCATGGCGCGGTCCACGGCCTCGACCGCGACCTTGCCCGCGAGGGCCGGGGCGTACGCCTTCCACGTCGAGATCTGCCCCTTGCGGGACTGCCGCGTCGCGGTCGTGGTGTGCAACGCCTGCCCGATCGCCTGGAAGATCGTCGTCGTGTCGAGCCCGAGCAGGGTCCCGATCCCGGCCGCTGCCGACGGGCCCAGGTGCGCGACGTGGTCGATCTTGTGGGCGTGCAGGCTGATGGCTCGCACCAGGTCCACCTGGATCTCGTAGCCCGTCGCGATGCCGCGGACGAGCGCCGCGCCGTCGCGGCCGGCGTGCTGGGCGACCGCGAGGATCGGCGGGATGTTGTCACCCGGGTGCGAGTACTCGGCCGCGAGGAACGTGTCGTGGTAGTCGAGCTCGCGGACCGCGACGCCGTTGGCCCAGGCCGCCCACTCGGGGCTCGTGCGCGTCACGAGCGGGGTCCCGAAGACCGTCGCACCGGGCTCGTACGGGTGCGCCAGGGCCTGACCGCGGGCTGCGACGGCGGGCGCGCGCGTGAGGCTCGCGGCCGCGACGGCCGCGTTGTCGATCACGCGGTTGACGATCATCTCGACGACCTCGGTCGGCACCTCGACCGGGTCGGTCGCGAGCTCGGCGAGCTTCCACGCGAGCTGGTCGGTGCGGGCGAGGTTCTCCGCGGACCGGTGGGTCCGCAGGTGGTGGGTCGTGGGCATCGGTGCCTCCGGTGGTCGGGTGCGTCGGTTTCGTCGGGTGCGTTCGTACGTCGGCGCGGAGCGGCTCTTGCCGCGGTGCGCGGGGCCCTGCCTGCCCGACGGCGCCGCACGGGCCGAGGGGCCCGGTGGCGGTCGGCGGGGGCCGGGTGCGGCGCGCGCCGTCAGCCGGGCGGCGGGGGTGGCGGCTCCCCGAGCGCCTTGGCCGCCATCGCTGCGCTGCGCTCGATGTGCTCGCGCATGGCGCGCTCGGCCGCGTCCGGGTCTCCGCTCGCGATGGCGCGGGCGACCTCGCGGTGCTCGTCCACGTGGTCGGTCGTCCCGACGCGTTCGCGGGCGGACAGCGAGCGGTAGCGGTCGACGTGCCCGCGGATCTGGCGCAGCAGCTCCGAGCACCAGCGGTTGTCGGCCAGGGCCTCGATCTGGCCGTGGAACTGGGCGCCGATGCGCAGCACCTCGTCCTCGTGGTCGCGCACGGCGTCCATGAGCGACACGAGGCGAGCGAGCTGCTGGACGTCGGCAGGCCGTGCCCGCTCGCACGCGTCCCGGGCGAGCAGGCCCTCGAGACGAGCACGGACGTCGTAGACGCGGTGGAGGTCGGTGACCGCGAGCGGCGCGACACGCACTCCCCCGGTGGGCTGCTCGACGACGAGGGCCTCGGCCTGGAGGAGGCGCAGGGCCTCGCGGACGGGCGTGCGGCTGACGCCGAGCCGGGCCGAGAGGACGGGCTCGGTGAGCCGTTCGTCGGCCGCGAGCGAGCCGTCGATGATGCGCTGCCGCAAGAGGTCGTAGACGGCGCGGGCACCCGACTGGCGGCGGACGGCGGCGAGGGGCTCGTCGCGCGACGGGGACGACGTCGTCGGGGCGCTGGTCATGCGGCCATCGTGCCACAGCCCTTGCGTACTTGTATACAACTTGGCCGGAGGGGTTACCCAGGGACTTCTCTCTCGGTGGGCCCGGACCTCCGCCGGCGACCTAGCACCCCTCGGAGGGCGGGTCACCGCCCAGGAGGCCGTCACCCAGCGGGGACATGCGATCGGCCATCTCCTGGTGCCACACCGCGAGCCCCTCGAGCACCACGGCGTGCCGCTCGACCAGGTGCCCCGAGACCGCCCCGGACCACAGGGGCGGGTAGACGCTCAGCCCCGTGCCCGGTGGCAGGTCCTCGATGTCGAGCTCCCACCCGGGCCAGCGCAGGTCGGCCACGTACTCGGCGAGCCCACCGCTGACCGCCCACTCGGTGAACGCTCCCTGGCCGAACCCCAGGCAGTGCCACTCGAGGGTGTCGGGCGCGAAGTAGTGCACGTCCCCGAGCGGGCCGGGCAGGCCGCCGCCGTTGACCGCGAACGTCCCGCCCAGGACGTCGAACGCGACGACGAGCTTCTGGGGCGCGATCGCCCCCTCCTCCGGGGCGCCCAGGCCGTTGATCGTGGCGAGGTCGGGGAGCCCGTACCCACCTCCGCCGAGGAGCCGGAGCCACCCGTGGTCCACCAGGACGCCGCCGGTGTAGAGCGCCAGCGCGCCGAGCGTCGAGCGCGTCGTGATCTGGAGTCGGTACAGGACCTCGGGCGCCCACTCGGGCGGCGCGAGGACCTCGACCCCGGGCCGCTGGAACATCCGCGCGAGCGTGGGCCACGCAGGATCGTCGACCTGCGTGAGATCCGAGACCGTCCTGATGCCCATGACCGGGGATCATGCCACGTCCTGCAGTGAATTCCGACACGTCGCGAAGCATCCGATACCGGATTCTCCCCATCTGCGCATCTTCTCCGTGATCACGGAGGCGCGATCCCCGGAATCCCGGGGCAACTAGACCTCGCGATACGTCCGGTCCGTGAGACGAGCCGACGGGTCGAGCGCCAGGGCAGGCCCACCCTCCACGGCCTCGTCCACCCCGTGGAGCGGGCCCGAGACCGCACCGGCGTCCGGCGCCGCGGGCTGCCGGCGTCCGGCCACGGCCGCGTACCCGAGGCCCACCACGACCGCTCCCCCGACCAGGTTGCCGAGCCCGACGAACAGGAGGTTCCGTCCGAACTGTCCCCACGTCGTCATCATCTCGGGGCTGAAGAGACCGATGCTGAACGTCGTCATGTTGGCGACCACGTGCTCGAACCCCGAGGAGATGAACGCGAAGATCGCCCAGAAGATGACGATGGCCTTGCCGGCCTCCGACCGGAGCCGACCGCACGCCCAGATCGCGGCGCACACCAGGACGTTGCACAGCACGCCCCGGAAGAAGAGCTGTCCACCGGTCTCGTGGGCCTTGCCCGCGAGCATCGACGCGATCATCTCGCCCGCGGCCGCGTTGGTGTGCAGGACTCCCGACTGCACGACCATCCACCCGAACAGCATGGACCCGAGCAGGTTCCCGCCGAAGCAGAACAGCAACGTCCCGACGGCGGAGCGCACCGGGATCGTCCGGGTCACCGCTCCCTGGGTCAGGATCATCATGGCGGACGTGCTGAGCTCGGCCCCCGCGAACACGACCAGGGTCAGCGCGACCGAGAAGACGCCGCCGGCCACGAGGCGCTCGGCCGGCGCCCCGGCGGCGAGGAACGGCCCGGCCGTGGCGACCATGAGGACCACGCCCACGCCGATGTAGGCCCCCGCGAGCATCGCTGCCACCAGGTAGCGCCAGGGGTGCCGGGTTCCCTCGACCTTGGTGCGAGCTGCACGGGACTGCTCGGACAGGTTCTCGGTGAGGGTCAGCACCCTTCGATGATCCGCCCGTTCCATCTATGCGCCCCCGGAGGGTCGGCAGGTGGACCAGGTGGTCTCAGGCCCGACGCCGCCCCTACCCGAACGTGAACGTGAAGACCTGCATGCCCGCCGGGACCTCGAGCTCGACCGCCCCCTCGCTCGGCGCGTCCCCCTCGATCACCGGGTAGAGCGTCGGGTTCCCCGTGACCTCGATGTCCCGCCGCTCGACGACCTTCCCGTCGACGTCACGGACGGTCGCCACGACCGTGCCCTCGCCGCCCAGGACGGTGAAGACGTCGGTGCCCCGGTAGGCCAGCCGTACGCGGGCCCCGTCGGACACCGCGGTCGCTCCTTGGAAGTCGACGGCCCACGTGCCGCCGAGCGAGAACGTGTCTGGCGCCTGGTCCGGGGCGAGCGTGAAGGTCTGCTCCCCCGCGGCGTAGCGCGGCTCGCCCGCGTAGTTGCCGACCTTGCCGACCGAGAGGTAGGTCTCGGGGGTCGTCGCCCCGTCGGGGGTCCCGTCCTCGACCGACGTCGCGCCCGGCAGGCGCACGCCCGGGTTCGCGTCCGCGAGCAGCTCGCGGATCAGCGCCTCGGTGTTCTCGTACCCGCCCTCGCCGAACCGGATGTGCCGCACGGTCCCGTCGGCGTCGACCAGGTACTGCGCGGGCCAGTAGCGGTTGCGGTACGCGGTCCAGGTCGCGTAGGAGTTGTCCTGCGCGACCGGGTACGTGACGCCCAGGTCGTCGGCCCCCGCGACGACGTTGCGCGTCTCGCGCTCGAACGCGAACTCCGGCGTGTGCACCCCGATCACCTCGAACCCCTCGCCCACGTCCTTGTACTGCTCGTACCAGGCGTCGACGTGCGGGATCGCGCGCTGGCAGTTGATGCAGGAGTAGGCCCAGAAGTCGACCAGGACGACCTTGCCCCGCAGGTCGTCGAGCGCGAGCGGCTGGTCGCCGGGGGTGTTGAACCACGTGTCGATCGCGCGCAGCGCGGGGGCCGGCCCGCAGTCCTCGAGCTCGGGCGCACCGTTCGAGCAGCTCGACAGCCCGCGGTTCTCGTCCGTGACGATCCCGCCGAGGTCGAGCGCCTCGCGCACCGTCCCGGACGCGTCGACGCGCTCCTGGAGGCTGCCCGTGTAGTCGGGCAGCGCGCGCTGGAGGTAGGCGGGCAGGTTGAACGCGAGCCCGACGGCGAGCGCGATCATGACCACGCCGCCCGCCACGCGGATCCCGCGCGTGTGGCGCTGGAAGGCCTTGACCCGCTCGGCCACCCGACGGCCCGCGAGGGCGAAGACCAGCAGCGGGAGCGCGGCACCCACCGCGAACGACACCGTGAGGGCGACCGTCTCCGGTCCGATGTTCCCCGTCGCGCCCGCGACCGTGATGGCCGCGAGGACCGGTCCCGCGCACGGGACGTACAGGACTCCGAGGCCCAGGCCCAGCACGAACGCCCCACGGTCCTGGCTCCGCGTCCCTCGTCGCGCACCGAGCGCCGCGACCCGCTGGAACGGTCGTTCGAGCACCTCCTCGAACCGCGGCACGATCATGCCCACGCCGATCACCGCGAGCAGCGTCAGCCCCACCCAGCGCAGGAGGTCCTGCGGCAGGCCGAGCGCCCCGAGGAGCAGCGAGCCGAGCAGGGTGAACACGCTGAAGCTCACGACGAGGCCCGCGATCACGAGGTACGGGCGCCACGAGCGGCGAGCGCCCCGGCCCGCGGCGCCCTGGGCGTCCGTGCCGCTCCGGGCCCGACGGCGCCGCTCGCCGTCCGTCGGCGGGGAGACGTCCGCCGTGGCCGGGTTCGACGGCGCACCCGGCGCCGGGGAGGCAGCCGGACGGACGGCCGTGACCACCTGTCCGCGCGCCCCCACCGTCACGGCGCCCGGAGCGCCGGCGAAGAGCGCGGCGGTCGGGGCGCTGGCCGTGGCCTCCGCCGAGGGTGACCGGACCGCGGTGGTGGCTCCGTCGTCGGGCACGGTGGGCACAGCGGGTGCGGCCGCGCCCTCGCGGGCCCCCTGCACACCGCCGGCGAAGAAGATCACGGGGAGCATCGGGAGGATGCACGGCGAGATGCCGGTGATGAGGCCACCGATCAGGCCGATGAGCACGAGGGTTTCCATGGCCGGGGTTCGGCGCAGCGGCCCGCACGGATGGGTGGGCGGGACGTCGTGCTCCTGCGCACACCGCGCCGGAGTTCCGACCCATCCGACCGGGAACCGGCTCCGAACCTCCTCCGAGACGCCCCGCACCTGACGGGGCGACGACAACGAGGAGAGACCGATGAACGTTCGAACCCGTACCTCGTACGCCGTGGTCGGTGCAGCGACCCTGGCGATCCTTGGCCTGTCGGCCTGCAGCTCCGACACCGGCTCGGGCAGCGACGACACGTCGAGCGCGGCCGAGACGACGACGCCCGGCGACGACATGTCCGAGGACGCCATGACCCCCGAGGTCGACCCGGCAGCCAACCTCGTCGGCCCCGGCTGTGCCGCCTACGCCGAGCAGGTCCCCGACGGCGCCGGCTCCGTCACGGGCATGTCGACCGACCCCGTCGCGGTCGCGGCGTCCAACAACCCGCTGCTCACGACCCTCACGGCCGCGGTGAGCGGGCAGCTCAACCCCGACGTGAACCTGGTCGACACCCTCAACGGCGGCGAGTTCACGGTGTTCGCGCCCGTCGACGACGCCTTCGCCAAGATCGACCCGGCGACCATCGAGAGCCTCAAGACCGACTCCGACACGCTGACCAAGATCCTCACCTACCACGTGGTCCCCGGACAGCTGACCCCGGACCAGGTCGTCGGCGAGCACGAGACCGTCGAGGGCGGGACCGTGACCGTCACGGGCTCGGGCGACGACCTCAAGGTCGACGACGCCTCGGTGATCTGCGGCGGTGTCATGACCCAGAACGCCACGGTCTACCTGATCGACACGGTCCTCATGCCGACCATGTGACCCCCCGACGCCGGCCGTCGCGGTTGTCCCCGTGCCGCGGCGGCCGGCCCACCAGGAGATGCACGGGGACACGGACGAGGAGCCGGTCGCTCCGGACTGGATGCCCCGAGCGACCGGCTCCTCTCGTGCGCCCGGCCCTCAGGGGCGGACGGTCATGCTGAGGTTCAGCGCGTCAGCGGTCAGCCGTTCGCCCTGCGGCGCGCCCACACGAGCGCAGCACCGCCACCGACGAGCAGGAGCGCGAGGAACCCGGCTGCTCCGGCCGTGGCTCCCGTCGCGGCGAGCGACGGACCGCTCGGCGCCTCGGCGCTCACGGGACCGGGGGCCGCGACGACCGGCGGGTTGGCGCACGACGCCGTGCCCTCCGGGTAGCGGACCGTCGTGGAGTAGTCGGGGTTGACCTGGAACAGGACCTCGACGTCCGAGCGCGTCCACGCGAAGTTGCCGTCGGTCTCGACGTAGGTGCCGTCGGACTGACGCTCCCAGCCGGGCCAGGCACGGGGCTCGTCCGCGGACGCGCCCGGCCACAGGATCCTGCCGTCGAGAGGCAGCCCCTCGACCGTGTAGTCCTCACCCTCGCCGGGGTTCAGGAACGTGATGCTCAGGGGGCGGTCGCTGTCGGCCTCGTACCCCTCGGGCAGGAAGACCTCGTAGCCGAGGTAGGGCGTGTCGGCCTCGCAGACCGCGCCGATCTCACCGGGCGTCAGGACGCACTCCTGCGCGCCGAGCTCCGGGTCGATCAGGAACGACGCGCTCCTGCCGTCCTCGGCGAGCACGTACCCCGCGGACTCACCCAGAGCGACGCCGTCCCCGGCGTGCGCGACGATCGCGCCGTCGGTCCGCGTGTAGCTGATCTGCTCGGTGCTCTCGGGCAGGACGAAGCGCTCGTCGTCGGTGCCGCAGACCTCGAGGATCGTCGGTGCGACCGGGGGCACGAACGTCAGGGACGGCTCCTCGGGCTCCGGCGCGACAGGCGTCTCCGGCTCGGCCGGGGGCACGGTCTCCTCGACGCACTCCGGGACCTCGACGAGGTCGTCGAGGTCGTGGTGCTTGGAGCCGGTCAGGACCCCGCCCAGCGCGGACTTCGGCGGAGTGATGGTCTCGGGCCAGACGAACGTCCCGTCCTGACGGATCCTGTCCTGCTGGACCGCCCACCCGTCCCCGCAGACCTCCCGCGGGAGGTCGGCCGGGAAGGTGGTGTACCACTCGGTCCCCGGCTTGTGGTCGACGAGCGTCTGGGGTCCGGAGTTCTCCCAGGCGGCGGGCTTCGCGGGGTCGTTCTTCTTGTAGACGTAGATGCCCACCTCGTTGCCCGGCGTGGGTGCGGAGACGCACGGCGTGGTCTTTCCCTGCTGCGCGAAGTCGTACTTCTTGCCGTCCGAGGCACGCACGTCGATCTCCCACGAGTGGGCGACCGACGAGTCGGGGAAGACGTAGGAGGTCGAGTACGAGCGCTGGAACGTCTCGTCCTTGACGACCTTTCCGTCGACCTTCACGGTGACGGTGTTGTCCTTGGCGGAGTAGGCCTTGAGCGAGAGGTCGAGGCCCGTGCAGGTCGCTGAGACCTGCGGGGTGTGGGCAGAGGCGGGGGCCGCGGTGGCGACCAGTCCGCCGAGGGCGAGCAGCGAGGCTGCCGTGCTCGCCAGGAGCTTCTTCACGGGTGGTGGATTCCTTCCGGGGTGATGCCGAGATGCGACGTCGCACGCACGACACGGGGTGGGAACGTGTCGTATTGCATCACCAATACCCAGACTTTGACAAACCCCGACATATATCCGGAATCGGACCAAGGAATTACCCGAGCGCGGGCATTCAGGCAGGATCTCAGCCTCAGAAATATCCGAGATCGAGCATCAGGTCTCGAGGACCACCAAGGGGTCGCTCGTCGGCTGCGGAGAACCCCCGGCGGGCTCGAGCGTCACCGCGACCCCCGCACTCCCGGCCGCATCGACGAGCAGGGCCGCCGAGCCGTCCCGGGCGTCGAACACCCCGGCAGAGACCATGCCCTCCCCCTCGACGAGCCAGAGCTGGTAGTCCTCGGCGGCACCCGCCTGCGGCAGGTCCGTGACGGAGAACAGCACCCGGTCACCCGAGACGAGCGCGCTCGCGTCCCCGCCTCCGACCATCTCGCCCCGGACGATCTCCGCCGCCGGGTCGGCGAGCATCGAGGCCATGGCGTCGGCCTGCGTCTGGAGCCGGACCTGCTCCTGGCGGGCCTGGACGGCCAGCGTCGTCGGGACCGCTACGGCCGCGACCGCGGCGGCGACCGCGGCCACGACGACCCACCGCCGGGGAGCGCGCGCCGGGCCCCCTGGGCGTGCGTCTCCGCGGCCTGCCCCGGGGGCCGCGACCTGCGGCGTCGACGCGACGCGCCCGAGCACCGCGTCCCGGAGCGAGGCAGGTGGGTCCGCGTCGACCGTGAACGCCGCGACCACCGCGCGGTGCTCGTCGAGCTCGCGGCGCGCGTCGGCGTCGGAGGCCAGCAGCCGTTCGACCACGCGGCGGTCCAGGTCGTCGACCGCGTCGAGCGCGTAGGCGGCGAGCAGGTCGCGCGGGTCGTCCGTGCGCGGACCTTCTCCGTCGGCGACCGGTCCGTCCACGCCACCACGCGACGTGGAAGAGCGCCCGGTGTCGCGGCCGTCGCCGGTGTCGTCAACCACGGTTCACCCCCAGGCAGTCGCGCAGGCGGACGAGCCCGTCACGGATCCTCGACTTCACGGTCGGCACGGCCGCACCCAGCTCGAGCGCGACCTCGCGATACGTCAGACCGCCGAAGTAGGCCCGGACGACCGACTCGCGCTGGGTCTCGGTCAGGCTCCCGAGGCACCGGCGCACGGCAGCCGACTCGAGCAGCTGCTCGACCTCCTCGGCGACGACGTCGTGGCCTCCCCCGGCGAACCTGCCGTCGACGTCCTTCTGGTCCCGGACCCGGCGGGACTGCTCGGCCCGCACCCGGTCCACCGCTCGCCGTCGGGCCATCGTGACGACCCAGGTCCGGGCCGAACCCCGGGAGGCGTCGAAACGCACCGCCGTCTGCCACACCTCGATCATCACCTCCTGGGTCACCTCGGCCGCGTGGTCGTGGTCGCGCAGCACGCCCAGGGCCGTGCCGAACACGGCCGGCGCCAGGGCGTCGTACACCGGCGCGAACGCAGCCGGATCACCCTCGGCGCACGCGGCGAGCGCGGCATCGAGAGCATCGGGCTCGCTCGTCCTCACGGGTGGCACCCGACCAGTCTGCCCCAGGCTCCCCACCGCGGCGCACGGGCGGGACGTCCGCGGGTGCACAGCATCCGCGACGGCTGAGGCACCCATGGTTCGTCGCGGACGGGGTCGCGGATGGGTCGCCGGCCGGTCGGAGGCTGCCGCTACCCTCACGGGGTGACCGAGACGCCGCAGACCGCCCGGCTCCATCCCCTCTACGTCGTCGTGGGCGTGCTCTTCGTGGCGCTCGTCGCGCTCGCGCTCTGGGCGACCGCACGCGGAGACGACCAGGCGGCCGGGCAGGGGGACGAGCGCGAGGCCCCTGCCGACCCGGCCACGTCGCAGGACGCCACGATCCGCGAGGACGTCGAGCGTGACCTCGGGGCGATCGAGGGGGTCGAGTCCGCGACGGTCGAGGTGCTCGACGAGGACCTTCTCGAGGGCCTTCCCGAGCACGTCCCGGCACCCGCAGCCTCGGTGACGGTCGACCTCGAGAGCTTCCGGACCCCCGAGGACGCGCAGGCGACCGTCGACGCCGTCTACGGCGTCCTCACCACCTCGGGGCTCAGCGGCTCACCCACGCTCACCGTGGTCGACACGCTGCCGGGCACCGCTGCGACGATGAGGCTCGAACCCACCGGCCCGGGAGACAGGTCGGTCCACGACGCCGTGGCGTTCCTCGACGCGGGAGCGACCGCGGTCCACCTCACGGCCGACAACGCGGCGGTCACCGGCCGTGAGCCCGCCGCCCTCCCCGGGCTGGCCGAGGTCGCGGGCACCCTCGCGCGGCCGCTGAACTCCCTCTCGACCGACGGCTACGGCGCGATGTACACCTCGAGCGTCGACCCCGTACCGCCGCCGCTGCCCGCCGTCCAGCTCCTCGCCGAGGCCGGGTCGCGCGACGAGACGACCCAGGCCGTCTACGAGGTCAGGTCGCCCACGGGGAACCCCGTGCCACTGCTCACGGTCTATGTCGAGGGCCCGCCGACGCCCGTCGCGGACTGGTTGCGCGCCTCGGGCCAGGCAGACCTCCTGGGCAGCGCGATCGCCTTCACCGTCCACGGCAGCGAGACCTCCGAGTCCGGGTTCGTCTCGGACCGCGAGCTCGTGAGCACGGACCCCGCGGGAGACGAGGCCGACGCCGCGGCCGCAGCCGCCGACGGGGTGCCGCCCTGCACCGGGCCGGACCTTCGCGCAGGGGTGACCGGGTTCGACGCCGCCGCCGGGTCACGCTTCCTCACCGTCACCGCGGAGAACGTGTCCGACGCCCCGTGCGCGCTCGACGGACGCCCCGGGCTGAGCTTCCTGCGCGCCTCGGGCACCGTCCCGGACGTCCTGGCCGAACCGGAGGTCCCCGGGCAGAGCCCCGTGCGGGTCGTCGTGCCGCCGGGCGGCGTCGCGACGTCCCAGCTCCGGTGGGGCGCCATGTCGACGGCCAACGACCCCGACCAGACGACGAGCGTCCTCGTCACGACCGTGCCCGGCGCCGAGGTGACCCGCCTTCGCGTGACGGACGTCCCGGGCGCCGACTCGGGCGTCGACATCCTCGAGGGCGCTCGCGTCGTGGTCGGCGACTGGGTCCGCGCCGCGTCCTGACCGGGGACGGTCGCGCACCTGCCCACCCACCGCTCGCGGCCCGGGCCCAGCGCCCCGCACCCGCGCGACTGCTCGCAGCCGGGCTCGGTCGCACGGCCGCAGCACGCACGACGGCCGCCCTCCCCGCGGGGAGAGCGGCCGTCAGCCGAGCCGAGAAGTACCGGGACTCAGAGCGCCCGGCGTGCCCGCACCGACTCGGCCAGCTCGCCGAGCAGCTCGGCCGTGGTGTCCCAGTCGATGCACTTGTCCGTCACGGACTGCCCGTAGACGAGCCCGCGCGGAGCCGGCGCCTGCGCCCCGGCCACGATGAAGCTCTCCATCATGAGCCCCGTGATCCCGGCCTCGCCCTCGGCGATGCGCGTCGCGACCTCGCGCACGACCTCGGCCTGACGCACGTGGTCCTTGCCCGAGTTGCCGTGGCTCGCGTCGATCACCAGGCCGTGCTCGACGGCCCCGCCCAGACCCGAGGCCGCGGCCACGCGCAGGGCGGACGCGACGTCGTCGGGCCCGTAGTTGGGGCCGCTGCGGCCACCGCGCAGGATGATGTGGCAGTCCGGGTTGCCCGCGGTCTCGACCGCGGCCGCCCGGCCCGCGCCGTCCGTGCCGAAGAACGTGTGCTCGCTCGCCGCGGTGATGCAGCCGTCGACCGCGATCTGGATGTCGCCGTCGGTCGCGTTCTTGAAGCCGACGGGCATCGACAGGCCCGACGCGAGCTGGCGGTGCACCTGGCTCTCGACGTTGCGCGCGCCGATCGCGCCCCACGAGACGGCGTCCGCGATGTACTGCGGGCTCGTGGGCTCGAGGAACTCGGTCGCCGCGGGGACACCCGCGTCGAGGACGCCGAGCAGGACCTCGCGCGCCAGGTGCAGACCACGGTTGACGTCGTGCGTGCCGTCGAGGTCCGGGTCGTTGATGAGGCCCTTCCAGCCGACCGTCGTGCGCGGCTTCTCGAAGTACACGCGCATGACGATCGCGAGGTCCTCCGACAGGTCCTTGGCCACGGCCGCGAGGCGGTGCGCGTAGTCGAGGGCCGCCTCGGGGTCATGGATCGAGCACGGGCCGACGATCACGAGCAGACGGTCGTCGTCCCCCGCCAGGACGTCCCGGATCTCGCGGCGCGACTGGGTGACCAGGTCACCGCGCGCCGTGCCGAGGGGAAGCTCGGCGAGCATGTCGACGGGGGCGGGCAGCGGGTCGAGGGCGCGGATGCGCAGGTCGCTCGTGGGCGCCTGCAGCTCGTACTCGGGGTGAGAGGTCACGACTTCCATGGTGTCACCTGCGCCGGTGGCGGAGGTGACCGTCTCGGGGTGACGTTCGTCGACGGTCTCGGCAGAGACGGTGGTCGAGGTCGTGGCGGTCATGCGAGGGCTCCTGATCTGAAGGTGACTCAGACGGAGCCGTGCGGCCTGCTCTGTGTCCGGAGTCGGCCCGTCTGAATGACGAAGGGCCCGGACGCGGTCTGCGTCCAAGGCCCTGTGCTGGCTCCGGGGAAGGTTGGTCAGGCGAACGCCCGCTCGGCCCCTCCAGGAGCCAGCGTAAAGCGCCAATACCAACGAACCGTGTTCACCGGACGACCGTAGCACAGCGGTTTTGGTGCCCCACGGGGCCGTCTCAGACTCCGGGCACGGTGCTCGCCGAGGCAGCTCCGCCGAGAAGTGAGCTGTTGCCCGTGTTCCGGTCGGATCAGGGGCAACAGCTCACTTCTCGGCATCGCACGCCGTCTACGCTCGGTCCATGCCGATCCCCGAGTTCGTCGCCGCCCTCCGCTCCCACGTCGGGACCGACCTCCTGTGGATGCCAGGAGTCACGGGGGTCGTGATCGACGACGACGGTCGCCTCCTCCTGGGTCAGCGTGCCGACTCGGGGCAGTGGGCAGTCGTCAGCGGGATCCTCGAGCCGGGCGAGGACCCCGCCGTGGGCCTCGCGCGCGAGGTCCTCGAGGAGACCGGGGTGAGCGTCCGGGTCGACGCGCTGACCGGGGTCACGGTGACCCCGGTCGTCGAGTACCCGAACGGCGACCGCTCGCAGTACCTGGACCTGTGCTTCCTGTGCCGCCCGGTCTCCCCCGCCGCAGCGGCCGCGGCTCACGTGGCCGACGACGAGTCGCTCGCGGTCGCCTGGTTCGCGCCCGACGACCTGCCCGCCGACCTCGCCGCCTCGACGAGCGAGCGGCTCGGCCACGCGCTGGGCTACCTCGCGGACCCGACCGCGGGGCCGTTCTTCGTCCGGTAGCCCGGAGCACCGGGCGAGCCTGCGCGTCCCGACGTGCCTCGGTACCCCGCGCGTCGCGTCACGACCAGCGGAACAACCGTGCCGCCACCGGGAGCAGCACCACGGTCCACACGGCCATGACCACGATCTGGGACACGGGCACACCGGTCTCGAACCAGCCCGTCGTCATGGCCTGCGTCGCGGCGCCGAGGGGCGTGTACCCGCCGATCGTGCGGAGCGCCTCGGGCATGATCGGCCCGGGCGTCCACATGCCCGCGAGGAAGAGCATCGGGAAGTAGAGCGTCATCCCGATCGCCGACGCCGTGCTGGCCTTGCCCGCGCGCGACGCGATGAGCATCCCGAGCGAGAACATCGACAGGATCCCCAGCAGGAAGCTCCCGACCACGATCGAGAGGTTGGCGGGCGCCGCGAGGTCGAACACCAGGCTCCCCACGAGCACCGCGAGCAGCGCCGCGACGCACACCGTCACCAGGTTGATGACCACGTGCGCCCCGATGAGCCCCTGCGGCCTCATGGGTGTGGTCGAGAGCCTGCGCAGCACGCCCTTCTCGCGGAACGTCGCGAAGTACACGGGCATGGTCGTGAGCGCGACGGTCGCGACCGCGGTCGCGAGCGCCACGGGCACGTAGACCGCGACGGCGGTCAGCCCTCCCCAGGGCGGCGGTGCGTCGGTGATGACCTCCCGCATGCCGGGGATCGCGAAGCCCACGCCCACGAGCAGCACGGTCGGGAAGAGGAGCGCGAAGAAGACCGTCCCCGGGTCGCGGAGCAGGAGGCGGGCCTCGGTCAGGGTCAGGGTCCGCAGGCCGTGCCAGCCAGTACCCGCGAACTTGCGGCGCCGGGGTGCTGCCACCTGCGCGTGTGTTGCCGTCTGCGTGGTCATCGCCCTGCTCCTTCGGTGCTGGACCGGTCGTCGGTCGCCGTGGGGCCCGTCGCCCCGGTGTGGTCGTACGTCCTGCCCGTGACGTGCACGAACACGTCCTCGAGCGAGCGGGTCACGGTCCGGACGTCGGGCACGACGTCCGCCTCGGCGAGGGCCAGCACGACGACGGGCAGCACCCGCCGGGTCCCGGTCACCTCGATCTCGTGGCCCTCGCGCGTCACGGCCTGGACGTCCGCGAGCCCGGCGAGGATCTCGAGCGCCTCGGCCTCCTCGTGCGGTTCGAGCCGCAACCGGAGCACGCGCGACGAGTCGACCGACTCGATGAGCTCGGCGGGCGAGCCGGCCGCGACCACGACGCCCTGGTCGATGATGACGAGGCGGTCGCACAGGCGCTCGGCCTCGTCCATGAAGTGGGTGACGAGCAGGATCGTCACGCCGCGGTCGCGCACGCGCTCGACGAGCTCCCACGTGGCGCGCCGGGCCTGCGGGTCCAGGCCCGTGGTCAGCTCGTCGAGGATGGCGACCTGCGGGTTCCCCACGAGCGCGAGCGCGATCGACAGGCGCTGCTTCTGCCCGCCCGACAGCTTCCCGAACTGGCGGGCCCGGTGGGGCGTCAGGTCGAGCAGGTCCATGAGCTCGGCAGGGTCCGCGGGCGACTCGTAGAACGACGCGTACAGCCGCAGCGCCTCGGCGACCGTCATGCGCTCGTTGAGCTCGGCCTCCTGGAGCTGGACGCCCAGGACCTCGCGGACCGAGGCCGGGTCCGCCTGCGGGTCCCGTCCGAGGATCCGGACGGTCCCGCCGTCGGCCTGCCGGAGCCCCGCGAGGCACTCGACCGTGGTCGTCTTGCCGGCCCCGTTGGGACCGAGGATCCCGAAGATCTCCCCCGGCCCGACGGCGAGGCTCACGTCGCGCACGGCGACGTTGCTCCCGTACGCCTTGCGCAGGGCGACGATCTCGATGGCGGGTGCGGCGCCGTCGGGCACCGTGGTCGAGGGCGCACCGACGGGCGCGCTGCTCAGAACTGCGCCCGCTGCGGGCGCGCTGCCCGGCGACGAACCTGCCGGGACGGGATGTGCGGTGGTCATGATGCCCTCCCTGAGGGTGTGTTCGCCCGCCGGGCGGCGACCCGGTGGACCGGGCGCCGTCCGCTGGACGGTGATGGACGAGCTGGTGAGGGGCACGACGCTCCCTCTGACGAGGGGACGCTGCGCGCAAAGGCGTCGGGGACGCCAGGGCCGTCAGGTCGTGACGGGAGCGATGGCCACCGACCGCGTGACCAGGTGGAACGTGAGAGCCGCTGCGGCGAGGGCCACGAGGCCACCCACGACCGCGGTGAGGACCTGCGCGTCGGCCAGGCCGACGGCCTGGGCGAACGGCCTGCCGAAGTAGCCGCTCTGGAACGCGAGCTCGACGAGGACCACGGGGACCAGCAGGAGCGGGATCGCGAACGTCCCGCGCCACACCCCGAACCCGTAGTACCCCATGCCGATCGCCGCGCCCGAGAGCCAGTACACGCTGCAGAAGAACGCCTGCACCAGGAACGCGGTGCCGACCTGACCGCCGTCGACGTAGAGCTGGGCCCGGTCGAGCTCGGGTGACCAGCCCTGCGCCCGGAAGACGAGCCACTCCACGTAGCCCAGGACCGCCGCCACGAGGGCGAACGTGAGCCCCAGGATCACAGCCGTGCACCAGGTGGAACGGATGAACGACCGGCGCGTGCCACCCGCCGCGACGTGCACCGCGATGCTCGCGATGGGCGCGATGATGCCCATGACGAACAGGAAGAACTTCGCCGACCCGCTCACGACGCCGTCGATCACGCTGCCGTCGAGGATGTCGGTGCGCACCTCGACGTAGCCGATGATGCCCGCGACGATCAGCACGATCACCCAGAACCACGCACCGATCTGCCAGGTCCCCGCGGACATCGACCACGTCGCGGTGCGCAGCGACCGCCTCTCGGCCGTACGGCGCACCGCGGCACGCTGCGCCTCCCGGCTGGTGAGGGCCGTGGGGCCCGTCAGGTTCTCGGTCATGACCGCTCCTCTCGGGTCAGGTGCACGAACAGGTCCTGCAAGGGCACCGCACCGAGCTCGATGCCCGCCTCGGTCGCAGCGGCCCGCTCCGCGTCGTCGAGCGTCCCGAACAGCGTGACCTGGGCCGTGCCGCCCAGGCGTTGACGGGCCAGCACGCGACGGCCGTCCACGAACGACTCGACCGCGGCCGCGGACCCCGTGAGGCTCACTCCCCTGCTCCGGACGGACTCGCCGCTCTCCGCGAGGAGCACGCGCCCCTTGTCCACGATGACGACGTCCTCGAAGATCCGCTCGACCTCGTCGATCAGGTGGCTCGAGAGGACGATCGTGCGCGGGTGCTCGGTGTAGTCCTCGACGAGCGCGTCGTAGAACGCGTACCGGCTCGGCGCGTCCATGCCCAGGTAGACCTCGTCGAAGATCGTCAACGGCGCGCGGGACGCGAGACCGATGACCGCGCCGAGCGCCGAGCGCTTGCCGCGCGAGAGGCTCTCGGGGGTCTTGCGCAGGTCGACCTCGAACAGGTCGACCAGACGGGCCGCGAGGTCCGCGTCCCAGTGCTCGCGCATCTCGGCGTAGTACCCCAGGCTGTCGGCGACCTTGGTCGAGGTGATCGTGTCGCCGCTCTCCCGGACGAGCTGCGTGCCGGCCATGGCCCACGCGTTCTCGAACGGGTCCTCGCCGTCGACCAGGACCGTCCCGGCGTCCGGGCGGCGCATGGCGGCGATCAGCGAGAGCGCGGTCGTCTTGCCCGCGCCGTTGCGGCCGAGCAGGCCCGTGATGGTGCCGGGACGGACCTGGAGGCTCAGGCCGTCGAGCGCCGGGTGCTTCTCGTCCTTGCCGAAGCTCAGGGTCACGTCCCGCAGCTCGACGCCGAACGGCTCGGGGCGGGTGGGGGCGGTCATGAGGTCTCTCCCGTCGGGGTGGGGCGGTCCTGGGGGCCGCGGCCGAGCACGTGGTCCACGATCTCGGCGGGCGTGATGCCCAGCAGGTCGGCCTGGACCAGGGCCGGGCGCAGGACCTCGGCGAAGTAGCGGTCGCGGTGCTCGGCGAGCAGCTTCTCGCGTGCTCCGGAGGCGACGAACATGCCGACACCGCGCCGCTTGTAGAGGACTCCCTCGTCGACCAGCCCGGCGAACGCCTTGGCGGCGGTCGCGGGGTTGATGCGGAAGGTCGTCGCGTACTGGGTGGTGGACATGACCTGCTCCTCCTCGGCGAGGTCGCCGCTCAGGATCTGGGCGCGGATCTGCTGGGCGATCTGCAGGTAGATGGGTTCAGGTCCGTCGAACATGGTGCCCATCCTCTCGTCGATCGCACGTTCTGTGGTTCATTACATGAGTAATGAACCACAGAACCCTGGCCGTGCGCAAGGGGCGACGCTGCCGAGAAGTGGGGGGTGGGGGGGGGGAGCGGCGGGGGGAGGGGGGGCCCGGAACAAATAAGCGGGGTGAGGGGGACCCCACCCAACACCCCCCCCCACCCCCCCCCCCCCCCCG
>NZ_JBHXCQ010000001.1:21746-303790 GCF_042726295.1 Oerskovia sp. NPDC060338
GCGGGCCCGCCGGGGGCCCCCCCCCCCCACTTGCGCGGGCGCCCCCGGCGCGCGGGGCCCCCGGCCCCCACCCCCCACTTCTCGGCGTCGATCGGTCACCCCCTCACGACCCGACCGCCATCGCCCCGCTCCCGGGCTGCTGCTCGACCTCGTCGTCCGCGAGGCTCTCGAGCAGGTCGAGCGACGGCACGAAGAACAACGACCCGGTCAGGGCCGTGGACACCTCGAGGATCCGGTCGGTGTTGCCCTCCGGCTCGCCGATGAACATGCGGTGCAGCATGAGCTCGGTCACCCCGGGGTCCTTCGCGTACGCGATGTAGTACGTCCCGAACTCGCCCGCGCCCGCGTCGCCGAACGGCATGTTGTCGCGCAGGATCGCGAGCTCCTCGCCGTTCTCGTCCTCGATCACGTTGAGCGCGACGTGCGAGTTGCTGGGCTTGACGTCGTCGTCGAGCTCGATGTCGTCGAGCTTGGTCCGCCCGATCGCCTTCTCCTGCTCCTCGGTGCTCAGCCCGTTCCACGCGTCGAGGTCGTGCACGTACTTCTGCACCACGACGTAGCTCCCGCCCACGAAGTCCGGCTCGTCCACGACCAGAGCGGCCTCGGGGGCCGCCCGGCCCGTCGGGTTCTCCGTCCCGTCGACGAAGCCCAGGAGGTCGCGCGAGTCGAAGTACCGGAAGCCCGTGGTCGAGTCCTCGACGACCACCGCGTCCCCCAGCGCACGCATGATCTGGCGGGCCAGCTCGAACGTCAGGTCCGCCCGGTCGGCGCGGAGGTGGAAGAGCACGTCGCCCGGGGTCGACGGGGCCGTGTGGCGTGCGCCGGCAAGTGCCCTGAGCGGGTGCAGGTGCGCGGGACGCGGCGCCCCTGCGGGACGCACGCGGTCCCAGAAGCTCGACCCGAGGCCCACGACGCACGACAGCTCGGCCCGCCCCTGCCGGAACCCGACCGAGCGCACCAGACCGTTGACGTCGGAGGCGACACCGAGCAGCGTCGCGTCCGCCTCAGGGCTCCCCGTGGAGCTCACCACGAGGAACTCCGCCGACGTCGTGAGCTGGTACAGCACGGGCTGCGGCTCGGGGTCCGGTGCAGGTACAGGCGCCGGGAGCTGGGGGTTGGTCACGGGAGACACCTCCGCGTCGTGCCCGGCGCACGGGAGGCGCGGGTCTCCCCCGAGTCTGTCGGGCGTCCGGCGGTTCGGCGCGCGCAACGGCTCCCGTGCGAGCCGACGCTGCCGTGAGGGGAGCCGCGGGCCGTCGCAGGGCGTTCCGAGGGGCCGGACGAGGTGCGCACAGCCCGACGGCGCCCGCCCACCGGAAGGTGAGGGGCGCCGTCGGGCACCGTGATGCCTGGTCCGTCTCCGGACCAGCGGGACGGGCGGGAGCCACAGCCCCTGCCCTTCCCGGCAGCACGAGTCAGGCCGAGGCAGCGGCCTTGCTCGTGAGGTCTGCCGCGACCAGCTCCGCGACCTGCACCGCGTTGAGCGCGGCACCCTTGCGGAGGTTGTCGTTCGAGACGAACAGCACCAGGCCGCGACCGCCCGGCACGCTCTGGTCGGTGCGGATGCGGCCCACGAACGACGGGTCGGCACCTGCGGCCTCGAGCGGGTTGGGGACGTCCGAGAGCTCGACGCCCGGGGCCGACGCGAGCAGCTCGCGCGCGCGGTCCGGGGTGATGGCCTGAGCGAACTCGGCGTGGATCGCGAGCGAGTGCCCCGTGAAGACCGGGACGCGCACGCACGTGCCCGCGACCAGGAGGTCGGGAAGGCCCAGGATCTTGCGCGACTCGTTGCGGAGCTTCTTCTCCTCGTCGGTCTCCTCCTCGCCGTCGTCGACGATCGACCCGGCGAGCGGCACCACGTTGAACGCGATGTTGCGCGGGAACTTGTCCGGTGCGGGGAACGTGACCGCGCTGCCCGAGTGCACCAGACCCGTGAGGTCCTGCTCGGCCCCTGCGACCGCCTGGTCACGGAGCTCGGCCGCGCCGGCCAGTCCCGCTCCCGAGACCGCCTGGTACGTCGCGACGATCAGGCGCTCGAGGCCTGCCTCGTCCGCGAGCGGCTTGAGGACCGGCATCGCGGCCATCGTGGTGCAGTTCGGGTTCGCGATGATGCCCTTGCGCGCCTCGTGGATCGCTTCCGGGTTGACCTCGGACACGACGAGCGGGACGTCCGGGTCCATGCGCCACGCCGAGGAGTTGTCGATCACGACGACGCCCGCGGCGGCATAGCGCTCGGCCTGCGCCTTGGCGGTCGCACCGCCCGCGGAGAACAGGGCGATGTCGAGACCCGACACGTCGGCCGTGGCCGCGTCCTCGACCACGACGTCCTCGCCCTTCCAGGGCAGCGTGCTGCCCGCGGAGCGGGCCGAGGCGAAGTAGCGGATCTGCGCGACGGGGAAGTCACGCTCCTCGAGCAGACGGCGCATGACGGCGCCGACCTGACCGGTCGCCCCGACGACGCCGACGACGAGGCCGGCAGAGTTCTGGTTGCTCATGGTGCTCTCCTCGCTCAACGGCCGGTGCCGGCGTAGACGACTGCTTCGCTCTCGCCGTCCAGCTCGAACGCGGTGTGGATGGCCCGCACCGCGTCGTCGAGGCTGTCGGCCCGCGTGACGACCGAGATGCGGATCTCGGACGTCGTGATCATCTCGATGTTGATGCCCGCGTCACGCAGCGCACCGAACAGGCGCGCGGACACGCCCGGGCTCGACTTCATGCCCGCACCGATGAGCGAGACCTTGCCGATCTGGTCGTCGTACTGGAGCGACGCGAAACCGATCTCCTCGCGCACGGCGTCCAGGGCCGTGGTCGCGAGCGCGCCGTCGTCCATGGGGAGCGTGAACGAGATGTCGGTCAGGCCCGTGGCCGCGACCGAGACGTTCTGGACGATCATGTCGATGTTCGCGCCGGCACCGGCCACGACCTCGAAGATGCGGGCGGCCGTGCCCGGGACGTCCGGGACGCCCACGACGGTGATCTTGGCCTCGCTGCGGTCGTGCGCGACGCCCGAGATGATCGGATCTTCCATGATGACCTCTGCCTCGTTGTCGGCCGGGTGGCCGGGAGCCTGCTGGGGGACGTTGGGCACGGGGCGCGCGTCGTTCGACACGATGGTCCCCGGCTTCGTCGAGAACGACGAACGGACGTGGATGGGCACGCCGTAGCGGCGCGCGTACTCGACGCAGCGCAGCACCAGGACCTTGGCCCCGCTCGCCGCCATGTCGAGCATCTCCTCGTAGGAGATGCGGTCGATCTTGCGGGCCGTCGGCACGATGCGCGGGTCCGCGGTGAACACGCCGTCGACGTCGGTGTAGATCTCGCACACGTCGGCGCCCAGGCCGGCCGCGAGCGCGACCGCCGTGGTGTCCGAGCCGCCGCGACCGAGGGTCGTCACGTCGTTGGTGCTCTGCGTGACGCCCTGGAACCCGGCGACGATCGCGACCGAGCCCTTCTCGACCGTCTCGCGGATGCGGTGCGGCACGACGTCGACGATGTGCGCCTTGCCGTGCACGGCGTCCGTGATCACGCCGGCCTGCTGGCCCGTGAACGACTTGGCCTTGACGCCGAGGTTGTTGATCGCCATCGCCAGCAACGACATCGAGATGCGCTCACCTGCCGTGAGCAGGATGTCCATCTCGCGCTGGGGGGGAAGGGGGGTGACCTGCTGGGCGAGATCGATGAGCTCGTCCGTCGTGTCACCCATGGCCGAGACCACGACGACCACGTCATGTCCGGCCCGCTTGGTCTCTGCGATGCGCTTCGCCACCCGCTTGATGCTCTCCGCATCAGCTACCGACGAGCCACCATATTTCTGCACGACAAGTGCCACTAGCCTGCTCCGTTACGTCGCCGGCCTCCGTCTCTCTCAACGGCCCGCCGGGTGTTTTACGAGTCGGTCGATGATAGCCCGGGGCCCGTGAGCGGCGGGAGGGGGCTCAGGATGCGGGCGGTCCGGGCCCGTGCCGGTCGCTGACCTGCGGGGATACTGGCTACCGGGTGCCGAGCACGAGGTTGTGGTCGTCCTGAGCCCGAGAACGACCGCAACCTCGTGCTCGGCAGCCGCCGGCAAGCACCCGGCCCGACCCGGCGTCGGGCGAGGTCACTCCCCGAGGCTCGTGACGACGTCGTACCCGAGCTTGCAGATGAGCGCCCCCACGACGACCACGAACACGACCCGCACGAACCCGCTGCCCTTGGCCACTGCCATGCGCGCCCCGATGTACGCGCCCAGCAGGTTCGCGGCCCCGATCGCGAGCCCCAACCCCCACAGCACCGCCCCGTACGGGACGAAGAAGATGAGCGCGCCCGCGTTGGTCGCGAAGTTGGCGATCTTCGCGAGCGCCGAGGCGGGCAGGAACGCGTACCCCAGGATGCTCACGAGCGAGATGACGAAGAACGTCCCCGTCCCGGGACCGAGCAGCCCGTCGTAGAACCCGATCACGAGCCCGATCCCGGCCGCGGCCCACCGGTGCCCGTTGCCCTCCCAGCGCAGGTTCGTCGTGTGCCCGAGCCGGGGCTTGGCGATCGTGTAGACGGCCACCGCGATCAGGACCACGAGGATGATCGGCTTGAACAGCTCGGCGGGGATCTTCGACGCGAGCGCCGCGCCGCCGATCGCGCCGAACAGGGCCGCGATCGCCATGGGCCCCGCGGTCCGCAGGTCGGGGCCCACCCGCCGGTAGTAGGTCGTGGCGCTCACCGAGGTGCCCATGATGCTCGCGAGCTTGTTGGTCGCGAGGGCCTGGACCGGGCTGATGCCCGGCACGAGCAGCAGCGCGGGGAGCTGGACGAGCCCTCCCCCACCGACCACGGTGTCGATCCATCCGGCGGTCAGGCCGGCGAGGACCAGGAGGGAGATCGTCAGGAGGTCGAGCTCGAGACCGCCCGACCCGGGCAGCACGATCCCGTCGCCCGCGGCGAGCGGCGCGTGCGCCACGAGAGGAAGCGTCGCGGCGAGGTCCCAGGTCACACGGCAGTCTTGCACGACGGCGGAGAGGTCACCCGGGTGCTGGCGCCCCGGTGCTCACCCGGTCAGGACTGCAGCGCGTCGTACTCCGCCTCGGCCGCGACGTCGTCCTCGACGTCGAGGCGCAGGTGCGCGAGCACCATCTGCAGGACGCGCAGCGCGCTCGCCGCGCGCTCTCCCCACAGGGACAGGTAGGAGAACTGCCACCACCACAGCGCCTCGAGCTCCTGGCCCGAGTCGTAGTGCTGGAGCCCCTTGGCGAGCGCCTCGGCGATGCACGCGATGTCCCCGGACACGAACGCCTGCCCGACGACGGCGCCCAGCACGGGGTCGACGATCTCCGGGTACTCGTCCAGACCGTCGAGGAGCTGCGCGAGTGCCTCGCGCAGCGGGTCGAGGTCGGTCTCGGGGCCGGCATCGGGCTCGAAGCGCTCGTCCGGGACGACGTCCATCATGGCGCCGAGGCGCGCCCCGGCCGCGAGCATGTCCGACGTGGCGAGCAGCAGGAGCGGGATCGCGGCCTCGGGGGCTGCGCCCGACGCGACCTCCGCCGTGGTGGTCAGGAAGGTGCGGGCCTCGGCGGACACGGACGCGGCGACCGACCGGAGGTCGGACCCCAGTGCCTCGCTGATCTCAACCACTGACGACTCTCCGTCCCTCGAAGGCCCGCCCCAGCGTGACCTCGTCCGCGTACTCCAAGTCTCCACCCACGGGCAGCCCGGACGCGAGGCGGGTGACCCGCAGGCCCATCGGGGACAGCATGCGCGTGAGGTAGGTGGCCGTGGCCTCGCCCTCGACGTTGGGGTCGGTCGCGAGGATGACCTCCTGCACCTCGCCGTCGGCCAGTCGCGTGAGCAGCTCACGGATGCGCAGGTCGTCGGGACCCACGTTGTCCATGGGGTTGATGGCCCCGCCGAGCACGTGGTACTTGCCCCGGAACTCACGCGTGCGCTCGATCGCGACGACGTCCTTGGGCTCCTCGACGACGCAGATCACTGCGGCCGAGCGCCGGGGGTCGAGGCAGATGCGGCACCGCTCGCCCTCAGCCACGTTGCCGCAGACCTCGCAGAAGCGCACGCGCAGCTTGACCTCGGTCAGCGCGTCGGTGAGCCGACGCACGTCCGCGGCGTCGGCCGCGAGGAGGTGGAACGCGATGCGTTGGGCACTCTTGGGGCCGACCCCGGGGAGTCGGCCGAGCTCGTCGATCAGGTCCTGGACCGCGCCTTCATACACGTCCCCAGCCTACGTGGCGCCGCCGACGCTCGGGGCCGCCCCGGAGGCGGCGCGCGGCCGTCGTCCGTGCGGGTCCGCTCAGGTCTCGTCCGCGACGATCTCGACCTCGAAGCCGTCCTCGTTCTCGAGGTAGGCCGCGTAGTGGTCGGGCCCGCCCGCGTACGGGTGGGCGTCGGCGAACATGAGGCTCCACCCGTGCTCGGCAGCGCGGGTCACGAGGTCGTCGACCTCGCTGCGCCGGCCGCCCGTGAACGCCAGGTGGTTGACCCCGGGGCGCATGCGGTCGTGCCCCTTGCCACGGACCGCGGGGCTCGCCTCGAGCACGATGTACGTCGCACCGCGCAGCCAGCTCTGCCCCGTGGCCCACGTCTGGAAGCGCGTGTAGCCGAGCTCGTCGAGCAGCCACGCCCACGAGCTCTCCGCGGTGTCGAGGTCCTCGACCCAGAGCTCGACGTGGTGGAGCTCACCGCGGGGACTCACGTCAGAGCCCGGTGTCGATGGTCTCGTCGATCACGACGCCGCCCAGGAGCTGCGCGACGAGGGGCGCACCGACCAGGCCCGACGAGGCCAGGTCCGGGTCGTCGTCCGAGGGCGAGTCGTCCTCGATCGAGGTCGTGACGCGGGCCGAGGACTGCCGAGCCTTCTGCTCGGCGGCCTGACGCTCGAGCGTCTGGCGACGTGACTCGCGGACGCCGGGCGGCGGTCCCGCGGGGGCGGGGGTCGGGGCGCTGGGCGCGGCGGGCGCGCGCAGCGTCTGCCGGTTGCCCGACGGCGCCGCTCGCCTCACGTCCACGGGCGGCGGTTCCGGGCCCTCGTCGAAGTCCGCGGGCGGCTCGGTCATGGAGGCTCCCGCGAGCCAGGCCTCGTCGGCCGCGTTGACGACCGGGGGCTCGACCACGGGTGCCTCGGGAGCAGGTACGGGAGGAGCGGTCACGGGAGCCGGGCGTTCCTGGACCGCGACGCTGCTCCGCTGCTCGTGCTGCAAGGCGGCTTCGCCCGTGTGGTGCGGGACACCGGGGCCACTCGCGGTCGTCGGCGCAGCGATGGTGCCCACGGGGTCGGAGGTCGGTGACGGCGCCCCGGCGGACCCGTTCCCGCCCGAGCCCGACGCGCCGGACCCGCCCGAGATCTCGTGCGCGGACACGTCGGCCGGGGCCGACGGTCCTGCGACCGACGGGTCGTCGTGACGTGGAGCCGGGGGTGCGGCAGGCGCCGGCACGCTCGGCGCCGGGCCGCCGCCCTCGTCGAGGCGGGCCTCGACCCGGACCTGGAACCCGAGCGTCTGGTAGACGGCCTCCTGGACCGCCCCCGTGTGCCGGGAGGTGGAGAAGGTCCGCGCGAGAGCCGGCGTCTGGAACGCGAGGTACAGCGTGTCCGACGTGAGCTCGCCGACCTGCGCGTTGGCGCTCACGAGGGACCACGTGACGCGGCTCGTGCTGAGGGTCTGGAGGACCTCGGGCCAGCGACGACGCAGCGCGTCGGTGCTGAGCGCGTCGGCGTGGTTCGAGGCCTGTCCGGCACCGGGCGAAGGCGCTGTGACCTCGGGCTGGGCAGGAGCCTCCCCGGCGGGCGAGACGGGCTCGACGACCGGTGCAGCAGCAGCGGCTGCGCGGGGCGCACCCCGCTCGGGCCCAGCGTCGACGGGCTCCGCAGCGGCGGATTCCGCGCCGAGGGCAGCCGCAGGCGCCGCATCACCTGCGGGCTCGACGAGGCCGGAAGCGTGCTCGGCGACCGGTGCCGCGTGGTCCACGGGGCTCTCTGCACCGACTCGCACCGACTCCGCCGGCTCGGCGTGCGCGTCGCCGACGGGTACCACGACCGGCCGGTCGTCGGTCGCCGGGGCGACCGCCTCGCTCGAGCGGGCGGGCTCGTCCGCCTGAGGGGCGGCCTCGGCCGGCACCGCGACCACAGGTACGGACGGCGCCGCGACCACAGGAGCGGTCGGCGCCGCCACAGCAGGCACAGCAGGCACAGCAGGAACGGGCGCAGCAGCAGGCACGGCAGGAGCTGCAGCCCCCTCCCCGCTCTTGCGCGCCTGGAGCGCGGCGCGTGCGGCCGCGGCCCCGCTCAGCCCGTTGGCGGGCGCGACGGGGGTGACGTCCTCCTCGACCCGCGCGCCCCGCGGCGGTGCAGCGACGAGCCCCTCGGGGCCGCCGGACCGCGGTGCGGATGCGACGGGCGCGAGGCCGCCGGTGCCCAGGCCGCCCCGCTCCAACCGGTCGATGCGCGCCGCGAGCCCCGCCGCGCCGTCGTCCACCCCGGGGAGCAGGAGGCGGGCGCACAGGAGCTCGAGGTGCAGGCGCGGGGACGTGGCGCCGCTCATCTCGGTGAGCGCCGCGTTGACCAGGTCTGCTGCGCGCGACAGCTCGGCCGCCCCGAGGTGCTGGGCCTGGGCCTTCATGCGCTCGAGCTGGTCGGACGGGACGTCGCGCAGCACCGCGTCCGCGGCACCGCCCGAGACCGAGATGACGATCAGGTCGCGCAGGCGCTCGAGCAGGTCCTCGACGAAGCGGCGCGGCTCGTGCCCCGTGGTGATGATCTGCTCGACGACCCGGAAGATGCTCGCGCCGTCGCGGGCCGCGAGGGCCTCCACCACGTCGTCGAGCAGCGAGGCGTGCGTGAAGCCCAGGAGGTCCACGGCGCGCTCGTAGTCGACGTTCCCGGCCTCCGCACCTGCGATGAGCTGGTCCATGACGGACAGCGAGTCACGCACCGAGCCGCCGCCCGAGCGCACGACGAGCGGCACGACGCCGGTCCCGATCGTCACGCCCTCCGCGGCGCAGAGCTGCTCGAGGTACGGACCCAGGACGTCCGGCGGGACCAGCCGGAACGGGTAGTGGTGCGTGCGCGACCGGATGGTCCCGATGACCTTGTCCGGCTCGGTCGTCGCGAAGATGAACTTCACGTGGGGCGGCGGCTCCTCGACCAGCTTGAGGAGCGCGTTGAACCCCTGCGGCGTGACCATGTGGGCCTCGTCGAGGATGAAGATCTTGTACCGGTCCCGGGCGGGCGCGAAGGTCGCGCGCTCGCGGAGCTCACGGGCGTCGTCGACACCGTTGTGCGAGGCCGCGTCGATCTCGATGACGTCGAGGCTGCCCGAGCCGCCGCGTGCGAGCTCGATGCAGGACGAGCACTCCCCGCAGGGGGTGTCGATGGGCGTCTCCTCGGTGTTGCGCGCGCAGTTCAGCGTGCGGGCGAGGATGCGCGCCGAGGTCGTCTTGCCGCAGCCGCGAGGGCCCGAGAAGAGGTAGGCGTGGTTCACGCGTCCGCTGCGCAGTGCCTGCCGCAGGGGTCCGGTGACGTGGTCCTGCCCGATGACCTCGGCGAAGGTCTCTGGCCGGTAGCGGCGGTACAGGGCGGTGCTCACCCCGGCAACTCTAGACGGCGTGGCTGACAGCCCGCACAGCGGGTCCCCGGGCGTGCTGCCCGGGGACCCGCAGTCGGTCCGTCGGCGGGGAGCCGACCCACCTCGGGTGGTGCGTCAGCGCCGCAGGACCTTGCGCGCGAGCCAGTTGCCGAAGAACTGCACGACCTGCACGATCACGATGATGACCACGACCGTCACGGCCGTCACGGCCCAGTTGTAGCGCTGGTAGCCGTAGCGGATCGCGAAGTCACCCAGGCCGCCGCCGCCGATGTAGCCGGCCATGGCCGACATGTCGATCACGGCCACGAAGATGAACGTGTAGCCCAGGATGAGCGGCGCGAGCGCCTCGGGGATGAGCACGGTCCGGATGATCCGCCAGGGCGAGGCACCCATGGCGCGCGCGGCCTCGACCACGCCCGGGTCGATGCTCACGAGGTTCTGCTCGACGATGCGCGAGGTCCCGAAAGCCGTCATGACCGACAGCGGCAGGATGAACGCCTCGGTGCCGATCGTCGTCCCGACGACCGCGAGCGTCACGGGGTAGATCATCGTCAGGAAGATGATGAACGGGATGGGTCGCACGATGTTGACGAGCACGTTGAGGACGTTGAACACCACGGTGTTCGCCAGCAGGTTGCCCTTGCGCGTGCAGTAGAGCGCGAGCCCCAGGACCAGGCCGCCGAGCCCGCCCGCGAGGAGCGCGATCGAGACCATGTAGAGCGTCTCGCCGAGCGAGGACAGCAGGATCGGCCACAGGGTGGACCAGTCGCGGTTCATCGCGCGCCTCCGAACGTGCCGGGCTCGGTGCCGAAGTCACCGGGCTGGGTGCCCTGCGTGCCGGGACGACCGAGCCCCGAGGTCCCGGTGCTGCCCGTCCCGGGCCATCTCTCGCTCTGCCAGGCGTCGCGCGGGTCGGGTTCGTCGACCCGGCCCGACGGCGGAGCACCGGTCGTGCCGTCCCCCTCGCCCGACTCGTCGCTCGCCCCGGCCACGACGCGCGGGTCGTCGCGCGGGTCGGCGGCGGTCCCGAGGTCGACGACGTCGGTGGTCGTCGCGAGCTCGGTGAGGAACGCCGCGATCGTGGCGTCGTCGCCCGCGAGCTCGAGCGTGAGCGACCCGAAGGGCCGCTCCCCGATCTCGGAGATCCCGCCGAACACCACGGAGCCGTCGAGCCCGTGCTCGCGCAGGAGCCGGGTCAGGCTCGCGCCCGAGGTCCCGTCCTCGTGGACGCCGACCGTCACGAGGCGTCCGGGGTGCCGGCGACGCAGGCGTTCGAGCGCCTCGGGGCCGGGACGGTCGCGCAGCGCCGTCCCGACGAACTTCTTGGTCGCGGTGGCCTGGGGCGAGGAGAACACGTCGTAGACCTCGCCGACCTCGACGACCTTGCCGTGCTCCATGACCGCGACGCGGTGGCAGGTCGAGCGCACGACGTCCATCTCGTGCGTGATGACGACGATCGTCACGCCGAGCTCGGCGTTGACGCGGCGCAGGAGCGCGAGGACGTCGCGCGTCGTCTCGGGGTCGAGCGCGCTCGTCGCCTCGTCCGCGAGCAGGAGCTTGGGCGAGGTGGCGAGCGCGCGCGCGATGCCGACGCGCTGCTTCTGCCCGCCCGAGAGCTGCGACGGGTACGCCCCGGCCTTGTCGGAGAGCCCCACGAACTCGAGGAGCTCGGCGACGCGCGCCTCGCGCCGCGGCTTGTCCCAGCCCGCGACCTTGAGCGCGTAGGCCACGTTCCCGGCGACGGTCCGCGAGGACAGCAGGTTGAACTGCTGGAAGATCATGCCGATGCTCGCGCGCACGGGGCGCAGCTCGCGCTCGGAGAGTGTGCTCACCTCGTCCCCGTCGACCACGACGCTGCCCGACGTGACGGGCTCGAGCGCGTTGATGAGCCGGACGAGCGTGCTCTTGCCCGCGCCCGAGTAGCCGATGACGCCGAAGATCTCACCCGCCTCGATGTCCAGGGTGACGCCGTCGACGGCCGCCACGGCGGACGGACCGGTCCCGAAGACCTTCGTCACGTCGCGGAATCGGACCATCGTGTCCGAGGTGGTGCTCACGGAGGAACCTCTCGTGCGGGGTGGGGCGGCCGGGCTCCTCGTGAGAGCCGTGGGCCGACGTGGTGCGGTGGGGCTGCGGTCTGGTGGCCGTGCTGCCGACGCGTGCGGACAGCTCCTATCCAACAGGCACCGGGCCGCCCGGGCGAGAGCAGCGTGCGCATCGCCCGGGAGGGAGCGCGCCGGTGCCCGACGACGTCAGGTGAGTGACGTCGTCGGGCACCGGTGGCTCGCGCCGAAGGGTCAGCCCTGGGCGCGGTAGTTCTCCTCGATCCCCGCGAGGATCTCCTGGAGCTCCGCCGGCGAGTTGTCCTTGATGACCGCGGTGCCGCCCGAGGCCTTCTTCTCTGCGGCGATGACCTCTTCGTTCTGCGAGAGGGCGGCGATCTTCAGGAGGGTCTCGTCGTCCTTGTCCTCGGCGCGGGCGACCCACACGTTGATGTAGGGCTCGGAGGCCGCGGAGTCGGGGTCGTCCTGGAACAGTGCGTCCTCAGGGGCCAGGCCGGCGTCCTCGAGGAAGTCGTTGTTGATGATCGCGCCGTCGACGGACTGGAGCGAGATCGCGGTCTGCGCGGCGTCGACCGGGGTGACCTTGACCTTCGAGGACGGGAGCACGTCGGCCTCGGTCGACAGCGAGCTGCCGCCGTCCTTGAGCTCGATGAGCCCCGCCTCCTGGAGGACGAGGAGCGCGCGGGCGAGGTTGGTCGCGTCGTTCGGGACCGCGATCTCGCCGCCGGCCGGGATGTCCTCGAGCGCCGTGTGCTTGGACGAGTAGAGCGCGAGCGGGTAGACCGCGGTGGCGCCGATGGGCTGGAGGTCGTCGCCGGCCTCGACGTTGTAGCCCGCGAGGAACTGCAGGTGCTGGAACTGGTTGAGGTCGATCTGGTCCTGCGAGAGCGCCGGGTTGGCCTGCTGGTAGTCGCCGAAGTCGACGATCTCGATGTTCAGGCCCTCTTCCTCGGCGACCTTCTCGAACACGGCCCACTTGTCGTCGGCCGCGCCGACGACGCCGATCTTGACGACGTCGTCGGTGCTGCCTGCCGAGGCACCGCTGTCGGTGGGGGTCGTGGCGCACGCTCCGAGCGTGAGGGCTGCGGTGGCCGCGATCGCAGCGAGGGTGAAGTTCTTGCGGAGCATGGTCTGTCCTTCCGGTGACGGCGCCGGCTGTTGTCGCAGGGCGTCCGTGGGGGGCGTCGTGGTGGTGACGGGGGTGACGGGTGGAACGTCCTCCTGCCCGACGGCGGGTCACGGGTCGCGAAGACACGTCACCGGTGGTCGGTGGTCAGGAAGGGAGGTGCGGGGCGCTTCGGCGCGGGCTCCGGTCGTCTCCGGGCTGCACTCGTGGCTGGTGGTGCGGTGCTTGGGTCAGGTCAGCGCTGACAGCACATTCGACCGGCGCCACGCAGGACGGAGCGACACGACATTCGGCAGCAGGAGGCTGCGCGGTGCGTCGTGAGCTCGGTGCTCGTGGGGCGGGTCATGGCTCCATGATGCGCACGCTCGGCGTTCCAAAACCACCGCATCGGTCGATATTCCAGATGCTGGACGGATTTTCGTCCGCATCCTGGTCCACAGGCAGAGGTTTGGGATATTTTGCGGCTTTTCCACCCAGGCGATGTGGCGCAGGCCACACCTGTCCGTGCGAGGCGAGCGACGTCGTCGGGCACGCTCGAACCTCGGCCCGGAGCGGACCTCGGCCGGGTCCGGGCATGCAAGGACCCCCCGTGCACCCACCAGAGCCCACCTGCCCTTGCTGCCTTCCGGCCCTGGGGGAGTTCAGTGAGATAGTGCCGCACGAGGGGTCTGGACCCAGCCTAGCCCAGGACGGGCGGTCGTCCGAAACCGGCCCCCGGCGCACCCCTCCCCGCCGCACCCGACCGGGCTGGCGGACGACCCCGGAACGGCCCGGGTCCGGGCGCCGGCGGCCCGATTCGGTCGCTGGGCGTCCGTCCGGTATTCTCGACACGCTGCCTGACGCCCCGCGTGGGTCGACGCTGCAGCACGGAGGATTCGCCTAGTGGCCTATGGCGCACGCTTGGAAAGCGTGTTGGGTTAAAAGCCCTCGGGGGTTCGAATCCCCCATCCTCCGCAGACCGAAGGGCCCGCAGCGTGCGCTGCGGGCCCTTCGTCGTTCACCTGTGCCAGCGAGCGGGGCGCGAGTCGCCAGCTCTGGGGCCAGGGCGGTCGAGACGTCAGCCCGCGTCGCCGAGGCTGTCGAGCAGCCGCCCCGCCATCCCGATCAGCTCGTCACGGACCAGGCCGTCGCCGATGAGCCGTACCGTCCCGGCAGGGGGTGCCTCGATCGACACGACCGAGCGATCCTGCCCCTCCGGGTCGGACACCACGGTCACGGCCAGGTCGCCCGAGAGCTCGGGGACCGGCTCGGGCGCCCAGTCGTCGCCCAGATACTCGACGTCGACGCCCTCGGGGACCGCGTAGACGTACAGGCCGGGCCCTTGCTCCTCGGGCTGGCCCTGGACGTAGATCGAGCTCGTGGACCCCGAGAGATCGATGTCGACGGTCTCGACGTAGCGGAAGCCCGCGGGCAGGATCGCCTCGTCGAGCTCCGATGCCGCGGCCAGCAGCAATGCTCCCTCGGTCGTCGCGCCGTCGAACGTCGGAGCCGGTCCGGTGGCCGGGGCTGCCGGGGTCTCGGCCGCGGTGGCGACGGGCGAGGCCGACGAGGCGCAACCCGCGAGCGCCGCGGCGACGAGGCCGAGGGCAAGGGGCAGCAGGGCGGTTCGGGTCGGGTGGGAGCGCACCCTCGGATGGTGCCACGATGCTGCGGCGCTGGACAAAACCCACCGAGCACGGTCACAGCGGACGTGTCGGCCGCCGGTGTTCCTCAGGCGGGGTTCACTCCGGGTCCCGGGGCAGGACGATCCACAGCACGATGTACAGCAGGATCTGCGGTCCGGGCAGGATGCAGGACGCGACCGCGAGCACGCGGACCAGCGTCGGGCTGATGTCGAAGCGTCGGGCGAGGCCGGCACAGACACCGGCGATCACGGCGCCGCGGCGCGGTCTGGCGAGGATGTGGCTCATGTTTCGACGGTACGCCGGGGGCTGAGGCCCGCACATCGGGGGCTCCCCTGGTCCGTCCCTGATTCGTACCCCTGACGCAAGGGCTCGGTCGTCATCCCTGCGACGGACCCGCATCCCTGTCGACCTTGACGACTCCTTGACGCCGGTCCCTCTTGTGCCGGGCTGAACAGGTGTTTAGCGTGTTGAACATGCGTTCAGCACCATCACGCACCCCCGCGGTCGACGCGGCAGAGCCCGCGGCCGACCCCTCGGACCTCACGGCTCGCGCGCGCATCCGCGACGCGGCCCTGGCCCGCTTCGCGAGCGAGGGCTTCCGCGTCCCGCTGCGCACGCTCGCCGCCGACGCCGGGGTCAGCGCGGGCCTCGTCATCCATCACTTCGGCTCGAAGGACGGCCTGCGGCGAGCGTGCGACGAGCACGTCCTCGTCCTGATCCGGGAGAACAAGCGCAACGTCCTGGGCGACGAGACGGGCTCCCGAGGCAGCCCCATGGACGTCCTCGCACAGCTCTCGTCGGTCGAGGAGTACGGCCCGGTCCTCGGCTACGTGCTGCGCAGCCTCCAGGAGGGCGGCGACCTCGCCCGCTCGTTCGTCGAGAGCATGGTCGAGGACGCCGCCGCGTACATCGCCGACGGCGTCGCCGCCGGCACCATCAGGTCCTCGCTCGACGAGACCGCGCGAGCGCAGTACCTCGTCACGCAGTCCCTCGGGACGATCCTCCTCGACCTCACGCTGCACCCGCCCGAGGACCCCACCGACACGGGCGCGATCGTCCGTGCCTATGTCGACCGCATGGGCCTGCCCTCGATCGAGCTCTTCACCGAGGGCTTCCTGACCGACCGCACGCTCCTCGACGCGTACCTCCGGTACGCCGAGCCGCCCCCCGACGAGCAGGCCTCCGCAGCACCGGCCCCGTAGCCCGAGCGGTCGTCCGCCGCCCCGGTCGACGAGACCGCCGCCCGCTCGCCGAGGCGAGCGACGCCGTCGGGCACGAACGTCCCCCGCTCGACGACGGCCCGCACCGGCTCTCCCTCCCAGCCCACGCCTCCCCGACGAGGAACCATGACCACGACAGCACGCACGACCTCCGACCCCGCCACGACCCGCGGACCGGCCGTCGAGATCCACGACCTGCGCAAGTCCTTCGGCACCACCCAGGCGCTCGACGGCCTGGACCTGACCGTCCGCGCCGGAGAGGTCGCAGGCTTCCTGGGACCCAACGGCGCCGGGAAGTCCACGACCCTCCGCGTCCTGCTCGGCCTCCTGCGCCCCGACTCGGGCACCGCGACCCTGCTGGGCGGCGACCCGTTCCGTGACGCCGTCTCCCTGCACCGACGCCTCGCCTACGTCCCGGGCGACGTCACGCTGTGGCCCCAGCTCTCGGGCGGCGAGACGATCGACCTGCTGCTGCGCCTGCGCGGCGCGGCGGTCGACGAACGCCGCAAGGCCCGCATGCTCGAGCGGTTCGAGCTCGACCCGACCAAGAAGACCGGGACCTACTCCAAGGGCAACCGGCAGAAGGTCGCGCTGGTCGCGGCGCTGAGCGCCGACGCGGAGCTGCTCGTGCTCGACGAGCCGACGTCGGGCCTCGACCCGATCATGGAGGCCGTCTTCCAGGACTGCGTGCGCGAGGCGACCGCGCGCGGCACGTCGGTCCTGCTGTCGAGCCACATCCTGGCCGAGGTCGAGGCGCTGTGCGACACCGTCACGATCATCCGCAGCGGCCGGGCCGTGCAGTCCGGGACGCTGCGCGAGCTGCGCCACCTCACGCGCTCCAAGGTCGTCGTGACCGTCGGTCCGGGAGCCACCTCGACCGCCGCGCTCGATGCGCTCGACGGCGTGCACGACCTCACCGTCGACGGGTCGCACCTGACCTTCCACGTCGACGACGACGCGCTCCCCCAGGTCACGCGCGCCCTCGCGGACCTCGAGCCGCACGGCCTGACGATCGAGCCGCCCTCGCTCGAGGAGCTGTTCCTGCGGCAGTACGGCGACGAGCTCGCCCTGCTCGAGGGCGAGGCCGAGCGATGACCGCGCTCGCGTCCCCGTCGACCGCCCCGGCCCGCACCGCCGCCCCGCCCCTGTCGCTGCACCGCGCGCTCGCCGGGACGGGGTCGCTCGTGCGGCTCGCGCTGCGGCGCGACCGGGTCCTCCTGCCCGTGTACGTCGTCGTCGTGCTGCTCATGGTCGCCGTGACGTACTCGTCGGTCGCGACCGTCTACGGCACGCAGGCCGAGCGCGACGAGCTCGCCGCGAGCATGGGCACCAACAGCGCGTTCCTGGCGCTGCTGGGCCCTCTCGAGCACACCGGGTCGGTCGCCTCGACGACGGCCTGGCGCGTGGGGCTCTTCATGATCCTCGTCCTGGGCGTGCTCGCGGTGCTCACCGTGGTGCGCCACACGCGCAAGGAGGAGGAGACCGGACGGCTCGAGCTCGTGCGCGCGGCGCACGTGGGGTCGCTCGCACCGCTCGCGACGGGTGTCCTCGTCGCGGCCGGGATGTCGGTCCTCACGGGCGCGCTCATGGCCGCGATGTTCGTGGCCCAAGGAGCCGACGGCGCCTCGTCCGTCGCGTTCGGCCTGCAGTTCGCGGCGCTCGGCCTGGCAGGGACGGGGATCGGGGCGGTCTGTGCGCAGGTCGCGACGTCCTCGCGGACCGCGAACACGATCGGCGTGCTGCTGCTCGTCGCGGGGTACGCGCTGCGCGGCGTCGCCGACATCGAGCCGTCTGCCGACTGGCTGCACTGGGTCTCGCCCGTCGGCTGGGTCCAGGAGATCGACCCGTTCGGCGCGAACGCCGTCGGACCCGCGCTGCTGTGCCTCGCGCTGTTCGTCGTGTGCGTGGCGGTCGCGGCGCGCACGTCGCTCGGCCGCGACCTCGGGGCAGGGCTCGTCCAGCCTCGCCCCGGCCCCGCCGGGTCGTCCTCGCTGACCAGCCCTCTCGCGATCGCGCGCAGGATCCAGCTCCCGGGCGTCGCCTCGTGGGCGCTGGGCGTGGGCGCCTACTGCCTGCTCGTCGGGTTCCTCCTGGACTCGGTCGACGACATCGCGGGGTCGTCGCCGCAGATGCAGCAGATCATCGAGCAGCTCGGCGGGGCAGGTGCGCTCGCCCAGGTCTTCCAGGTCGCGATCATGGGGTTCGTCGGGATCGCGGCCGCGGCCTTCGCGGTGACCTCGGTCTCCCGGCTGCACGCCGAGGAGACGTCCGGGCGGGCCGAGCTGGTCCTCGCGACCGGGGTCTCACGGAATCGCTACCTGTCGGCCTCGGTCGTCCTGACCGTCGTCGGCGTGGTCGCCGTCCCGCTGTGGTCGGGGCTCATGATGGGCCTGGGGCACGCTCTCGTGTCGGGCGGGTGGGGCGCGGCGTTCGGCGACGCCGTCGGCGCGGGGCTCGTGCAGGTGCCTGCGGCCCTCGTCGTCGCGGGCCTCGTGCTCGCCCTCTACGGCTGGTGGCCGCGTCTGGTCGCGCTGGGCTGGGGGATCGTGACGCTCGTGCTCGTCGTCGGGCAGCTCGGCGAGCTGCTGGGCCTTCCGCAGTGGGTCCGCGACCTGTCGCCCTTCACCCACGTGCCCCAGGTCCCGCTCGACCCGTTCGCCCTCGGCCCGGTGCTCGCCCTCACCGCAGTGGCGGCTGCGCTCGTCGCTCTGGCATACGTCGGGTTCAGGCGTCGGGACGTGAGCGGCGCGTGAGCGCGGCGCACCGCCCGGCCCTGGAGCGGATGTGCGGGGCCCGTGGAGTTGTCGAGCACCGGGTGACATCCAGCCCTTCGCGCCCGGCGCCCGCCCTAGACTGACCCGCATGATCTTCAAGGCCGTCGGCGAAGGGCGCCCGTACCCCGATCACGGGTTGGTGACGCCCAAGGACTGGTCGAGCGTCCCGCCGCGGCAGGTACGGCTCGACGAGCTCGTCACGACCAAGGGCACCCTGAACCTGGAGACCCTCCTCTCGGAGGACTCGACGTTCTACGGTGACCTCTTCGCGCACGTCGTCGAGTACCAGGGTGTCCTCTACCTCGAGGACGGGCTGCACCGTGCCGTGAGGGCGGCTCTTCAGCAACGTGCCATCCTGCACGCCCGTGTGCTCATGCTCAACGCCCCTGCGGTCGGGTAAGTTGCTGGCGTGACCACGCAGCCCGGCCCCGACCACTCCCGTACCGTCCGACGACGGCGCATGCACGAGCGCCAGGCCGTGATCTTCGGGTTGCTCGTCGCCTTCCTGGTCATCACCGGCATCGGTGCGCTGGCCGTGTACACGGGCGCCGTCGACGCCCCCTTCAACAAGGGCTTCACCACCATCCAGGTCGACGGCGAGCTCGCCGACGTCAAGTCCCCCTGCCTGCCCGAGGGCACGCTGCCCGTCGCGTACGCCGACGTCCAGGTACGCGTCTTCAACGGCACCGGGAAGGGCGGCCTGGGCGCCGCGAACCAGGAGATCCTCACCAACCGCGGCTTCACGGTCGTCCTGCTGGGAGACCTCGAGGACGCCACCGGCAAGAACATCACGCAGAACGTCACGCAGATCTCCTACGGCCTGACCGGGGTGGCGCAGGCCTACACGCTCGCGGCGCACTATCCCTCGCCCGTGCTGGTCCTCGACGACCGCGCAGACGCCACGGTCGACGTGGTGCTCGGCAAGAACTTCGAGAACCTGGTCGACGAGGAGCTCGTCGGCCTCGACGGGGCCGTCCCGCTCGAGAGCCGCAAGGACTGCGTGGCGGTCGAGACCCTCACCCCGCGGGCCGCCTACGTCCCGCCGGTACCCGCAGCCGACGTCCCTGCCGAAGAGGTCCCTGCCGAGGAAGCCCCGGCAGAAGGCTGACGCGGGCCCCGGTCCGTTCCTCCGGGAATGCGCTGGTCCCGCACAGGGTTCGGCGCTACTGTCTGGCCCGGTCTTGATTCGTCCCTGCTCCTGAACGGTCGCTCCCACGATGGCCTCGCTCCCCCTGCGCCCCGCTCGCGTCACCGACCCCGCCGAGGTCGACCGCTTGTACGAGATCTGCCTGCGGACGGGGGCCGACGGCGGCGACGCGACCGCGAGGTATCGCGACCCCCGGCTGCTCGGTGAGGTCTACCTCGGTGCGTACCTGAAGCTCGAGCCGGACCTGGCGTTCGTGGTCGACGACGGCACGGGAGCGGTCGGGTACGTGATCGGTGCCGCCGACACCCGCGAGTTCGAGGCACGCTGCGAGCGCGAGTGGTGGTCGGCCCTTCGCGAGCGGTACCCGCTCGACTCCTTCCCGGCCGAGTCCCTGGACAGCAGCCTCGTCGCGCAGATCCACTCGCCCGGGGCCGCGGAGCAGGACGTGGTGGACCTGTACCCGGCCCACCTCCACGTGGACCTCCTCCCGCAGGCGCAGGGAGGGGGCAACGGCAGACGACTCCTCGAGACCTTGTTCGACGCGCTGCGAGAGCGCGGTGTCCAGGGCGTGCACCTGGGGGTCTCGGAGACCAACGCGTCGGCGATCGGGTTCTACGAGCACCTCGGCTTCGAGCGCCTGGTGGTGCCGCAGGGCTACGTGCTGGGGCTCAAGCTCTAGCCCGGGCTCCGGTCGCGGGGACCCGGCTCCGCGACCGCCCCGACCTGCAGTGCGCGAGATGCGGCTGACGGGGGTCGGAAACTCTCCCGGACCCCCGTCAGCCGCATCTCGCGGGCGGGTCACCCGCGTGCGCACCAGGTCCACCGCGAGCGGCGGCGCCCAGCGGTCAGTCAGCGGCCGGTCAGCGGTCCGCCATCTCCTCGCCGCCCGGCACCGAGGCCGGGCTCGCGGGCTCCTGCGACGTCCCGCGCCACCGCGCGATGTTGCGCATCACGTGATAGATCACGAGGGCCGACGCCGTACCGAGGGCGATGCCCTCGAACGTCACGTCGCCGATGACCCAGGTGAAGTTCGCGATGCCGACGATCAGCGGGACGGCCGCGGTCGTGAGGTTGACCGGGTCGGAGAAGTCGACCTTGTTCTGCACCCAGATGCGCGCACCCAGGATGCCGATCATGCCGTAGAGCATGGTCGTCGCCCCGCCCAGGACCCCCGCGGGGATGGTCGCGATGAGCGCACCGAACTTGGGCGACATGCTCAGGACCAGGGCCGTCGCGCCCGCGACCCAGTAGGCCGCGGTCGAGTAGACGCGCGTCGCGGCCATGACCCCGATGTTCTCGGCGTACGTCGTGGTGCCCGAACCGCCGCCGATCCCTGCGAACGTCGTCGCGAGACCGTCGGCGAAGAGCGCACGGCCCGTGAGGTCGTCGAGGTTCTTGCCCGTCATGGCCGCGACCGACTTCACGTGGCCCACGTTCTCCGCCACGAGCACCAGCACGACCGGGACGAACAGCCCCAGGACCGCGACGTCGAACGTCGGGGTCACGAACTCGGGCAGACCGAACCACGTGGCGTCGGACACCGGGGCGAAGTCGACCTCGCCGCGGATCGTCGCGACGACGTAGCCGATGATCACGCCGAGCAGGATCGCGAGACGACCGATGATGCCCTTGAAGAGCACCGTGATGAGGATGATCGAGGCGAGGGTGATGAACGCCGTCACGGGGAACACCTTGAAGTTGTTCCAGGCGGCGGGTGCCAGGTTGAGGCCGATGAGCGCGACGATCGTGCCGGTCACGATGGGCGGCATGGTCACGTCGATCCAGCGCGGGCCCGCGAAGTGCACCACGACGCCGATGAGCGCGAGCACCAGACCCGTGACGAGGATCCCGCCGACCGCGACGGACTGGCCGCCCGACGCGGTTGCCGCGGTGATGGGGGCGATGAAGGCGAAGCTCGACCCGAGGTAGCTGGGGAGCCGGTTGCGCGTGATGAGCAGGAACCCGATGGTCCCGATCGCCGAGAAGAACAGCGTGGTCGCCGGAGAGAAGCCCGTCAGGAGCGGGACCAGGAACGTCGCGCCGAACATCGCGACGACGTGCTGCATGCCGATCCCGATCGTGCGAGGCCAGCTCAGGCGCTCGTCGGTGCTGACCACGGCGCCGGGTTCGACGCGCTTCCCGTCTCCGTGGATCTTCCAGCCGAGTGCTGCCATGGGGGGCTCCGTTCGTGAAGTTTTGGTGAAGTGCCGAAGGGAAGGGTACTGCCCGGTACGCACGCTCCGTGAACGGCCGGTACGCCGTGGACAGCCCCGTCCCACCACCCCTCGCTCGCGTCACCGACCACCCAGGACGCCCGACGGCGGAGCGCACCTTCCCGGAGAAGGTGCGCTCCGCCGTCGGGCAGGTTGGCGCTCAGCTCAGCTGCGGCCTGACCTCCCGCGCGATGAGCTCGAGGTGGTCGAGGTCCGCGAGGTCCAGGACCTGCAGGTAGAAGCGGGTCGCGCCGTCCTCGCTCGTGGCCGCGAGCTTGTCCGCGGCCTCGGCCACGGTGCCCGCGATGCCGTTGGTCCGCAGCTCCTCCGGGTCACGACCGATCGCCGCGGCGCGACGACGGAACTCCGCCTCGTCCTTGCCCACGCACACCACGAACGCCGCCGAGTAGATCAGGTCGTCGGGGTCGCGGCCCGCGTCCTGGCAGACCACGCGCACGTTCTCGATGCGGTCGCCCAGCACACCCGGGTCGGGGAACGCGACGTTGAACTCGGTCGCGTAGCGCGCCGCGAGCGCCGGGGTCCTGCGCGGGCCGTGCCCACCGACGATCACCGGGACGCGGCTCTGGACGGGCTTGGGCAGCGCCGGCGAGTCCGTGAGCGTGTAGTGCTCGCCCGCGAAGCTGAACTTCTCCCCCACCGGTGTCTCCCACAGCCCCGTGATGACCGCGAGCTGCTCCTCGAGGATCCCGAACCGCTTGGCCGGGAACGGGATGCCGTACGCGGTGTGCTCCTGCGGGAACCAGCCCGCCCCCAGGCCCAGCTCGATGCGCCCGCCCGACATCTGGTCGACCTGCGCGACCTGGATCGCGAGCACGCCCGGGTGGCGGAAGGTCGCCGAGGTGACGAGCGTGCCCAGGCGGATGCGGCTGGTCTCGCGCGCCAGGCCCGCGAGCGTGGTCCAGGCGTCGGTCGGGCCCGGGAGCCCGTCGCCGTCCCCCATGACGAGGTAGTGGTCGGAACGGAAGAACGCGTCGAAGTCGAGCTCCTCCGAGGCGCGTGCGACCGCGAGGATGTCGTCGTAGGTGGCGCCCTGCTGGGGCTCGGTGAAGATGCGGAGGTCGATCGTCATGTCCTCCACCTTGCCACGTCACCGAGGGTGCCGAGGGCGGGCCCGGGCCCGCCGCGACTCAGCCCATCTGCGCGGCGACCACGGTCACCGAGCGGCCCGGCGGAGCGGTGACCACGAGGTCGCCGTCGTCGGTCAGCGAGAGGTGGAAGCCGCCGAGGTCGCGGGACACGCCGGCGGGCGTCGGGTCGGACGCACCGGACAGCGCGGCGGAGGCCGCGGGCGACGCCTCACCGGCAGCGCCCTCGGTGCCCGGCTCGGCCGGCGCCGCGAGGTCGAGGTACTCCGTGACATCGCGCGACACCTCGACCAGCTTCACGGGCCAGCTCTCGCCCGGCTCCCAGGCCGCCCCGGCGCGCAGGCGCCGACCGACGAGCCCGACGAGCGCGGGCTCGTCGGCGGTCTCGAAGCGGACGTGCCCGCCCTCGTCGACCTGGAGCCCCGTGATGCGCTGGACGTCGACGATCTCGTTGCTCGCGGCGGCGACCAGGACGTCGGCGGCGTCGAGGAGCTCCTGGGCGTCGTCGGACTCCGCGAAGGCCTCGGGGGTGTCGACCTCGGGCACGGGCCAGTCGCCGCGGACCACCGCGAGCTGCTCGTCGCGCGACCCGGCGCGCGGGTAGCGGTGGGAGACGTTGACGACGACGGCCATGGAAACCTCCGGTGATGCGTGGATCGGACTCAGGACAGCAGACCACACCTCGGCGGTCTTCCCCGCACCGCGCGGGCCGCCCGCGGCACCGTAGGGTCGGGGCATGCGACTGAGCACCGTGATCCTGCCGATCTACCGCTGGGCCGAGGGACGCGACGTGTGGCGCCGCGCCGAGGACCTGGGGTTCCACGCGGCCTACACGTACGACCACCTGTCGTGGCGCAACTTCCGCGACGGCCCGTGGTTCGACGCGCTGCCCACGCTCGCCGCGGCGGCCGGGGTCACCGAGCGGATCCGCCTCGGGACCCTCGTGACGTCGCCGAACTTCCGCGAGCCCGTGACGCTCGCCAAGGACCTCATGACCCTCGACGACCTCTCGGGCGGGCGGGTCACGCTCGGTCTCGGTGCGGGGACCACGGGGTTCGACGCCACGGTCCTGGGGGGCGAGGGCTGGTCGGCCCGCGAGCGCGCGGACCGGCTGCGGGACTTCACCGCGCTGCTCGACCGGCTCCTGACCGAGCCCGCCGTGACGCACGACGAGGGGCACTACCGCGCGCACGAGGCCCGGACGATCCCGGGTCCCGTCCAGGAGCCGCGCATCCCGTTCGCGATCGCCGCGACCGGTCCTCGCGGCCTGCGCCTCGCGGCGCGGTACGGCCAGGCGTGGGTCACGACGGGCGACGACCGCGTCGGCACGGACGGCACGGCGGCCGCGTCACGCGCGGCCGTCGGCGCCCAGGTGTCCCGGCTCGAGGCCACGTGCACCGAGGCGGGGCGCGACCCGGGCAGCATCGAGCGCATCCTCCTGACGGGGTTCACGCCCGACCGGCCGCTCGACTCGGTCGACGCGTTCGTCGAGACCGCGGCGGCCTACCGCGACCAGGGCATCACGGAGATCGTGCTGCACTGGCCCATCGCGGACTCGCAGTTCGCGGCCGACCAGGTGACGTTCGAGAAGATCGCGACCGAGGGGCTCGCCCAGCTCGGCTGAGGCCCGGCGCCGGGGTGGGTCCGTCCGCGCGGTTCCTCCCGGCAGCGTCGGTCGCCCTCAGGCCTCGGTGCCCCCTCCGGCCCCCGCCTCGACCCGGGGCGTCCCCCGCTCCTCGCTCCGCGTCTCGGTCGAGATCCGCAGCGCGGCCACGAGGTCGCGGTACAGCTCGTCGGCGGCGAGCAGCTCGGCGTGCGTCCCGCGCGCCCGCACGCGGCCGTCCTCCATGACGAGGATCTGGTCGGCGTCGATCACGGTCGAGAGCCGGTGCGCGATCGTCACGACGGCTCGGTCGCGCGACAGGTCCTCGATCACGGCGTGGACCGCGGCCTCGGTGAGGCCGTCGACCTGTGCGGTGGCCTCGTCGAGCAGCAGCACCTCGGGCGCGTGCAGCACGGCCCGGGCGAGGGCCACGCGCTGGCGTTCTCCGCCCGAGACCGTGGTCCCGACGAGCGAGGTGTCGAGCCCGTCCTCGAGCGAGCGGACCTTGGCGTCGAGGCGGACCTTGGCAAGCGCGTCCCACATGGCGTCCTCGGTCGCGTCGGGGTCGGACAGGCGCAGGTTCTCGCGGATCGTGCCGGGCACGACGGGCGTCTCCTGCTCGACGTACGCGATGCGCGAGCGCACCTCGTCGAACGTGTAGCCGTCGTAGGGCCGACCGTCGAGCAGCAGCGTGCCGGACTCGGGCTGGAGGAAGCGCAGGAGCAGCGAGAACGTGGTGGTCTTGCCGGCTCCCGACGGGCCGACGATCGCGACCTGACCGCGCCGGGGCACCTCGAACGTGAGGTCGCGGACCACGGGCTCGCCGCCGGGCAGGTAGCGCGCGGTCACGTCCCGGAACGCGAGCACGGGCGTCTCGCCCACCTCGCCCGGGGAGGGGTGGGCGAGACGCGGTGGGTGCGCGGCGTCGTCGGGCAGGGCGCTCCCCCGGCCCGACGACGGCACGCCCCGTCCCGCCGCACCTCGCCCGGGTGCGTCCCCGGCAGGGGCGCCGGCCCGCCCGGGCTCCTCGATCTCGATGGCCTCGACCTCGCGGATGCGGCCCGCGGCCGCGATCCCGGCCTGGAGCTGGCTGACGTTCTGCGTGAGGCTCGTGACGGGGTCGACGATCTGGAACGCGTACAGCAGGAACGCGACCAGGCTCGAGACCGCGAGCAGGCCCTGGTCGACGCGCCACGCGCCGAGCGCGAGGATCACGATGATCGCGAGCTGGATGCCGCCGCCCGCGATGGTCCAGGCGACGGCCTCGGTGCGCACCGACCGGACGCTGTGCCGGGCCGCGTCGCGCGCGTCGTCGACCACGCGGTCGATCTGGCGCTGCTCGGCGCGGCTCGCCTTGATGGTCCGCAGCGCGCGCAGCCCGCCCTCGAGCACGCCGCCGAGCCGTCCGAGCGACTCCTGGGCCTGCTCCTGGGCCTTGGCGATGCGCGGCATGAGCGACCCCACGAGCACGCCGATGACGACGATCGCGAGGAGCGTCGTGCCGAGCAGGACCGTGTCGAGCACGGCCATGAGGACGATCGTCCCCACCAGCCCGACGACCGCGTTGACGAGGTTGACGATGCTCGACGACGCGGCCTCGCGCAGCAGCACGGTGTCCGAGGTGACGCGCGTGACGAGCTCTCCGGTGGGCCGCGACCCGAGCGCCCCGACCTTGGCGCGGAAGAAGCGGCGGACCATCGAGGTGCGGGCGTCGAGCACCACGCGCTCCGCGAGCGTGCCCAGCAGGATCCACTGCCACAGTCCCAGGACGAGCCCCACGAGCAGGAGGCCGACCAGCAGCCGAGGCCGGCGCGAGCGAGGCCCCGGTGCCGAGCGTGTCGAGGACGCGCTTGGTGACCATGGGGGTCGCGAGGCTCGCGGCCGTGGTGCCGAGCCCGAGGACCAGGCCGAGCGCGAGCGTGCGTCGGTGGGGCTTGACGAAGGTCCACAGGACCTTGAGGCGTGGGAGGAGCGGCCCCTTGGGCTCGGTCGGCCCGGAGGTCTCGAGGTTCGGGTCGGTCGACGTGGGGGCGGTGGCGGCCATCCGACCAGTGGAACACGCATGTCCCATTTCAGACAAGAGACGTCCCGTCGCTTCGCGGATACGCTGAGCACGTGACAGCCAGCGACACCGCCGCCGTGCCGCGCGAGGCGAGCGCCGACGCTCCTCCCGCCGCGACGCCTGCGGTCCCCGGGGCCCCCGCGACCGGAGCCCGCGCCCGCACCCGGCGCGCGATCCTCGACGCGGCCGTCGAGGTGTTCAGCACCAACGCCTCGGCCTCGCTCGGTGAGGTCGCCCAGGCCGCGCAGGTCGGCCGCAGCACCCTGCACCGCTACTTCCCCGAGCGCGCGGACCTCATCCGAGCCGTCGGGGCCGAGGCCCTCGACCGCACGCGCGCCGCGATCCGCGCGGCCCGGCTCGAGGACGGCGACCCGGCCGCGGCCCTGCGCCGGCTCGTGATCGAGTACTTCGACCTGGGGCCTTGGTACATGCTGCTGTTCCACGAGGCCTCGCTCGCCGAGGACGAGGCGTTCTGGGCCGAGAGCGACGCGGCCGAGGCCCCCGTGCGCGCGCTGTTCGCACGAGGCCAGGACGACGGCACGTTCGACCCGACACTGACCATCTCCTGGAACCAGCGCACCGTGTGGTGGACACTGTTCAACGCCTGGTCGGTCATGACCGAGGACGGCGCGTCGCGCAGCGACGCGCTGCGCATGGCGGTCCGCAGCGTCGAGGGCGTGGTCCTCGCGGTGCGCAGCGCTCCCCCGGCCTGACCGCCCGCACCGACGACCCGCACGAGCGAACCGAGGACGACCGCATGAAGAACATCCGCTGGGCGAGCGTCCTGACCGTGCTCGGGTGCGCCGTGGTGGGGCTCGTGAGCCTGTTCTCGCTGCTCAGAGGCCGCACGTGGGCGTGGTTCCCGCTGCTCGTCGCGGTCGCAGTGGGGTTCCGCGAGATCCGCTACCTCCAGCGGATCGACCACCAGCGCAACGCCCCGCGGTAGTCTCGGCACCTGCCCCCGACCGGCGCGCACCGGCCGGCTGCGCACCCCGGGCCCACCCCCTCAGGGGCGTCCCGGAGGGGAAGTCCCCCATCCGACGGGCGCCCGTCATCCTCCGGGAGGACGGGGCCCTCTCCGAGGATGGTTCGGAGGACCGATGCGCCCGCACCCCCGCCCCGCAGAGACTGGTAGCACGCCCCGCGACAGCGAGGGCGGCCAACTTTCCCTGGGGAGGAAGCATGACCACGCAGGTCACGACCTCGACGCCGATCCGCGTCGCACTCCGCGGCCACGACTCGACCGCGCGCCGTGCGCGCTCGTCGCTGCGTCCGGACGGCTCGCGCCCCACCTCCCTGCCCGACGACGACGCGTCTGCCCCGCAGTCACGTCGCCCGGCCGCGGCGAGCGACCCGTCCGACCGCGCGAACGGCTGGCTCGTGGCCGGCTCGGTCCTCGTGGCCATCGCGCTGTTCTCCGCGCTCGCGCTCAGCTCGTTCGCGACGCTGGGCTGACCGGCCGGCCTGTCACGACTCCCCCTGACCCGTGAGGACCCGCGCGACCTCGAGGTCACGCGGGTCCCGCCATGTCACGGCCCGTCCGCACTCGTCAGAGCCGCGGGTCGACAGGCTCCGACTCGAGCGCCAGGACCGCGAAGACGGCCTCGTGCACGCGCCACAGCGGCTCGCCCGCGACCACGCGCTCGACCGCCTCGAGCCCCAGCGCGTACTCGCGCAGCGCGAGCGACTGCTTGCGGCCCAGCGACCGGACCCGGAGCCGCTCCAGGTGGTGCTCCTGGGTGTACTCGGGTCCGTAGATGATCCGCAGGTACTCGCGGCCGCGGACCTTGAGCCCCGGCTGGACGAGCCCCTTGGGCCCGCGCACGAGGTTCGCGAGCGGCTTGACGACCATCCCCTCGCCGCCCGCCTCGGTCATCTCCTCCCACCAGCGGACCCCCTCGGCGCGCGAGGCGTCGTCCGCGAGGTCGACCACGAGACGGCGCGTGGGCCGGAAGAGCACCGGGTCGGCCTCGACCAGGCGGTCGGCGATGCCCAGGTGCCACAGGTGGTCGCGCGTCGCGTAGGTGGCGCCGGTCGGGCCCCCGGGGCCGGACGCGCCGTCCGCCACCGAGCCGGGGAGCGGAGCGGCGTCGCCGTCACGAACCGGTTCGCCGGAACCGCTCGTCCCGCTCGCGAGCACCTGGAAGGGGGCGAGCTGCACGCCGTCGAGCCCGTCGATGGGCCACCGGTAGCGGCGGTACGCCTCGGTGTACCTCTCGGCGTCGTCGGCGCGCGACGCCGTCCGCGCCCGCAGCCCCTCGACGTCGACACCGCGCGCGACGGCCGCGTCGAGCGCCGCGAGCGCGGGCGGCATGACCGCGCGCGCTGCGGCCCCGACGCTCGCGTACTGGTCGCGGATGAGTTGGTCGGCCTTCGCGGACCAGGGCAGGATCTCGGCGTCGAGCAGGACCCAGTCGGCCCCCAGCTCGTCCCACACCCCGGCCCCGTCGAGGGCCTTCGCGACGCGCTCGAGGAGGGCCTCCGCCGTCGGGCCGGAGAAGAGCGGACGTCCCGTCCGCGTGTGCGCGACCCCGCGCCCTCCCGGCTGGACGTCCACGCCGAAGCGCCACGCCGAGGCCCCGTACGCCTCGCGGCACACCAGCACCACGGCGCGCGAACCCATGTGCTTCTCCTCGCACACGACCTGCCCGACGCCGTCGCCCACGTACGCGGCGAACGCGCCGTCGGGGTGCTCGAGGTAGCCGGGGAGCCGTGACGTCGCGACCGGGCTCATGGTCGGCGGCAGGTACAGCAGCGCCCGCGGGTCGACCGCGAACCGGCTCATGACCTCGAGCGCGCCCGCGGCGTTCTCCTCGGGGATCGTGATCCTGCCCCGCGTGCCCGTGACGACCGAGCGCCGGCCGAGCACGTCGGTCACGTCGAGCACGTCGGGATCGCGCTGCGGCTGTGCCCCTTCCGCGCCCGCCGCGTCGGTACCGGCGTCCGGCAGGAACGGGCGCGCGGGCTCGTAGTAGACCTCGGCCGCGGGCACCGAGACGAGCTCCTTCTCGGGGTAGCGCAGCGCCGAGAGCTTCCCGCCGAACACGCAGCCCGTGTCGAGGCACATCGTGTTGTTGACCCACTCGGCCTCGGGCGTGGGCGTGTGCCCGTAGAGCACCATGGCCCGGCCGCGGTACTCGTTCGCCCAGGGGTAGCGCACGGGCAGCCCGAACTCGTCGGTCTCGCCCGTGGTGTCGCCGTAGAGCGCGAAGCTGCGCACCCGCCCCGACGCGCGCCCGTGGTACGACTCCTTGAGCCCCGCGTGCGCGACCACGAGCCGCCCGCCGTCGAGCACGAGGTGCGAGACCAGGTCACGGCAGAAGGTCTCGACTTCCTTGCGGAACTCGTCGGGCTCCTCGGCGAGCTGCGCGAGCGTCGTCTCCAGCCCGTGGCTGACGGTCACGTTGCGCCCCGAGAGCGCGCGCACGAGCTTGTGCTCGTGGTTGCCGGGTACGGCGAGCGCGTGCCCCGCCCGGACCATGCCCATGACGAGGCGCAGGACGCCCGGCGAGTCCGGTCCGCGGTCGACGAGGTCGCCCAGGAACACCGCGCGGCGGCCTTCGGGGTGGGCGGCGTCGACCGCACGGCCGGCCTCGTCGCGCTCGATCACGTATCCGAGCGTGGTCAGCAGGGCCTCGAGCTCGGCGCGGCAGCCGTGCACGTCACCGATCGCGTCGAACGGCCCGGTCTGGTCGCGGAGGTCGTTCAGCAGCGGCTCGCGGGAGATCGTGGCGGACGCGATCTCGTCGACGCCGCGCAACACGTGGACCTTGCGGAAGCCCTCTCGGTTCAGGGACTTGAGCGACGAGCGCAGCGCCTGGCGCTGACGCTTGACGACGTGGTCGCCGAAGTCGCGGTCGGGGCGGGAGCGGTTGCGCTCGATCGCGACGGTCTCGGGCACGTCGAGCACGATCGCGACGGGCAGGACGTCGTGCGCCCGCGCGAGCGCCACGAGGTTCTTGCGCGCTGCGGACTGCACGTTCGTCGCGTCGACGACCGTCAGGTGCCCCGCCTCGAGCCGCTTGCTCACGATCGTGCCGAGCACCTCGAACGCCGCGGCCGTGGCCGACTGGTCGTTGACGTCGCCCGAGACGAGGCCGCGGCAGAAGTCCGAGGAGACGGCCTCGAAGGGCCCGAACCGTTCGCGTGCGAACGTCGACTTCCCGGACCCGGACACCCCGACGAGGACCACGAGCGAGAGCTCGGGCACGGTCAGGACGCGGGGGCCCACGTCGGTCACGCGCTGCTCCTCGGTCATGCTCCTGCCTCCGTCGATCGTACGAACAGCGCCATCTGCGTCGGCGACCCCAGCCCGCGCGGCCCCACGTCCTCGGGTCCGACGTCGCGGAAGGTCACCGCGTACCCGTGACGGTGCGCGACGCCGTCGGCCCACGCCTGGAGCTCGGCGCGCGTCCACTCGAACCTGTGGTCCGTGTGGCGGTGGCCGTGCTCCTCGAGCGTCGGGTACAGCGCGTTGTACTCGACGTTGGGCGTCGTCACAACGACCGTCGCCGGCCGGGCCTCGGCGAACACGACCCGTTCGAGCGCGCCCAGGCGCGGCGGGTCGACGTGCTCGATCACCTCCATGAGCACCGCGGCGTCGAAGCCCGCGATCCGCTCGTCGCGGTACGTGAGCGAGGACTGCACGAGCTGCACGCGCTCCCGCTCGGCGTCGCTCGCGTCCTCGAGACGGAGGCGCGTCGCGGCCCGTTCGAGCTCGCGCGCGGCCACGTCGGTGCCGAGCAGCCGCGTGAAGCGGCGGTCGGCGGCGAGGAGACGCAGGAGGGCGCCCTCGCCGCACCCGAGGTCGACGACGCTGCGCGCGCCGACCTCGTGCAGGGCCGCGATCACGGCCTCGGCGCGCTGCCGGGCGAGCGTGGGTGCCTTCTCCTGCCCGACGGCGGGGCTCCCGGCAGCGGGCACGTCACCTTCCGTCGAGGTCCCTTCCGCACTGGACGCGAGGTCGACGTCCGCGGGCAGCGGGCCGCCGTCGAGCGTCACGAGGCGGTCGGTCGCGTCCTCGACGTACCGGCGCTGGTGCGCGAGGTAGCGGTGCATGATCTGGTCGCGCTCCGGGTGCTCGGCGAGCCACCCCTCGCCCGCGCGCAGCAGCTTGTCGACCTCGTCGCCCGTGACCCAGTAGTGCTTGGCGTCGTCGAGCACGGGCAGCAGGACGTACAGGTGGTGGAGGGCGTCGGCGAGGCGCACGGTCCCGGTCAGGCGCAGGTCGACGTAGCGCGAGTCGCCCCACTCGGGCACGGTCGGGTCGAGCGGCTCGGGCGTGGCGTCGACGGTCCAGCCCAGGGGCTCGAACAGGCGCTCGGCGAGCCGCGCACCTCCGCGGCAGGGCAGCGCGGGGACGTGGATCTCGAGCGGGATCGGGGAGTCCGCGAGCGCCTGCCGCGCGTCGCAGCGGCCCGTCATCGCGGTGCGGAACACCGCGCCGAGCGCGACCGCGAGCATCGACGAGGCGGCGTAGGGCCGGTCGTTGACGTACTGGGCGAGCGAGAACGCGTCGCGGCCACCGAACCGCTTGTTGCGCACGATCCCCACGGGGTCGACCTCGAGGAGCAGCGCGACCGTGCAGCGCGCGGGCTCGGCCTCGGGGTAGAAGACGTGCGCCGTGCCGACGGGCAGGTCGAACGACTGGGCCCGTGCGGGATGCTTGTGCAACAGGTATCCGAGGTCGGTCGCGTCCGGTGGGGCTCCGTGCTCGACGGAGCCGGCCGGCGCGCCGGCGGTCGTCGTGAGGGTGACCAGCATGCTGTGCATGCTCCCACGGGTGCGCAACGGATTTACGCTGGAGGTGGTCCGTGCGTCCGCGCGTCGACGACGACCGTGGACGCCGTGTCCTCGACGGACGGAGCAGTCATGTCCACGACACCGCAGGTCCCGGTCGGCGTCCCCGACGGACGACCCGGAGGACCGCCCGGCTCGCTCCCCTCCCCCGCCCCTGCGGACTCCGGCCCGGGGGTCGACGAGTTCGCCGAGCGGCTGTTCGCGTCGTCCCTCGGCGCGATCGAGGTCTTCGGGGTGTATCTCGGGGACCGGCTGGGCTGGTACCGGTCGCTCGCGACGGACGGTCCTGCGACGTCGTCCGAGCTGGCCGCGCGGACGGGCACGCAGGAGCGCTATGCGCGCGAGTGGCTCGAGGGGCAGGCGGTCGCGGGGATCCTCGCTGTCGTTCCTGGGCGCGTGCCGTCCGGCGTGCCGGGGGACGACGCCTCGGCGCGCCGCTACGCCCTGCCGCCCGGCCCGGCCGAGGTCCTGACCGACGAGCACAGCCTCGCGTACCTGGGACCTCTGCCCCGGTTGTTCGCGGCCGTGGGGCGCACGTTCGACGAGCTGCTCGACGCGTACCGCGACGGCGGCGGGGTCTCGTGGGGTCGCCTCGGTGCGGACGCGCGCGAGGCCCAGGCGGACCTGAACAGGCCGTGGTTCGAGCACGAGCTCGCGGGTGCGCTCGGTCAGGTACCGGACCTGCACGCGATCCTGTCGCGCCCGGCGGCGCGCGTCGCGGACGTGGGCTGCGGCGCCGGGTGGTCGACCGTCGCGCTCGCGCGCGCGTACCCGCAGGCCCGGTTCGACGGGTACGACGTGGACGCCCCGTCGGTCGACATGGCCCGTGCGAACGCCGAGGCCGCGGGGGTCGCGGACCGTGTGACGTTCCGGGTCGCGGACGCGGCGACGCTCACCGACTCGATCGCGCTCGACGCGGCCTTCGCGTTCGAGTGCACGCACGACATGCCGCGCCCGGTCGAGGTGCTGTCCGCGGTGCGTCGGGCCGTGGTGCCCGACGGCGCCGTGGTCGTCATGGACGAGGCCGTCGCCGAGACGTTCACGGCCCCGGGCGACGAGGTGGACCGGCTCATGTACGGGTTCAGCCAGTTCGTGTGCCTGCCGGACGGGTTGTCGTCGTCGCCGTCGGTCGGTACGGGGACGGTCATGCGGCCCGCGACGCTCGAACGGTACGCGCTCGACGCCGGGTTCGAGCGCGTCGAGGTCCTGCCGATCGAGGGGTTCAGCCTCTTCCGGTTCTACCGGCTGCACCACTGAGCACCCACCCGGCGCTGCCCCCGGGAGCAGCTGCTCCCCCTAGGCTGTGCTCCGCGGCGCCACCCCGGGGCCAGGGGGAGGACGCCATGGCCAGGACGCCCCGTCGGGAACCGACCGAGACGGAGAAGCTGGGATCTGCGTCGTCCTTCGTGGGGATGCTGGTCGGCCTGCCGACCGCGGTCGTGCTCGTCGTGGCGCTCTTCCTCGATCTCCCGGACGCAGTCGTGTGGACGTTCGCCGGCCTGTTCGTCCTGGGTCTGGTGACCTCGACGGTCTTCGACGTGGTCAGCGCCGTCCGCGGTCGAGAAGGGGCGTGGGGAGTGCTGTGGGCCGGAGCAAGCTCGCCGTTCCGGTACGCGTTCGGGTGGTTGAGGGTCTTGCCGACCTTCTAGACCCGCCGAGCGGTCAGACCGAGGTGCCGGTGCGCGTCCGGGCTGACACGCTGGCCAGATGATCACCGAGCTGCACGTCGTCGACTGGCGCCGCCGCGTCCAGCACCTGTACGCGCACGTCCGCGACGTGGCCGTCGAGGACCCTGCGGCCGCGCACGAGTACTGGGTCGCGTCGCGCGACGACCTCCTGGCCGAGCACCCGGCCTCGCCGCTCCTGTCCGAGGACCGGGCCGCGTTCACCGGGGTCCCGGTCGGTCCGTACGACGCCGCGATGCGTTTCGAGGTGCCCCTCGTACCGGACCCGGCGCGTGGTACCCCCGCAGCGGCACGGCTCGACGTCCCCACGGGCACGGACGGTGTGGTGCCGTTCGAGCGCGTCGGGAGCCTCGACCTGCCCGGGCTGGGGTCGCTCGACGTGTGGGCGCTGCGCTCGTACGGCGGCGGTCTGTTCGTGCCGGTCAAGGACCGGTCGCGTGCGACGTACGGCGGCGGGCGGTACCTGCTGGACACGATCAAGGGCGCGGACCTGGGGTCCGCACGCTCCCGTCCGCTGCCCGACGGCGACGCGCCCCTGGTCGTCGACCTCAACTTCGCGTACAACCCGTCGTGCGCCTACGACCCGGCGTGGGCGTGCCCGCTCGCCCCGGCGGGGAACACGCTCGCGGTCGAGCTGACGTGCGGTGAGCTGGTGCGGGCCAAGGCGTAGCGTGCGCCGGGCAGGTGCGCCGAGCAGGTGCGCCGAGCAGGTGTGTCGGGCACGCCCGGCCCTACCCCCGGGTGTGTTTTCTCTGCCGCCACAACAATTGTGGTGGCTGTGCGGACGACGACCTCCGGAGGACAGCGGCTCGGTCACCCCTCGGCCCGGTGAAAACCTCCAGGCAACCGGGTGCACGACCGGTCGCGCGACCGCCGTCAGTGCAGCAACGTCTTCAGCCCGATGATGAGCAGGCCGAACGCCCCAGCGACCACGGTCTCTGCGGTCAGCGCCCACCCGCGCACGCCGGCCCGGTGCGCCGCGAGGTGGCCGACGACCGCGAGCATCAGCACCGTGAACCACAGCGCGATCAGCGCGGCATCCACGACGTCCAGCCCGAGCACCCGCCCCACGAGGAAGACCCCGAGCGCGGGCACCCCGCCGATCAGCACCCACACCTCGTCCGAGGACGCGAGCCGCAGCCGCTCGGTGATGGTGTGCTCGGCGTCGCGGAACCGCCCGCCGATCGCCGACACGTACACGTGCGCCGCCCAGTACCCCACGAGCACCCCGGCCACCGCGAGCATCACGAAGTCGCTCGACGCGTCGTGCGTGCTCGAGACCGCGAGCATGAACCCCGAGACCACGGCCCCGTACAGGAAGTCGGCAGGGCCTCCCCGCGCGAACCGGTCGCTCAGGCTGTCGCGCTGGGCGTGGTGGTCGACATGCTTCCAGGAGCGCGCCGCCTGCTCCCCCTCGCCCGCGCCGCCCTCGGCTCCCCCGTCGGAGCCGGCCGCCCGCGTCTCGTCACCGTCAGTCATCCGCGTCGCCTCCGGGTCGCGTCGGCTTGTCGCCGCCTCTCTCGTCACTGTAGCGACGCCGTCGGGCACGGCGCGCGGCGACCAGCCGCCAACCTGCCTGCACCCCGCGCGGCGACCAGCCGCCGACCCGACGGCGCTCCATGCGGCGCCCGCGCACGGACCATCTGCCGAGCAGCCCCCGCCCACGCCCTCACCGCGGCATGCCCCGCCCGCAGGACGCGGTGTACCGTCCCGTTCATGAGTGCCGCACGAAGCAACACCCACGCGCAGGCGGTCGACGCGGCGATCGAGCTGTTCACCCGGAAGGGCTACGAGCAGACGACCGTCGAGGACATCGCCGACGCCGCACAGATCAGCCGGGCCACGTTCTTCCGACGGTTCCGCTCCAAGGAGGACGTGGTCTTCGCGGACCACGAGCTGCTCCTGGACGCCGTCGTGGTCCTCCTCGGCGAGACCCGTCCCGCCGCGCGGGGCGTCACCCCCGAGGAGCTCGAGAACGTCGACCCGTACGTCGAGGTGTGCAAGGCGGCCCGGCTCGTGTTCGACCACCACGTGGGCCAGCGCGAGACGTCGGTCGCGCGGCACCGCCTCCTGCAGGACGTGCCCGCGCTGCGCGACCGCGAGCTCGTGACCACGCACCGCTACGAGCGCGCGTTCACGTCCTACCTGCGCGACACCCTGCCCGCCGACACCCGGAACTCGACCGCGTCGGTCGCGTTCGCGGCGTCGGTCGTCGCGGTGCACAACGCGATCCTGCGCCGCTGGTTGCGCGACCCCGACCAGGACCTGCGTCCTGAGCTCGAGGAGGCGTTCGCGGACCTGCGCCGCGCGGCCCGCAACCCCGCAGGCCCGACGACGGAGCCACCCCAGTCGTCCACGTCACCCGGGCGCACCGGGGGCGAGGCGGGCGACGGTCCGACGGCGGGCCCCGCTGCCGAAACCACCGTCGGTACCGTGCCGACCCGCCGCGTCGTCGTGACCGTGCTCGACGGCGACGTCGACCCCGACGAGGTGGCCCGGGCCGTGCGCGACGCGTTGAGTGCGTGATTCGGCTGCGGCTCGCCGGGCGTGTCGCAGCCGAACCACGCACTCGGCACAGCACCGACGAGCCCCGGGAATGCACCGGTACCATCGGCGGTTGCAGCACTACAACAAGCAGTACGCACGAACGTGCTCCGGGGTCGGTGCAATTCCGAGCCGGCGGTGACAGTCCGCGACCCGCGCCCACGCGCGGTTGACCTGGTGGAACTCCAGGACCGACGGTGAAAGTCCGGATGGGAGGAAGCACGTGCGGCACGGCCGTCCCCGGCCGGGTCGGGCACGACGATCCGTCGAGCCCGCCCACGACCTTCGGGACCGGTCTCGCCGTGGTGAGCGCCGCCGTCGGGCAGCCCGGACAGGGCATCCCCGACCAGGCGCCCGCCCTCACCCCGGAGCCGCCGTGCCCAGGACGAGGGAACATCGATGGACCTGATCCACGCGCTCTTCGACGCGCAGCTGACGATCGGCGGCCAGCACCTGCTGTGGCGGGAGATCGTCGGCAACGGGTTCGGCCTGGCGTCCGCGCTCGGAGGCATGCGCCGCAAGATCTGGGCGTGGCCCGTGGGGATCGTCGGCAACCTGCTGCTCCTCACGGTGTTCCTGGGCGCGGTGTTCGCGACGCCCAACCCCGTCAACCTGCTCGGCCAGGCCGGACGCCAGGTCATGTTCGTCGTCGTGTCGGTGTACGGCTGGGTCCAGTGGCGGCGCACCCGCGCGCGCCTCGGCCAGGACGCGGCGAACCTCGACGCGGACAGCCACGGGGTGTCGGTCGAACCGCGGTGGGCCACGTGGCGGCAACGCCTCTTCCTCGTCGTGGCGCTCGTGGGCGGGACGCTCGTCCTGACCCCGATCTTCCGGATGCTCGAGTCCTACGAGCCCGTGTGGGCCGACGCCTGGATCTTCATGGGCTCGCTGCTCGCGACGTACGGCATGGCCAAGGGCTGGGTCGAGTTCTGGCTGATCTGGGTCGCGGTCGACATCGTGGGCGTGCCCCTGCTGGTCGACGCCGGCTTCTACGCGTCCGCGTTCATGTACGTGTTCTACGGGGCGTTCACGCTCGTCGGGTTCTTCGTGTGGTGGCGCGTCGACCGACGCGCCAAGGCCCTGCGGCTCGCGGGCTCGCACCCCGACGCAAGCGCGGGGGCGGCCGTCGTCGGACGGGACTGACCCTCCCCCTGCCGTTCGCCCCGCCCCGGGCGGATACTCGGAAAGGGTGCGCCGCTCGCGCAGCGCCCCCGCATCCGGCTCGACGACGCGACGGGAAAGGCGGCACCACCATGGCCACGCGACTCAACCCCTACCTGAACTTCCGCGACGACGCACGACAGGCGATCGAGTTCTACCGCGACGTGTTCGGGGGCGAGCTGACGATCAGCACGTTCGCCGACTTCCAGGCCTCCGAGGACCCGGCCGACGCCGACAAGGTCATGCACTCCCAGCTCGAGTCCCCCCACGGACTGGTCCTCATGGCCGCGGACACCCCGAGCTCGATGGAGGTCCCGACCGGCGCGGGATTCTCGATCTCGCTGAGCGGCGAGCAGGCGGACGACGCCGAGCTGCGCGGCTACTGGGACAAGCTGTCGTCGAGCGGGAGCGTGACCGTGCCGCTCGAGGTCGCGCCGTGGGGCGACGCGTTCGGCATGTGCGTCGACGGGTTCGGCGTGAGCTGGCTCGTGAACATCGCCGGGCCCGCCCAACCCTGACCCGGGCCTGACCGGGAGACCCGTCGCCCGGGGTCGTGCGCACCCCGGGCGGGGCTCCGCGATCGCCGCTGATACCGCGTCTCTTGACCTGAGACGCGATATCACGCACCATGAGGTGTATCGCCCGACACCGACGTCCGGCCCGACACCGGGAGCATCCCCCATGACGATCGAGAACCCCGTCCGCCAGAACGTGACCGAGCCGGACTACGACCTCTCGCAGCCGCTCGGCATCGACTACGCCGGCGCGTTCTCGGACGCGACCGACGCCGACCGCGACCTGCAGCAGCGGGTCCGCACGTTCGTCCAGGACGAGGTCCTGCCCGTGATCGACGGGTACTGGGAGCGCGCCGAGGTGCCGTTCGGCCTCGCCAAGCGCATGGGTGAGCTCGACTTCCTGCGCGACGGCGTCGACGTCCCCGGCTCTCCCCGGATCAGCCTCATGGGCGCCGGTCTCGCCGAGATGGAGATGTCGCGCGGCGACGGCTCGGTCGCGACGATCTGCGGCGTCCAGGGCGGCCTCGCGCTGCGCTCGATCCAGCTCCTCGGCTCGGACGAGCAGAAGGCCGAGTGGCTCGGCCCGCTCGCACGCGGCGAGAAGCTCGGCGCGTTCGCCCTGACCGAGCCCACGCACGGCTCGGACTCGGTCTCGCTCGAGACCACGGCCCGCCGCGAGACCCGCGACGGCGTCGAGGGCTTCGTGATCGACGGCGAGAAGAAGTGGATCGGCTTCGGGTCGTGCGGCGACATCACGGTGCTGTGGGCGCGACTGGTCGGCGAGGACGGCGACAACCAGGTGCACGGGTTCCTCGTGCCCCAGGACACCCCGGGCTACGCGGCCACGACCATCGAGGGCAAGGTCTCGCTCCGCGCGATCTGGCAGGCCCACATCGTCCTGACCGACGTGTTCGTCCCGGCCTCGGCCATGCTCCCGGGCGGGCGGTCGTTCAAGGACACGGGCCGCGTGCTCCAGGCGACGCGCCTCGGGGTGGCGTGGTCCGCCGTCGGGCACGCGACCGCCTGCTACGAGACGGCCGTCGCCTACGCCAAGCAGCGCGTCCAGTTCGGCCGCCCGCTCGCGGCCAACCAGATGGTCCAGGAGCGGCTGACCCGCATGCTCTCGACCCTGACCCAGATGCAGCTCCTGGTCGCGCAGATGACCCGCCTCGACGAGGCCGGGCAGCTCTCCGGCCCGCAGGCCTCGATCGCCAAGTACACGTGCACGCGCGGCGCCCGCGAGATCGCGGCGAGCGCGCGCGACATGCTGGGCGGCAACGGCATCCTCCTCGCGAACCGCGTCGCGCGGCACTTCGCGGACGTCGAGGCCCTGCACACCTACGAGGGCACCGAGAGCGTCCAGGCCCTCATCGTGGGCCGCGACATCACGGGCGTCTCGGCGTTCGTGTAGCCCCCACCGGCGGCGCTCCCCCGTACCGGGAGCGCCGCACCCACGCGAGCGGCCCCACGGGGCCGCCCCCACCCCAGACCACCCGGCGCGGACCTCCGTTCACCTGACACCCCGATCCGCGCCGGGCCCTTTCCGATGGAGCACCCCATGAGCAACGACGCCCACGTCCCCGTCCTCCTGCACGGCGCGCGCACGCCGTTCACGCGCTTCCAGGGCGCGCTCGCGTCGCTGCCGGCGCACGAGCTGGGCGCGCACGCGATCCGCGGCGCGCTCGACGCCGCGGGCGTCGCCGCCACCGACGTCGACGCCGTGATCATGGGCCAGGTCATCCAGGCGGGCGGTGGCCAGGGCCCGGCGCGCCGGGCAGCGATCGCGGCCGGGATCGGCTGGGACGTCCCGACTGTCACGATCAACAAGCTGTGCCTGTCGGGCCTGACCGCGATCATCGACGCCGCACGCCTGATCCGCACGGGCGAGGCCTCGGTCGTCGTCGCGGGCGGCCAGGAGTCCATGACGAACGCGCCGCACCTCGTGCTCGGCTCGCGCAAGGGCTTCCCGTTCGGCGACGTGACCATGGCGGACTCGCTCACCCACGACGGCCTGCGCGACCCGTTCGACGGTCAGATCATGGGCGAGGCCACCGACCGCGGCTGCGCGACGCGCGGCATCGGCCGCGAGGAGCAGGACGAGTACGCGGCCCGCTCGCACACCCTCGCGGCAGCGGCCCGCGAGGAGGGGCGGCTGGCCGAGGAGATCGCGCCCGTCACCGTCCCGCAGCGCAAGGGCGACCCGGTCGTCGTCGCGGACGACGAGGGCATCCGTCCCGGCACCACGGTCGAGGCGCTCGCCCGCCTGCGCCCCGCGTTCGTCGAGGACGGCACCATCACGGCCGGCTCGTCGTCACCGCTGTCCGACGGCGCCGCGGCGGTCGTGGTCGTCAGCAAGGCCTTCGCACTCTCCCACGGCCTCACCTGGTTGGCCGAGATCCGGTCGGCCGGCCAGGTCGCCGGCCCCGACAGCTCGCTGCACTCCCAGCCCGCCCGCGCGATCACCCACGCGCTCGAGCGCGAGGGCATGAAGGCCGACGAGCTCGACCTGGTCGAGATCAACGAGGCCTTCGCGGCCGTCGCGCTCCAGTCGGTCGAGGACCTCGGGATCGACCCCGGGCTCGTCAACACCGACGGCGGCGCGATCGCCCTGGGCCACCCGGTCGGCGCCTCGGGCGCGCGCCTGGCCCTGCACCTGGCCCTCGCCCTCCAGCGCCGCGGGGGCGGCGTGGGCGCCGCTGCGCTGTGCGGCGGCGGCGGGCAGGGGGACGCGCTGATCTTGCGCGCCTGAGCCCTTCCCCTCGCGTCGCGCGGTGCTGCCTCACCGCGCGACCTGCGGCCCGCCCGGAGGTCCCCTTCGCCTCCGGCCGGGCCGCTTCTTCGTGCCCGACGGCGTGCGGCGTCCAGGGCGTGTCGCGCCGCCCGGGCGAGCGGCGCCGTCGTGCGACGATGAGCCCGTGCCCGAGACCTCCGCCGCCCGGCCCTCCTCGACCGGACGCCGTTTCCTCGCGTGGGCGCTGCGCTCGCCGTGGGCCCTGGTCGCGGGCTTCGTGCTCGTGCACGCCTGGCTCGTCTTCGACGCCCTGACCTGGGGGTACCGGATCTCGGGCGACGTGCAGCTGTACCGGGTCTGGGCCCGCGCAGGATGGGACCGCGGGATCTGGCCGGTGCTCGACTACGACTGGGTCTACCCGGTCGGAGCGTTGGTGCCCGTCTCCGCCCCCGCATTCTTCGGTTCGTCGTTCGGGGCGTACTACGCGCAGTTCCTCGTGCTGATCGTCGCGCTCAACGCGCTCGCGCTGTGGTTCCTCGCGCGGCTGCCCGGCCGCGGCCGCGTCGCTGCCTGGTGGTGGCTCGCCTTCCTCGTCGCGCTCGGCCCCATCTTCCTCGGCCGGCTCGACGGCGTCGCAGCGGCCCTCCTGGTGATCACGCTCGCGGTCGCGGTGCGTCGCCCGGCCGTGGCGACCGCGATCGCGACGTTCGGCGCCTGGGTCAAGATCGCCCCCGGGGCCGTGGTCGTGGCGCTTCTCACGACCGCCCGACGTCCGTGGCGGACCGTCGTCCTCCCGGGTGCGGCGGTCAGCGCGGTCGTCGTCGCGCTCGCTCTCGCGGGCGGAGCGGGCACGCGGGTGCTCGGGGTGTTCGGGACCCAGGACGCGCGCGGCCTCCAGTCGGAGTCGGTGTTCGCGACCCCGTTCAGCGTCCTGCGGCTGTTCGACCCCCGGTTCCGGGTCTGGATGAACCAGGACATCCGCACGCTCGAGATCTACGGCCCCGGCACCGCGGTGACGGGACGGCTGCTCGACGTGCTGCTGCCCGTCGCCGTCCTCGCGATCGCGGCCCTCTCCTGGTGGGCCGTCCGGCGGCGGCCCGAGGTCCGCACCGACGCGTTCCTCCTGTCCGTGACGGCCCTGCTGCTGAGCCTCATCGTCTTCAACAAGGTCGGTTCGCCGCAGTTCGTCGCGTGGATCGGCCCTCCCGTGGCGGTCGCGATCGCGCTCGCCGGGCGGGGCGCCCGCTCGGTCTGGTCGGCGCCGGCTCTCGCGGTCCTGGGCACCGCTGGTCTGACCCAGCTCCTCTACCCGGTCGCGTACGACGAGTTCATGGTCGGGGAGCCCTGGATCGTCCTGGTCGCGGCCGTGCGGAACCTCGCGCTCGTGGTCCTGCTGGTCGGGGCCGTGGTCCAGCTCGTGCGGCTGGGCCGGGGGGCGCGGCATCCAGCGCCCGGCCGCGCACAGCCCGTCACCTGACGTCACGCAGCGCGGCCCGTCGGACACGACGGAGCACCGCGTCGGCTTCCCGCGGGGCCCGACGCGAGGCGCCCGCGAACAAGGCGGCCACCACGAGCACGTCCTCCCGTCGAGCGGTCCGCGTCCCTCCGCCCTCAGGCCAGAGGTCCGGCCGGAGCATCGACATCTCGGCACGCAGGGCAGGCGAGGCGGACCCGGACTCGACCTCGAGCCCGGCGCGGACCATCAGGTTCGCCAGCAGGTCGATCGTCACGTGCAGCACGGCCTCGACGAGGTCGTCGCTCGTGGTGCGCACGAGGTAGGTCGCGTCGTCGTCCCGACCGTCACGGGCCGCCGCGGCGACCGCCGCCCCCACCTGTCGGGCCTCGGGTTCGCACGTCATCTGCCAGGCGTATCGATGGATCTCCGGGGCGCTCCGGGCCGCGGCGCGCAGCTCGCGCAGCCGGGCGGCCACGAGGTGAGGGTCTTCGCGTCGGATCGCAGCGGCGACCAGCGAGCTCGCGAGCTGGAACGCTGCACGCGCCGCCTGCGCACCGAGGTCCTGCGACCGCAGGGACGTGGGCGCTCCGGCGAAGCCGTTGACCAGCGCGTCGACCGCGACCCTCGTCGAGAGGGCGTCCACGACGGCCGGCCGGTCGCGGGGCAGCACCTGGTTCCAGCTGATCATGAACTCGAGGTGCCCCTTCGTGGCGGCCTCGACGAGGTCGATCGCCACCTTGTCGGCCCTGGTCCGGCGCTCGACGGCGCCCTCCCCGCTCGTTCCGCGTCCCATCGTTCCTCCTGTGCTCCCGTGCTCCTGCGCTCCCGTGGCGCCTTCCGTCTCCAGCGTGCGCGGGCCTCCGGTCGCGCGCGTCGCTCGCGAGGACCAGACCCGCCCGGGGCACCTGCTGCGTCTGCGGCAGGTGGCTGCCACCGACATAGGCGGCCCACTTGATAATGAGAGCGGTTCTCATTCTCTGCTACGGTGTGCGAGCTCGGTGCTCCCTGCGCCGGGCTGCATCGCACCTACCGGAAGGACGGTGGGACCCGCCGGGGTCCCGTGACGCCATGACCAGCACCAGACACCGCCACCTCGCCCTGGGGATCGCCCTCGCCCTGCCCGCCGCCGTGCTCGCCGGCTGCGCCACGGGCGAGGCCTCCCCCGCCGCGTCCTCCGACGCGTCCGAGCACGACCACGACCACGACGAGCACGAGGAGGGCGGCCACGGCACCGAGGCCGCGACCGACACCCCGCGCATCGCCCTGACCTACGACGGCGGGATCGTCGTCCTCGACGGCACGAGCCTCGAGCAGGTCGCCGACCTCCCGCTCGACGGCTTCACGCGCCTCAACCCCGCCGGGGACGAGCGCCACGTGATCGTCTCCGCGGGCGACGCGTTCCGGGTCCTCGACCTCGGCACGTGGGGCGAGCCGCACGGCAACCACTCGCACTTCTACACGTCCGACCCGGCCTTCACGAAGACCGAGTTCGCAGCGAACCACCCCGGGCACGTGGTCCGCCACGCGGGCCGCACGGTCCTGTTCAACGACGGCTAAGGACTCGTCGAGTCGTTCGACCCGCACGACCTCGCGGACGGCGCGCCCGAGACCACGACGTACACGACCCCCTCGCCGCACCACGGCGTCGCGGTCGAGCTCGAGAACGGCGACCTGCTGGTCACCGACGGCACCGAGGACTCGCGGTCGAGCGTCGTGGTCCTCGACAGCGCCCGCCACGAGATCGCCCGCACCGACGCGTGCCCGGGCGTGCACGGCGAGGCAGTCGCGGCCGACGAGGCCGTGGTCGTGGGCTGCGAGGACGGCGTGGTCGTCTACGCGGGCGGCGAGCTGACCAAGGTCGCGTCGCCCGACGCCTACGGCCGCATCGGCAACCAGGCCGGCTCCGACGAGTCCCCCGTGGTCCTGGGCGACTACAAGTCCGACCCCGACGCCGAGCTCGAGCGCCCCACCCGCATCTCGCTCGTCGACACCGCGAGCAAGCAGATCACCCTGGTCGACACGGGCGCGAGCTACACGTTCCGCTCGCTCGGCCGCGGCCCGCACGGCGAGGCCCTCGTCCTGGGGACGGACGGGTCGCTGCGCGTCATCGACCCCGCCTCGGGGGCGATCACCAGCACGATCGCCGTGATCGACGCGTGGACCGAGCCCGACGACTGGCAGGCCCCGCGCCCCACGCTGTTCGTGCTCGACCACACGGCCTACGTGACCGACCCCGCCACGAAGGCCGTGCACGCGGTCGACATCGAGTCGGGCGAGGTCTACGCGAGCGCCGCGCTCGACGTGGTCCCCAACGAGCTGACGGGAGTCTCGGGCCTCCCCGAGTGATCTCCTGCCCGACGGCGTCACGCGCCCCGGGCGACCACCTCACCTCGCGAGGCGGTCGCCCGGGGCGCGCTGCGCCGTCGGGCATCTCCGGGGCGAGCGAGAACCTCCATGCGTGGCACCCCCTGCCCTTCGGCCGTACCGTCGAGGCATGCCCGACCCAGCCGACCGTCGAGGAGTGCCCGTGAAGAGCTCAGGCAAGGCCGAGGCGCCCAAGCGCCCCCCGGGCAGCCCGATGCTGATCGTGCTGATGATCATCGTGGTCCTCCCCTCCGTGCTGCTCGCCGACGCCTGGGGGGCCGGACCGGTGGGGATCATCGGCGGCCTGACGGGCATGTTCGCACTGGTGGCCTTCATGGGCGGTCCGCTCCGTGCCGACCTTCGCATCGCTGCCGTGATGGGCCCGCTGCTGATCTTCGCCGCAGCCGTCCCACGACTGGTGGCCGAGACCTCGCGCCCCGCGGCGATCGCTCTCGTCGTGGTGCTCGTGTTCGTGGCCGCGCTCCTCCCCCTGCTCGGCCCACGCTTCGGCAACGCGGGGATGGGGCTCGGGATGACCACGGTGTTCGGCTACGGCTACGCACCGATGGGTGGGGCCGATCATCGGCAGGTGATCGCGGCGGCCGTCGCGGGGGTCGCCGTGGCACTCGTCCTGCGCATCCTGATGGGGATCTCGGACCCTTCCAAGCAGACCCGCGAGCAGGTCGCCGCGGTGCTCGTCGCCGACGATCCGAGCGCCGCCACAGCCACCGCGTTCAGCACCTGGCTCAGCGACGGCAGGCAGCGCTGGCTCGCGGACGCGCTCGAGGGGGCCTCGCGCTTCCGCCTGGCCCTGCACACGGCAGACCTCCTGGCGGCAGGCAGCCCCGACGACCCGGCACTCCGCGACCGGGCTCACGGGCTGGCCGAGGCGATGAAGGCCAAGCCCCGGCGGGACGAGACCGTCAAGGCACCGCTGCCGGCGCCGGCGGTCACCGAGGCCCCCTTCACCGAGGCCTCGCGCGCCCTGGACTCCGTCGAGCAGGCGATCCAGGAGCGCGACACCACCACGGTCACGCTCGATCGGGACCGGCGCCACCAGCTCCAGGACGCGGTGCTGCACCCCGCGGCCCGGCTGCAGTCCATCCAGGTCCGGCACGCGTTCCGCACCGCGCTCGCCGTGCTGCTGATGCTGCTGATCACGTCCGGCCTGGAACGGGGCGACCCCTTGGTCTCCACCGCGCTCCTGACCACCTTCAGCATCCTCCAGGCCAGCTGGAGCGGCACCGTGACCAAGACGAGGAACAAGATCATCGGTCTGGTCTCCGGCTCGCTCACGGTCGCGGTGGTCCTGCTGGTCGTCCCGTCGCGCTACCTCACGCTGGTCGCAGTCGTCGCCCTGTGCCTGGGGCTGTGGTACATCGTCACCCGGCCGGCGCTGGGCGGCGCCTTCATGGTCGTCGTCAGCGTCGGCTTCAACTCCGTGACCCGTGACCTGAACGCGGTCGACCTCCTGGCGCAGTACGTGTGGCTCACCCTGAGCGCGGTGCTGGTCGGGGTGGTCCTCGGCTTCGTCGTGATCCCGGGCTTCCGGCCCCCACCTCTGCGACGACGTATCGAGACCGCGACCCAGGCCACCGCGACCGCGCTCCGTGCCTCGTCGGGAAGGACCGGTCCACAGCAGCCGGAGGAGGTCGCCCTGCTCCGAGACGCCGTGCGCCTGCAGGACGAGCTGGTGCCCGACCGCGACCAGCTCGACGACAGGCAGCTCGCCGAGCTCGACGCGCTGCGCAACGGGTTGCGCGACCTGACCGTCCTGGCCGACGCGGCGCAGCTGAACCCCGGTGAGCTCGACCAGGTCCTCCAGGCCTTGAGCCCCGACGACCCGACGGGCGGGAACGAGCCCGACGGCACGGCCCCCGAGGACTCGGACGCACCGTCCTCGACCCTGTGGGACCTGGCCCAGCAAGCCGGCTCGGCCGAGCGGTACCTGCTGCGAACGCTGCCGGTCCACGCCTGAGCCGGCTCGCACGGTCTCGCCTCAGGACCGGGCGAGCGCATCCGCGAGGCGGTCGAGCAGCTCCACCTGTCCCGCGACCAGGAGCTCGCGCGCTCGCGTGAGCGGCACCCACGCGACCCGGTCGAGCTCCGGGAAGGTCGCCGTCCGACCGGAGCGTGGCGGCCACTCCATCTCGAACGTGTTGCTCGTCGCGGTGCTCGCGTCGAAGTCGGCGCGGCGCGCCCAGGCACGCACGGTCTTGCCCGCGCGCTGCCTGATCTGTCCCAGGTCGATCTCCGGCCCGTCGGGCGGTGCGGACCCGAGCTCCTCGGTGAACTCACGGACCGCCGCGGCGTGCGGGTCCTCGTCGGGATCGTGCTCACCCTTGGGGATGGTCCAGGCGCGCTCGTCCTTGCGCGCCCACAGCGGACCGCCCATGTGCCCGACGAGCACCTCGACCTCTCCCCCGTCACCGACCCGGTGCAGGAGGAGCCCCGCGCTGCTCACCACGACCCACGCCCTACGAGACCGGGGGACGCGCCTGGAGCTCGGCCAGGACCGCCGGGTCCTGGACGTTCATCCACTCGATGACGTCCTGGTACGTGGCGCAGATGGTCTCGGGCTTGCCGCACGCCTCGAGCATGAAGTCCTTGGCCGCCGGGTTGAACGCGTTGCCGCTCCACTGGTTGAAGTGGTTCGCCACCAGGACCGGCGCACGGTTGCCGTTGAAGGCGACGTCGTACATGTGCCGGTACGTCTCGAGCACCGCGGCGCGGATCTCCGGGGCCCGCTCGGGCTGGTTCTGCGCCTTGTTGAACTTGTACCAGAAGTTGTAGTCCATGGCCATGACGTTGCCGAGCGTCGGAGAGTTCGTCGTCTGCATCCGGAACTCCCACACGCCGTACTCCTGCTTGGGCCACGCGATGCCGCTGCCCGGGATCGAGGAGTCGTACGTCTGCCCGTGCGCGGCCCACGCCGGGGCGATCTGGTCCCAGTTGCCCTCGAGGCACGGCGTCCGACCGCCCGTGACCTCGGACGCCGGGATCTCGAGCGGGGGCGAGGCCTGGAGGCCGTTGATCTCCTGCCAGTCGTTCCAGAACCCGAAGAACTGGTCGAGCTCGCTGTTCCAGTCGGCCGTGGTCCAGTCCCCGCCACCGGGCGGGTTGTCCGCGCAGAAGTGCCCGTTGTAGTGCGTCCCGATCTCGTGCCCCTCGAGGTAGGCCGCGTTGAGGTCGCCCACGAGCGTCGTGACCGTGGCCGCGTCCCCGCCGAAGCCCACCGACGCCTTGCCCTGCGCGTGCCCCGGTCCCGTGTAGGCGTCGCGGTGCTCGTCCGTGAGCAGGTAGATGCCCGTGAGGAAGCCCGTGAACCGGGCATCGACCTGTGCCGCCGCCTCACGGAACTCGGTCCAGCGGTCGTGCCACCCCGCACCGTCGAACGAGAAGATGATGAACTGCGGCGGGTTCTCCCCGGGTGCGAGCTTCGTCAGCGGGACGTTCGACGCCGCGCGCGTCGGCGTGGGTGTGGGCGTGGGGGTCGGCTTCTCCGGGGTGGGCTCCTCGGACGGTGACGTGTCGCCGGTGGGGCGCTCCGCCGTCGGGCCTGGTTCCGTGGGCCCCGGTGATCCCGTGCACCCGGCGACCAGCGCAAGTGCCGCGAGCACCGCCCCGGCGCCGAGCGCCGCCCGGCGCACCGTTCCGACAGGACGAGCAGAACGCAGTGACACGAAGAGTCCTTCCGAGCGTGGGCCGTCCCACCACGCTAGGGGAGGACGTGCCGCAGCGCTCGGCCTGAGCGGGTGAGTCTGCTCAGGGCTCCGGGACGTCCTCGAAGACGCTCCCCGGGTTGCGCATGAGCGACGCGCGGTCGAGCGGCCACACCTTGGCGACCGCAGTACCGACGACGTTGTCGATCGGTACGAAGCCCTCCCCGGGCTTGTCCGTGTTGTAGCGCGAGTCGCCCGAGTTCTGCCGGTTGTCCCCCAGGACGAACAGCGAGTCCTCGGGCACGACCACGTCGAACTCGAGCTCGCTGGGGATCGAGCCGGGCTTGATGTAGGTCTCGTCGATCGCGACCCCGTTGACCGAGACGCGACCCTGCGCGTCGCAGCACGTCACGTGGTCCCCGGGCAGCCCGATGACCCGCTTGATGAGGTGCTCGCCCGCGTCCACCGGACGGATGCCGATGAACGTCAGGAACGTCTCACCGGCCTTGACCAGGCCCGTCGACTCCTGCTGCGGCTGGCTCGCGAGCCAGCCGCCCGGGTCCTTGAAGACCACGACGTCGCCGCGATGGATGTCGAGGAAGCGAGGGACGAACCGCGAGGCCAAGACCCTGTCGTCCTTGATGAGGGTGTTCTCCATCGACTCGCTCGGGATGACGAACGGCTGGACCACGAACGTCTTGATGAGGAACGAGATGACGAGGGCCGCGACGACGATCACGCCGACCTCGCGCGCGAACGACCAGCGCCGCCTGGACCTCACGGCTGCGCCGGGCGCCGGGGCTCCCGCCGAGCCGTCGCCGGGCTCGCCGCTGGGCACCTGCCCCTCAGGGAAGACCGACTCGACATCGGGCGCGCCGGGGAAGGCGCCCGACGGTCTCGGCTGGTCGTCTGGGCGCTCGGCGTCGTTCGAAGTCACGGGGACACTCTTTCACCAATGGGGCTGGGGGGCCGGTCGGGTCTCGGCGGGGCCAGCGCCGCGGACGGTGACGGACCTCGACCCGATGGCATGGTGCGCACGACTCGCCGGGTCCAGACGGGCTCCGCCGGGGTGAGTCCGGACGAGCGCCCTACGGGGTGAGTCCGGGCGGTGGCCGGGGGGGGTGTGTTGTTCGTGCAGTCACCACAATTGTGGTGACTGCACGAACAACACAACCTCCCCCGGGAGACGGACAGGGCGCGAGCGTCCCGCACGAAGGCGAAACCCGAGGCGGTTGGCGCGAGATCGCGGGCCACGCCAGCGGCATGATCCGCTCCACCGCCGGGAGCGCCCCAGCGGGGGAGCAACGACGAAGGGCCCCGACCACTGGTCGGGACCCTTCGTGCTGAACGCGGTAGCGGTGAGATTCGAACTCACGGTGGACTTTCACCCACACACGCTTTCGAGGCGTGCTCCTTAGGCCACTCGGACACGCTACCCAGCCGAGAACTCCCGGCTGCAGAAGGATACCCGCTCAGAGCGTGAGGACCGAATCGGGCAGCGGCGGCCTCGCTGAGTGCGGAGTTCTTGCGCGACTTGCCGGGCGTGTCCCGCAAGAACTCCGCACTCAGCGGCCGCCGACGCCCCACGTCCCCGAACTCATATCCCCGGCTACCCCGGGTCATAGGGACCTCACAGGTTCGGACGGCTCACTGGAGGAGTTCACTTCCCCGTCACCTGGAGGTCACCCGTGACCCAGCCCCCACAGCTCGTGCTGTACCTCGTCGACCTCGTCGCCGTGCTCGTCCTGACGTTCGGCCTCTACTTCCCGCGTCACCGGCGCCGCGACCTGGTCGTCGCCTACCTGGGCGTCAACGTGGGAGTCCTGGCGGTCGCGGCGACGCTCGCGAGGAGCACGGTCGGCGCGGGCCTGGGGCTCGGCCTCTTCGGTGTCCTGTCGATCATCCGCCTGCGCTCGACCGAGCTGTCGCAGCACGAGGTCGCCTACTACTTCGCCGCCCTCGCCCTGGGTCTCCTCGGCGGGCTCGGCGCGAGCGCTGGCTGGCTCGGCGTCGCGGGCAGCGCCCTGATCCTGGTGGTCATGGCAGCCGCGGACCACCCGCGCCTCTTGCGCCGCCACCGCAGCCAGGTCATCATGCTCGACCGCGCGTTCCCCGACGAGGCCGGCCTCGTCGCCTACCTCGAGCAGCTCCTGGGCGCGCACGTCCACTCGGCCTCGGTCCAGCGCCTCGACCTGGTCAACGACACGACCCTGGTCGACGTCCGCTACGAGGTCGCGCCGGGCGGAGGCGTCATCGCGAGCAGCGGCGGCGCGCCGGTCGCCGCAGCGCTCCCGGGCGCCACGGGCACGGGGCAGGTGTCGGCATGACCACGTACCTGCCCGACGGCGCCACGCCCGACACCCTCGCCGCACCCCACGCGGGGTTCTCCCCCATCTCGCTCGACGAGCTCGTCGAGTCGGCCTCGCTCCAGACACGGATCGACCGCAAGTACGTCCTGCACCGGGCCGAGGCGCGCACGGTGCTCGCCGACCTGGTCGTGAGGGAGCCGGGCGTGCGGGTCCTCGACATCGACGGGCGTCGCGACTTCGCCTACGAGTCGGTGTACTTCGACACCCCCGACCTCACGAGCTACCACCTGGCGGCGCACCGGCGCCGGCGCCGGTTCAAGGTCCGGACCCGCACCTACCTGGACTCGGGCGAGGCGTGGCTCGAGGTCAAGACACGTGCAGCACGCGGGTCGACCGTCAAGGACCGCGTCGAGCACGAGCCCGACGCCCGGTGCGCGCTCGGCGACGGTCGGCGCTTCGTGTCCGCGACGCTCGACGACGCCGCGATCCCCGCGGCGGCGGACCTGCCGCTCTCGGCCGGGCTCGTGACCCGCTACCGACGGACCACGCTGTTCCTCCCCGGGAACGCACCGGGTGCACCGGCCGCCCGCGCGACTCTCGACACCGACCTCACGTGGCTGCTCGACGAGGGCACGCCCGCGGGTCGCAGCGCGGCGGTCCCCGACCTCGTGGTCGTCGAGACCAAGACCGGGTCGACGCCGTCGTGCCTCGACCACCTGCTCTGGCGCAGCGGCCACCGGCCGCAGCGCATCTCCAAGTACGGCACGGGTCTGGCGGTCCTCCGCCCCGACCTGCCGGCCACGCCGTGGCGGCGCGTCATCCGCCGCTACGTCGAGCCCTCCCTCACCACCTTCGACGACAGGAGCATCTGATGCGACTTCGCAGACCGACCACCGTCACCACCGCGGTCCTGACCGCCACGCTCACCGCCACCGCGCTCGTCGGCTGCTCGGCCGACGCCGGCGAGAGCACGAGCGCCACCACGAGCGACGCCGCGTCGGCCACCACCGCGTCGTCCGCCGTCGCGGGCCTGACCCCCGAGGAGGCCATGGCGGCGAACGCCGAGCCGCACGCCTCGGGAGCCGACGACGAGGACCTCACCTGGGACGAGTCCGAGGAGGTCGCGATCGCCCTCGAGGGTGACTCGGCCCAGGCCGACGGCGACGGTGTGACCGTGGACGGCTCGACCGTCACGATCACCCAGGCCGGCACCTACCGCGTGACGGGCGAGCTGACCGACGGGCAGGTCGTCGTGGCCTCGTCGGGCGACGGCGTGGTGCGCCTCGTGCTCGACGGTGCGAGCGTCACGAGCTCGACGACCTCGGCCCTGGTCGTGGACGACGCGGCGAGCGCCGTCGTCGTCCTGGCCGACGGCTCGACGAACCACCTCGAGGCCACGGGCGCGGCTGCCGACGCGGACGGTGACGGCAGCACCGACGAGCCCGACGGCGCCCTGTTCTCCACCGCAGACCTGACGATCGGCGGCTCGGGTTCGCTCGACGTGGTCAGCGCCTCGACCGACGGGATCGTCAGCAAGGACGGCCTGGTGGTCGCCGGCGGGACCCTCACGGTCGACGCGGGCGACGACGGAATCCGCGGCAAGGACTACCTGGTCGTGACGGACGACGCGTCGATCACGGTCACGGCGGTCGCCGACGGCCTCAAGTCGACCAACGCCGACGACGAGACCATGGGCTACGTCGCGGTCCTCGGCGGGACGGTCGACATCACGTCGGGCGACGACGGCATCCAGGCCGAGACCGACGCGATCGTCGCCGACGCGTCCGTGACCATCGCCGCCGCCGGGGGCGCGGGCGCCGAGGTCGCCGAGGACGCCTCGGCCAAGGGCATCAAGGGCGACGTGGGTGTCGTGGTCGGCAGCAGTGCCGACGTGAGCGTCGACGCCGCGGACGACGGCCTGCACTCGAACGGTGCGGTGTCGGTCTCGGGCGGCGAGATCACGCTCGCCTCGGGCGACGACGGTGTCCACGCCGACGGCGACCTCACGGTCTCGGACGGCACGCTCACGGTCACCGAGTCGGTCGAGGGCCTCGAAGGGGCGACCATCACGCTCGCGGGCGGTGACATCGACATCACGTCGTCCGACGACGGCGTCAACGCCGCGGGCGGGACGAGCACCACGTCGGACACCGCGGGCACCACGCAGGAGGGCACCGCTCCCCAGGGGGCGCCCGCGGGCGACGGCGAGATGCCCGACGACTTCACTCCCCCGGCCGACGGCGAGATGCCGGCCATGCCCGACGGCGCCGCGCCGGGCGACGGCACGGCGGGCGAGCCGCCGGCGATGCCCGACGGCGAGATGCCCGACGGCACCGCCCCCGGCGGGCAGGCGGGTGGCCAGGGCGGTGGCCCCGGAGGCGAGAGCGCCGACACCGGTGACTACTGGCTCAAGATCACGGGCGGGACCCTCGTGGTCGACGCGGGCGGAGACGGCCTGGACAGCAACGGGACGATCGAGATCACAGGCGGCACGACCGTGGTCCAGGGCCCGACGAACGCCGGCAACGGCGCGCTCGACACCGCCGGGGCGTTCACGATCTCGGGCGGCACGCTGCTCGCGGCGGGCAGCTCGGGCATGGCGGTCGCCCCGGACACCGACTCGTCGCAGGGCTGGGTCGCGGCGAACCTCGACCAGACGGCTGCGGCCGGCACCGTTGTCCACCTCCTGTCCGACGACGGCGCGACCCTCGTGTCCTACGAGGTCACCAAGGACACCGAGAACATCGTCTACTCGTCGCCCGAGATCACGACGGGCGCGACGTACGTCTTCCAGGCCGGCGGCACGCTCGGCTCGGCCGACGCGACGGGCCTCTCGTCGGACGGCAGCGCCGACGGTGCCACGCAGGTCGCGACGGCCACCGCGGGCGAGTTCGCGGGCGGCGGCATGGGAGGGATGGGTGGCGGAGGCCGCCGGCCCGGTGCCACCGGCTCGACCGACACCACGGGCGAGGCGACGACGAGCGGTACGTGACGCCGTCGGGCGTGCGCGGCCGTGAGCCGTAGACGCACGACGTCCGGGTCGCCGGACGACAGGACGCGAGAGGGGTGCCGCACCCGAAGGTGCGGCACCCCTCTCCCGTGTCACGGAACGGCCCGCGGCACGGTGCTGCGGTGCAGCGCGGCGGTCAGACCGCCGTCACGCAGGTCATGCCGAGCAGGGCTGACCCGCGTCCCACGCACCCCAGACGTTGCTCCCGGGCACCTCGCCACGGGTCCACCACTGGGCGGTGTGGTTGACGCCCGCACGGGACACGACTGCGCCGCCTGTGTAGGTCGCCTCGAGCGAGAACGCCGGTGCGCACGTGACGACCTCGACCACGGGGGCCGTGCCGCACGGGCCGATCTTCTGCCACGGGCTGCCCGAGGTCGCGGCCGGAGCCGTGCCGCGGGTCCACCACCTGGCCTTGTACTCGGCGCCGTCGTGCGAGACCACGTCGCCCGAGGTGTAGACGCCCGAGGCGAACCACGGCGCGGCGCACTGCGCGTCGACCCCGGGTCCGGGCGTCGAGGCGCGCAGGGTCGAGCCGAGCGTCCCACCGAGTTCGTTCTTGTGGTCACCGCTGAGGTCCCACCACATGGCCCCGCCGTACCCCTCGACCGCGAGCCACTCGGCCTTCGCGTTGACCGAGGCCGGGTCGTCGAAGCTCCACCACTGGTCGCCGTCGTAGCGCCACGACGCACCGATCGTCGGGTCGAAGAACGCCTTGCCGAACGTGCGCAGCTCGGCGTACGTCTTGGTGCCGACGTAGCCCTCGGCCGGCTTCCAGCCCGCGCTGCCGTCCTCGACGCCGTACCAGCCGTGGCCGTACGCCGCGAGACCCGCGTTGAGCTGCTGGGGGTCCGCCCCGGCGTTGACGTACATGCCCATGGCACCGTCGAGGCCCAGGCCCCAGTTCTCGGTGCCGTCGGGGTGCAGGTTGCCCTGGTGCCCGGTCTTGTTCGGGACCCAGCCGCCGTGGAAGTCGTAGCCCTGGACGTTGAGGAAGTCGACCGACGCGAAGAAGCGCTTGTCGAGCCAGCCGCCCTGGCCCGCGTTCCAGCCGCCGGCCGGCGCGAACGCCGTGAGCAGGTAGTCCTCGCCGTCCTGGTCGCCCAGCGCGTCGAGCGAGGAGCGGAACTCCTCCATGAGGAGCAGGAAGTTCTCCTTGTCCTCGGGGCGTGCGTTCGCGGTCTCGCCACCCGTGACGGGCCACTCCCAGTCGATGTCGATGCCGTCGAAGATGCCGGCCGCGGCGCCCGGGCCGCCCTTGTCACCGATCTGGGGCAGGTTGCCCTTGATGTAGATGTCGAGGCACGAGTTCACGAGCCTGGTGCGCCCCTCGGCCGTCGAGGCCGCCTCGGAGAAGTTGTCCGACCAGGTCCAACCACCCAGCGACACGAGGATCTTGGTGTCGGGGCTGACCGCCTTGAGCTTGCGGAGCTGGTTGAAGTTGCCCGCGAGCGCCTGGCCGGGCTTGTCGGCCTTGCCGTCGACGGAGTTCTTGGCGGGGACGAGCCGCAGGAAGTCGTTCTGCGCGTCGCCCTCGCCGGGCTCCTGCGTGATGTCGCACACGAGGTCGGTCGTGACGTTGCCGAACGCGTAGTTGAGGTGGGTCAGGTCCTTGATCGCGCCCGAGGACACGAGGTTCGCGACGTGGAAGTCGCGCGTGACGGGGCTGTCGGCCATGAGGTAGCCGACGCTGCGGTAGCCGTTGATGTCGTCGGGGCCCGCGGACGTCGCAGCGGGCTTGGCAGAAGCGACGGACTGGGGCGCGACCGCCTGGGCAGCGGGGGCCACCAGGACGGATGCCGCGAGCACCGCTGCTGCGGCGATCGCCACCGGCGCGAGCCGGCGCGTGGGTGTGTCTTGCATGAAGGGCCTCGTTGCTCTCCTCCGGGCACGCCCGGAACTTTGTTCGGACGCCTCGCACAGTAGCTGTGCTGAGAACCTTTGCCAAGACTCTTAACCAATAAGTTTCCTATCGGTCCCGCAGATGTCCTTTTTGCCCTATGAACAGGTGTGTGACACTCCGCGCCACCGAGGCCCGTCCGGGAGATTCACCCGGTCTCCGGGCGCACGTCGTACGCTCGAACGGTGCTATCGGAGACCCCTGACACGACCCCGACGACCGACGACGTCCTGCGCCTTCTGCGCGGCAAGCGGCTGACCGCCCTGACCGGCGCGGGCATCTCGACCGACTCGGGCATCCCCGACTACCGCGGCCCCGACTCTCCCCCGCGCAACCCCATGACGTACCAGCAGTTCGTCGGGGACGAGGCGTTCCGCCGTCACTACTGGGCGCGGAACCACGTCGGCTGGCAGCGCGTGCACCGAACGCACCCCAACGGCGGGCACAAGGCCCTCGTCCGGCTCGAGGAGCGCGGCATCCTCGAGGGGATCATCACGCAGAACGTCGACCTGCTCCACGAGGACGCGGGCTCGCGCAACGTGATCGACCTGCACGGGCGCTACGACCGCGTGATCTGCCTGTCGTGCTCGCGCGTCGTCTCGCGCGAGCACCTGGCCGAACGCCTCACCGAGCTCAACCCCCACTTCCTGGAGAGCATCGGCGACCTCGAGGACGTCGAGACCGCCCCCGACGCGGACGCGGTCATCGAGTCGACCGCGCACTTCGTGCCTGCCGCGTGCGAGTTCTGCGGCGGCATGCTCAAGCCGGAGATCGTGTACTTCGGTGAGAACGTGCCGCGCGAGCGGGTCGAGCGGGCCTACGCCATGGTCGACGCCGCCGACGCGCTGCTCGTCGCGGGCTCGTCGCTGACCGTCATGAGCGGGCTGCGGTTCGTCAAGCACGCCGTGAAGACCGACAAGCCCGTCGTGATCGTCAACCGCGGCGCGACCCGGGGCGACCCGCTCGCCACGATCAAGCTCGAGGCCGGGGTGTCCGAGACGCTCGAGGAGCTCGCGGACAGGCTCTGACCTGGTGACTCACTCCTCCTCCTGGTGCCAGGTGACCGGCACGTCCTCGATCGCGGGCAGGCGGGGAACCTCGATCGTCACCGACTTCGTCGCCGGATCGAGCGCCGGGAGGATGCAGGTCTGCGGGAACTCCTCGACGCTGAGCGACTTCGGCTTCAGCGAGCAGGTCTGCACGGCGCTCTCGCCCGCCTCGCGGTCCGACTCCCGAAAGCTCAGGAGTCGCTGCCGGGTCTCCGGGTCGACGACCGCGAAGCCCTCGAGGTAGTCGAAGCTCCATTGCTCGCCCGACAACGAGGACGGGTGGAGGCTGATCTCCCCACCATCCCCCGCGGCGAGCGAGAACCGCACGACGGTCCTGTCGGGAGAGGCATCGACGGAACGAACCTCCACGACGACGGATCCGGTCCGGCCACCACCCAAGGAGACGTCTCCGCGGGCCGTGCCCAGCACAGGGAGGTCCTCTGCTGCTGTCGACGCCTGAGCGATGTCCTGCGCCGAGACCTCGGGCGGGGAGTCCGGCTCCTCGGCCGTCGTCGTCTGCGAGGGGTCCCCCGACGCGTCGGGGGTCGCGGCGCCGCCCGAGCACCCGCCCAGCAGCATCAGGGCGACCACCAGGCCACCCCACGCGCCCCTGGTCCTCGTGCCGTTCATCGCTTCCCCTCCTGCACCGAGTAGACGACCGTGACCCGACGGTTCGCCTGCTGCCCCTCGTCCGAGGAGTTGCTCGCCACGGGCTCGGACTCGCCCTTCCCCACGGCCGCGAGCGTGACCTCGTCCCCGACAGCCGGCTCGAGCGCCGCCAGGACCGACGCCGCCCGCTGCTCGGAGAGCGTCTGGTTCTCTGTGTCGCTGCCGTCGGAGTCGGTGTGCCCGGTGACGACCACCTCGCCGGTCCCGCGGGCCGCGATGTCGGCCGCGACGTCGGCGAGCGTCGACTGCGCGCCCGCGGACAGCACCGCAGACGCCTTGTCGAACACGACGTTCGCATCCAGCGTCACCGCGACCTGCTCGACCGTCTCCTCCGTCCGAGCGACCTGTTCGGCGTCGGCCGTCCGCCGAGAGAGCCCGAAGACCGTCCCTTCGGCACCCGCCGCCGCGATCCGGTCGCTCGACGGCAGCTCCGGCCACCCCTGGCCCAGCAGCACGGCCGGCTCCTCGACGACCGGGGTCAGCGCCCCGTCACCGACCGGGACCTCCGCGACGACGTCCCGTCCGATCACGACGTCGACGGTGGTCACCCCCTCCGGCAGCTCGGGGAACAGCGCGAAGGCCACTGCGAGCTCGCCCGGCTCCGCCTGCAGGTCTGCCGTTGCCGACGTGAGGGCCTCGCCGTCGACGGCGAGCGGTCGATATCCCTGCAGACCGACGATGTCCAGCAGCTCGACCGCGGAGGCCATGTTGTAACCGTAGAGCCCGGGCTCCTGGAGGTCGCTCGGGAAGGCGTTCACCCCTCCGCTCCCGATGCCCTTCGTCGGCTCGGTGAGCGAGTAGTAGAGCACCGTCGCGCCCTCCAGGCGGTGGACGCCGTGCACGATCCCCCGGACCACGGGGTCGCTCCCCAGGCCGAAGGACGGATACGCGAAGGTGCCGCGCATCGGGGCCTCGACGCCGTCGACGAGCACCACGCCCTGCGTGAGATCGAGCTCCTCGTCCGGAGCATCCGACGTCTGCGCAGCGGCGACCGGCCCTCCGGCAAGCACCGCGACGAGCGCCACGCCCGCCGGAAGCCAGCGTGCAGACCTCATGAACATCCCCCTGTCTCCGACCGTCCGCCTCGTCGTCACCGACGCCCCCGCAGGACCGGTCCCCCTCGGCGCCCGGACGTCCGCGCGCCGAGCCGCGAGGTCCTCGCGGCTCCCGGGCAGTATCGCGCAGTCTCGCGGGTGGCGCGGGCCCCGTTCAGCAGCTGGGACCGGCAGGACGACGCCGCCTCGGCGGCGCCGGCCCGTCAGCGCTGCGTCTCGAAGAACTCCCGGATGAGGTCGCCGCACTCGACGTCACGGATGCCACCCACGACCTCGACGCGGTGCGGGTTGCGCCGGTCGCGCACGATGTCCCACACCGAGCCGCACGCGCCCGCCTTGGGGTCCCACGCGCCCAGCACGAGGCGCTCGACCCGCGCGAGCGTGGTCGCTCCCGCGCACATGGCGCACGGCTCGAGCGTCACGACGAGGGTGCACCCTTCGAGGCGCCACGAGCCGAGCGTCGCGGCGGCCTGCCGCAGGGCGAGGACCTCGGCGTGGGCCGTGGGGTCGCCGATCTCCTCGCGCCGGTTGCGGCCGAGGCCGAGCAGACGCCCGTCGGGCCCGACGACGAGCGCCCCGATGGGCACGTCGCCCGACGCGAGGGCGTGGGTCGCCTCGTGCAGCGCGAGCCCCATGAGCTCGTCCCAGACGGCACGGCGGGCCGCGACCGTGTCGGGCGGGAACGTGCCGGTCGCCCAGGGCAGGTCGAGCCCCGCGGGGCCGGGCGTTGCCGGGCCGGGCTCTGCGGTGGGGGCGACGTCGTCGGGGACCATGCTCCCGAGGCTACCGGGCGGTACCCTCGAACCATGCGCCTGCACGTCGCCGACCACCCGCTGGTCGCCCACAAGCTCACCGTCCTCCGCAACAAGGACACCGCCTCCCCGACCTTCCGCCTCCTGGTGGACGAGCTCGTGACCCTGCTGGCCTACGAGGCGACGCGGGACGTCCGGGTCGAGCCCCACGAGGTCCAGACCCCGGTCACCACGACGGTCGGGGTCCGCATCGCCGAGCCCCGTCCGCTCGTCGTCCCCATCCTGCGTGCGGGCCTGGGGATGCTCGAGGGCATGACCCGCCTGCTGCCCACCGCGGAGGTGGGCTTCCTGGGGATGCAGCGCGACGAGGAGACCCTCGAGGCCGTCACGTACGCCAACCGCCTCCCGGACGACCTGACGGGTCGCCACGTGTTCCTGCTCGACCCCATGCTCGCGACCGGCGGGACGCTCGTCGCGGCGATCGACTACGTGTTCGAGCGCGGCGCCCGCGACGTGACGGCAGTGTGCCTGCTCGCGGCCCCGGAGGGCATCGAGGTCCTCGAGAAGGCGATCGGCGACCGTGTCGACGTCCAGCTCGTCGTGGCCGCGGTGGACGAGCGTCTCGACGAGAAGGCGTACATCGTGCCCGGCCTGGGTGACGCGGGCGACCGCCTGTACGGGGTCGTCTGACCGAGCCGTCGTCCGCGCGCACGGAACGGGGTCGCCGGGAGGTCCCGGCGGCCCCGTCCTGCGCCACGGTGCCCGACGACGCCACGTCCGTCCCATTTTCGCGTCTCACCTTGTGAGATTCTCCGCTCTCCCCCTTGGCGACCCCCGACGTCGCTGCCATGCTCACCTGGTGATCCCCTCGCTGAGCTTCCGCGGCGCCACCCGGCGCCCGAGCGTCAGCATGTCCTCCTGCGTCTGTTGTCCGGCCTGACTCGCTCAGCCCTCTGACAACCCTGCCGACCCTCGTCGGCGCCGCTCCGGCTCCCCGCCGTCGAGCGGGAAGACCCCTGGAGCCTCGCATGACCACGCTGACCCAGAAGTCCGCCCAGCCCCACGCCGCGCACCGTCGCAACCACCCCGGGTTCGTCCTGTACGTCGGTGTCGACGCGGCGTCGGGCGAGCACCCGCAGGCCGAGCTCGTCGAGCTCGCCGAGGCCCTCGGCGAGCTCGCGCGTGAGTGGCTGCCGGCCGCCGAGACCTACACGGCCCTGACCCTCTCCGAGCCCGCGACCGACTCGCACGAGCCGCTCGTCGACCACGGCCGACGCAAGGTGCGCGGGCGCAGCGCGGCCCGCCGCGCCGAGATCCCCACCCCGGCCCCGGACCTGGCGCCGCTCGGTGACGTCAACGCGTTCCGCGACCGCCTCGCGGCGCTCTCACCGTTCCCGCGCGTCGTGATCGACCCCGTCGGCCGGCGCGTCACGGTCGACGGGTCGGTCCAGCGCCTCACGTACAAGGAGTTCGAGCTCCTGTCGCACCTCTACCGCTCGGCGCACCGCGTCGTGACCCGCGAGGAGCTCTTGTCGACGGTCTGGGGAGCCGACGCCGTGCGCGACGGCAGCCGCACGATCGACGTCCACGTCCGCCGGCTGCGCGAGAAGCTCGGCCTCCAGCACGTCATCACGACCGTCCGCGGGCTCGGCTACCGGTTCGACCCGCAGACCCACGTCGTCCTCAGCGGCTCGGGGGACGCCGCCTGAGGACTGGTGCTGCCGGGTCGGGCGCACGTGATTCCGTGGGGGGATCGGCGCGACCCGGCAGCACGGCTCCTGCGCGCGGAGCCACCCGGAGGTCACGGGCTGGTTTGGCCGAGGCGCCCGCGAAGGGTTGGATGGACCGGTTCATCCGTTCCGTCCCAGCGAGGTCCTCTCCGCCGTGCCCGTGCTCCCACTGCCCGCCCGACGCTCCGTCGGCCTCCTCGGCGCAGGCGTCGTGCTCGCGCTCCTGACGGGGTGCACCGGGACCGGAGCCACCGCGGCACCGGCCGCGCCCGCGGTCCCCGTGCGGCAACCCGTCACGACCCGCGCCGAGGCCGACGCGCTCTTCGCGCGGCTCACCTCGGCGCGCAACGCCGCGAACGCGACCCGCGACGCGGCCGCTCTCTCGCTGCTCGAGACGGGGCCGAGCCTGCGCGCCTCGACGTTCGCCTACGCTGCGCAGACCGCGCAGGGGGCCGCCCCGGTCGCGCCCTACACCTCGACCGTCGGCACCCTCGCCGCCCCGGAGCGCGGCACCGCGGACTGGTTCTACTCGTTGAGCGCCCCGGGCGACACCGCGGTGGTCTCCACCACGGGCGAGTACGTCGAGTCGACGTTCTTCACGCGCACGGGCGAGGGCGCACCGTGGCTCCTGACCTACCGGCTGGCGACCGACCCGGCCGTGGCCCTGCCGCAGCCCGCGCTCGTGGGCGGCTCCGCCGTCGTGCCCGACGACGACGCGCGCGCCCGCGGTGACCTCGCCCTCCAGGACGTGGTCGCTTACGCGAGCACCGGGCAGGCCGCCCCCACGCTCGACGTGACGGACGCCGACCAGCTCACGACCGCGCACACCCAGGGCTTCCCGCTGCCCGACCTCTCGCCCGACGCCGGGGCCGAGCAGCGCGCGTGCACGCTCGAGGACCCCGCCCCGGCCTGGGCGTCGTCCACCCGGGGGATCTTCGCGATGGCCTCGGTCGAGTGCACGCAGAGCGTCGCGCTCACGGGAAGGTGGACGGCACCGACGCCCACGACCGCGACGATCGGCACCGTCCCGGTCGGGGCGCGACTGACGGGGTGGACCGTCTCCCAGACCGTCACGGTCCTCGTCGAGGTGCACGACGACGGCACGTCCCGGGTGGTCGGGTCCCGCCTGCGCCCGGTCCGGACGGACGTCACACCCGCGCCGTGACCCGGATCGCTGCGTCCGCCCGGTCGGCGACGTAGGTTCGGAGCATGAGCGACGCGACCGGATCGAACCCCGTCCCGCGCGGCTGGAAGCGCCGCGGCCCGCACTTCACCGACCGGATCGCGGCGAGCAGCACCTCGCAGCCCGGCGGCCAGGGCGACGACCAGGGCAGGTGGCCCGTCGAAGCCGGCCGCTACCGGCTCGTCGCGAGCCTCGCGTGCCCGTGGGCGCACCGGTCGATCATCGTCCGGCGCCTGCTGGGGCTCGAGGGCGCGATCTCGCTGGGGATCGTCGACCCGATCCAGGACTCCCGGTCGTGGCGCTTCACGCTCGACCGCGACGGGATCGACCCCGAGCTCGGGTCGCACTTCCTCGCCGAGCACTACCTCGCGCGCGACCCCGAGGACGACGGCGGGGTGAGCGTGCCGGCGATCGTCGACGTCCCGTCCCGGCTGCTCGTCACCAACGACTACCCGCAGATCACGCTCGACCTGTCGACCGAGTGGACCGCCCACCACCGTCCGGGCGCCCCCGACCTGTACCCCGAGGCGTGGCGCGACGAGATCGACGACGTCGCGGAGAAGGTCTACGCCGACGTCAACAACGGGGTCTACCGGGCCGGGTTCGCGGACTCGCAGGAGAAGTACGACACCGCTTTCGGGATCCTCTTCGAGCGGCTCGACTGGTTGTCGGACCGGCTGTCGGAGCGCCGCTACCTCGTGGGCGACCACATCACCGAGGCCGACGTCCGGTTCTTCACGACGCTCGTGCGCTTCGACGCGGTGTACCACGGGCACTTCAAGACCAACCGCAACAAGATCACCGAGGACCGGGTCCTGTGGGCGTACGTGCGGGACCTGTTCCAGAGGCCGGGCTTCGGTGACACCGTGAACTTCGACCACATCAAGCACCACTACTACCGGGTGCACACACAGCTCAACCCGAGCGGGATCGTCCCCGACGGCCCCGACCTGTCGGGATGGCTGACCCCGCACGGGCGCGAGTCGCTCGGTGGTTCACCGTTCGGCGACGGGCGAGCACCGACGACAGCGACCGACCTGGCGTCCCACCACCTGGCACCGCTCGCGGTCCCGGTGGCCGGTGAGCCCCAGGCTGCGCGGCCGCGCGACTGACCGTCTACTCCGCGTCCCACGTCGTGCGCCCCAGGAGGGTGTGCGGCGTGAAGAGCGAGAGGTGGGAGACCGTCGCGACGTAGTTCGCCCCGTGGCTCTGGACGCGGTCGCCCCGCACGTAGAACTGCCCGTACTGCCAGGCGGGCAGGCACGTCTTCCCGGCGACCTGGAACGTCCACGACGCCCCCGCGTCGGTCACGACACGGTAGGTCGCGCCGGCCTCGCCCGCGTTGGGCGCCTTGACCTGGATGCTCGTCCCGGGCTGCACGGTGCGGGTCGAGTCGCGCACGACCGCGGCCGACCCCTCGATGTGGAACGTCACGGCCTGGGTCGACGCGCGGTTGTCGTACACGAACGTGACGGGCTGGTACGAGCGCTGCTCGTTGTCCTCGAACCAGCACGCGCCGACCGTGGGGGCACCGACGACGGGGGCGATGACGACCGGCACGTAGCGAGCCGCTTCGTAGCCCGCGGTGCTGGTGCTGGTGTACTCCTTGCCGTCGACCGTGCGCGACTGCCGGAGCTCGACCTTCCCCGCGGGGACCTCGCTCTTGCCCGTGTCCTGGGCGAACGTGGCCGTGGCCCCGGGCTCGACCGTGACCGGTGCACCGGCACTGCCGAACGGGGTGACCATCGAGACCTGCATCGACTCGTTCGAGGAGTTGGTCAGACGGCCTGTCAGGTGGACCGTGCGGTCGACGACCGCGGAGGTCGCGGAGGCCTTGACCGTCCAGTCCGGCGCGTAGCAGGACACTCCCGGCACGGTGTGGTTCGCGACCTGGACGCCGTCGGCCAGGACCGTGAACGCCGCACCCTGGGCACCGACGCTCGTCCGGACCGTCTCGGTCTGCCCGGCGGCGACCGTCCGGGCGAGGTCGTCGCGACCCGCCACGGTGAACTGCACGGGGAGCGTCGAGCCCGAGTTGTCGAACGTGAGGGTCACGGGGGCCGACGAGGCGTGCGCGTCCGGGTCGAACACGCACTGGCCGACGACGGGTGCCGGGCTCGTGGGGGCGATCGACGCGGCGGCGAACGGTACGGGCTGGTTCTGCGTGAACCCCTTGCCCGGTGCGCCGACCTCGGTGACCCAGCGATACTGGCGGAAGGTGACCTTCCCGGCCGCGACCTGGGCCCTGCCCGTGTCGATCGTGAACGTGCCCGTGGCGCCCGGGGCGAGCGTGACCTTCTCCGAGTCCTTGACGTCGCCCAGGCCCGCCGGAGCGAGCATCCGCACGTCCATGGCCTCTGCCGTCGTGTTGGTCAACGTGCCCACGAGGCGGACCGAACCACCCACGTTCTGCGCCGCGACCGAGAACTCCTGCGACCACGACGGCACGTAGCAGCTCTCACCCTGGACGGTGAACGACCCCGCCGAGCGACCATCGGTCGCCACCGTGAGCCTGTGCGCACCCAGCCCCTGCACCAGGCCCGACGCCGTCACGCTCACCTTCTCGCCCGCACCCACCTCCGTGCGCAGCTCCTCATGACCCACGACCCCGAACACCACCGGAAGCGTCGAACCCGAGTTGTCGAACACGAACACCACGTCGAACACCGACGCCCGCGTCACCGGATCGAAACGACACGCACCCAGCGACGGCTGCGACACCTCCGGAGCGATCACCGCCTTGGCGAACGGCGCCTCGAAGCCAAGGATCGGAGCAGGGTCACCCTGGGCGTCCGACGGCGACTGTTGGGAAAACCGAAGCTTGCCCGCATCCACAACACGCTGCCCCGTGTCGACGGTGAACTTGGCATCCTCCCCGGGCTGGATGACCTTGGAATCAGCAGAGGAACCGAACGGCGTGCCCTTGAGCGCCACTTCGAAGGGCGTCGTCGTGGTGTTCTGGACCGTCGCGATCAGTCGTACCTCGCCGCCCACGTTGGACGAGACGACAGTAACGTCCTCCTCGTCGAGGAGCCTGGGCTCGAAGCAGTCGAGGGCGTCGACCTTCCCAGCGGGAACTGTCGGAGCCGTCGTCGTCGTGATGCCCGGGAACGCCCCGAACTCCCCGACGGTGGCGGTGAGCACGACGCTCGCGTCACCACCGAGCGTGCGAAGGTCCTCGTCGAGGAGTAGACGCCCTTCTTCCCCGGATCGCAACGGAACGGGATCACCTGGTCGACCGGCCACCGAAAGCCCAGCCGTCAAGTTTTGGTAGCTCGTCGTGTTCTTGTATTTCGCACTGATAGTGACGCGTCGACCCCAGTCCGACTCGCCCGGTACGCAAATAGCACCTGCCGTACGAACTACTCCTTCCTGGACGCCCTTCCAGGGAGCCTGCACGATGAGGTCGGCACGCTTGACCGCGCTGAGTCGCCGGCCATCGAGCCCCGAAGCGAACGCTTGAAAGGTCAGTTCCGCTCCCGCGCCCCCGGTCCCCGAACCCTTGCGCCCGACCGCGACAAGTTGGACCGTCAGGTCGACCGGCAGCTCGGGTGCAGAAGCGCTGGCAGAGACAGGGAGATCGACGCTTGCAACTGGCTGGCAGACGCTGGTGTCCTCGGCTCCCTCTAGGGGCTGACAGCTCCAGCCATCCGTGACCGATCGCAGCATCGTCCCTGCCGGAATTCCGGCAACCTCGACCTTTGTGAGCTCTGCTCGCTCGTCTCCGGAGTTGTACGGCTGCAGCAGCACCTCTGTCGCGCCCGGGTTGATGAGTCGGCCGACCGATGGCGTGCGCAGGGAGAGCTCGGCACCGAAATTGGACACCGGTACCTGCGGAGTGGATCGATTCACCGGCGCAAGGCCCTTGCCGCGGACCGATCCGCCGAAGCTGTACGTGCCCCCGCGGGAGGCCTGCACCGTGACCACGAGCTCCTTCTTCTCCCCCGGCGCCAGGACGCCCACCGAGCAGGTCACGAGCGAGGTGCCGTCCCCCTGGGGAACGGACGCACCGCACGGGAGCGCCGCGGTCTTCAGGACGGGCACCACTCCTCGCCCGGCGACGACCGTGGAGCTCACGACCGAGACGTTGGCCGGCAGCGTGACGTCGACGACGACCTCCTGGGCGGAGGTCCCGCCGGTGTTGGACGCCGTGAGCGTCAGGTCCTCCGGGTCTCGAGGAGCGAGCTGGAGCGGGGCGAAGGCCAGGTCGAGCGAGGCCGGCGCAGGATCGACCGGGTTCACGGGATCCACAGGGTTGGCCGGGTCCACCGGGTTGGCCGGGTCCACGGGGTTCACCGTGCCCGGGGAGGGCTGCCCGGTCCCGGTATCGCTCCCGGTACCCGTGCCGGTACCTCCTCCGGCTCCCGTTCCGGTCCCCGCGCCGCCGGCGCCGCCCGAGGTGGTCGGTGTCGAACCGGCCGTGTCCCCCTCGAGCGGGGTCAGGTTGGCTGGGGACGTGGGGTCGGCGCTCGGAGCCGTGGGCGTGGTGGAGGGAGTCCCGGACGGCGTGTCGGTCGGCGACTGCGACGGGTCGGAGCTCGCGCCCGCGCTGGGCGGGGTGTCCGAGGAGAAGCCGCCGTTCACGGCGACCACACCGATGCCCACGGCCGCGACCGCCACGACGCCCACCGCGGCTGCGACCAGCGGTGACGCCGCGATGAAGGCGGCGAGGCCCGTCGCCCCGGCGACGGCGGCCCCCGAGGTCGCCGCAGCGGCGCCCGTCGCACCGGCGGCGGCCGCCACTCCCGCGGCCCCTCCTGCTCCGGTTCCTGCCGCGACCGATCCACCGGCGGCTCCGGCCGCTGCCGTCGCGCCTCCTCCCGCTGCTCCCGCAGCTCCGGTGCCACCAGCCGCCGCACCACCACCGGAAGCACCCGCGGCCGTGCCGGAAGCACCTCCCGAGGCGCTGGCGCCGGTCGCGCCACCGGCGACGGCACCGCCGCCTGCGAGAGGCAGCGCGTGCCCGACGAGCCCGAGCCCCGCGACCCCGAACACCAGGGGCGCGATCACCGCACGCATGCCGTGCGAGACGTCACCGAGCTCGAGCACGAGGCCCCGGCACTCGCCACACCCTTCGAGGTGAGCGTCGACCTTGGCGGTCTCCCGCTTGGCGAGCCCGCCGCGGACGTAGGAGCCGAGCAGCGGGTTGACGACCTCGCACCCCTCGCTCGTCGCGCCCGTCAGGTGCTGCTGGAGGTAGGCCTGCCGCAGTCCTTCGCGCGCACGGTAGGCGAGGGCGGAGACGCCGTTGGCCGACAGCCCGAGCAGGGGTGCGATCTGGGCCGGGTTCATCTCCTCGACCTCGGTGTACCAGAGAACCGCCTGCCAGCGCTCGGGCAGGCCCTGGTAGGCCTTGGTCACGACCGAGCGCTCGAAGCCCTGCAGCGTCGGGTCCTCGGTCGAGGCCATGGGGCCGAACGCGGTCTCGAAGGTCTCGACGTCGTCGGTGGGCTGGGTACGCCGGACGCCGTTGACCAGGTCGTACGAGAGGCGCCGGACGACGGTGAAGAGGTAGGCCCGGAACGTGACGTCGGGCCCACCGCCGGTCTGCAGGATGCCGAGGACCTTGGCGAACGCCTCGGAGACCACGTCGTCCGCGTCGGAGGACGAGTGGACGTACTGGCGCGCCACGGTACGAGCGGCCACCGCGTGCCGCTCGTAGAGCGCACCGAACGCGGAGTAGTCGCCACCGCGTACGGCGGTGATCAGCTCGGCGTCGCTCGTCGACGCGCCGTCCGCGTACGTCTCGACCTGGGTCATTACCTCGCCCCTGACTGCGCCTCGTGCAGTTGAGGCTCCTCTCGCTCATAGTAGACGTCACGGAGCCCAGTGTTTTCAACGTCTCACGGGTAGTTTGCCCGGGTTGTCCTCTCCTCGGTGGGCCCGTTCGCGCGGACCGTCCGTGACTCCGAGCGGATGAAACCAAAATGCTCGGTCGGTATCGCGTCATGAGTGCCGGCCTGAGGGGTCTCATCGGTATGGACCTACGACCTGGCTACCCCCAGCCAGCCGTCGACTCGCTGCTCGCCGAGTGGCAGGCGGCGAGCATGGACTCCGTCTGGCTGCGCCCCGGCGACTGGTACCACCCTGCGGTGGAGGCTCTTGCCGAGGCGCTCACGGACGGGCTCCCCACGGCGCCCGCCGCCGACCGGCTCGGCGAGGCTCGGGGACACGTCGGCATCAGCATGGGCGAGACGATCGACGATCTCGCGTGCCTGTTCCGCGCCTGGGGCACCGAGCCCGGGCTCGACACCCTGCGCGCCCTGAGCACCGGCTGGGTCCGGGGCAACGAGCCGAGCCTCCTGGTCCCGCTCACGACCGACCCGCGGTCGGGTCTGGCCACCCCCGAGTACCTCGTACAACGCCTGCGCGAGACGTACGGTGCGGGCGAACGCAGCGGCCGGCCCGCGTCCCGCACGCACTGCCTGCTGCTCGTGGACGTCGCGGTCGACCGGCTCGACGGATGGCAGAGGATCGCCCGGGCCGCCGCGATGGGCAAGATCTTCAGCGAGGTCTTCGGCACGGGCCATCCGGTCGCGACGCTCGGTGCGGGCGTCTACGCGGCGCTGTGCGAGCGCAGCCCTGACCTCGAGCCGCTGCGCGCCGAGCTGCGGCACCGGATCGAACGCACGGCGCTCTCGTACGGCGTGACCGCGGTGCTCCGGCGACCTCCGCGCGTCTGGGTCGAGCCGCTCCCGACGGCTCATGCGGGAGCCGCGGCGTTGCTCCAGGCGCTCGGGCGCTGACCTGGCCCTCGACGGATCACGCACGCGCCGCCAGGTCCCGTAGACGGCTCGACGCCCCGGCGTCCGGCGAGGGACGAGCGGGGCGTCGAGGGGATCGCGCGAGAGGGGGGACGTCGCGCGGGGGTTCCGGCTCGCTCAGCGAGGAGCGTAGGTGAGGCAGTCCGCGTGGTCGGCACCCAGGGGGCCCGCTCCGACACGGATCGAGGAGGCGTTGCACTCGAGCGCCTCGTTGTGGGCACACTCCCCGCGCTGGCAGGCGCCGACGTGGGCGATGACCTTCTCGAGGCCTCCCTTGGCCGTGAGAGGGATGAACGTGGCGCACTCGGCCTCGCCGCCGTGGGCGGCGATCGTCACGGCACCGGCGTGGCACCCGTGCTCGTGGTTGTATCCGCATCCGTCGATCGAACACTCGACGACCTGGGGCAACTCCATCAGGCTGCTCATGGGACTTCTCCTTGCTCGAAGGGGCGGGGCGTCCGACCGTGCATTTCCTTCACGGTATTCCCTGTCGCAGCCCTTGTACAGGAAGCAAGGCCTCACTCACTTCGGCGGAATTCCACCGTTTTTACGTCACGCAGACCTCACGTAAATGTCCACGGAATTGCCGGCCGCAGTTTTTTCACACGTTCTGGAACGCACTCCGACGGGGCTCAGTCCCCGCGCCCGGGACGCCACAGTCCCCGCGCCCGGGACGCCACAGCACCAGCGCACGGGTCTCCGTGCTCTGCCCTGCGACGCTGCGCCCGGCGTCCTCCGGACTCCCTCGTCGGACCCGCCGGCCGCGCGGGACCATGACCACGTCGCCACTGACCCCCGCGGCGAAGACCCGTCCGCCCTCGAGGCGTGCCGAGAGCGCGTCGAGCCGGGACTCGAGCTGGTCGACCTGCTCCTCGAGCGCGAGGATGCGACGGATGCCTGCGAGGTTGATGCCCTCCTCCTGGGAGAGCCGCTGGACCTCGAGGAGCTTGGCGACGTCGCGCTGCGAGTACCGGCGCCCGCGCCCCATGGTGCGGCGCGGGGTCACGAGTCCCAGCCGGTCGTACTGGCGCAGCGTCTGCGGGTGCATGCCGGCGAGCGCCGCGGCCTGCGAGATGGCGAGCACGGGGGCGTCGTCGTACGCGTTGAACGGCACCTGCGCCGTCGCCGCTCCGGGATCTCTCCTGACCATGCGTCCTCCTCTCACCATTCTGCTCTCGTGGGACGGGCGCGACGAGGCCTCGCGGGCCTCGTCGCGCCCGGTTCCTGCTACTCCGCGGCGCGTCCGAACAGGTCGGAGCGCACGTCGTTCTCGCCGTCGGTCGCCGCCGCGAGCTGCTCGACCGCTTCCTTGGCGGCCTTCGTGAGCTTCTGCGGCACGACGACCTGGATCGTGACGAGCAGGTCACCGGTGGCCTTGGCTGTCTTGACGCCCTTGCCCTTGACGCGCAGCGTGCGACCGGACGGCGTGCCTGCGGGGACCTTGACCTTGACGGGCTTGCCGTCGAGCGTCGGGACCTCGATGGTCGCGCCGAGCGCGGCCTCGGCGAACGTCACGGGGACCGTGAGCCGCAGGTTGTGCTTGTCGTCGACCGAGAACACGGGGTGCGGCGTGACGTGCACCGTGATGACCAGGTCGCCGGGCGCTCCGCCCGCGACGCCCGGGCGACCCTTGCCGCGCAGGCGGATCTTCTGGCCGTCGCGCACCCCGGCCGGGATGCGGGCCGTGACGGTGCGTCCTTCGGTCGAGACGGTGACGGTCGCGCCCTCGACGGCGGGCCGGAACCCGAGCGTCGCGGACGAGTGCACGTCGGCCCCGTCCTGCGGCCGGACCGCGTTGGGGCGGAAGCCCGTCTGGGCTCCTCCGCCGCCGAACATCGACCCGAGGATGTCCTCGAAGCCTCCGCCTCCGCCGGTCTGCGTGGAGTACCGCACGCGGCCTCCGCCGCCACCACCACCGCCGAACATGCCGCCGAAGATGTCCTCGAATCCTCCGGCCCCGCCGGCGGGCCCGCCGGCTCCTGCGGAGAAGCGGGCGCCCCCGCCGGCCATGGCACGGATCGCGTCGTACTGCTGGCGCTGCTCGGCGTCGGAGAGGACCGCGTAGGCCTCGCCGATCTCCTTGAACTTCGCCTCGGCCTTGGCGTCACCCTGGTTCTGGTCGGGGTGGTAGGTACGGGCCAGCTTGCGGTACGCCTTCTTGATCGCGGCGTCGTCGGCATCCTTGGGGACGCCGAGCGCGGCGTAGAAGTCCTTCTCGATCCAGTCCTGACCGGTCAAGGCGCCTCCTCTCGTGGTGTCACCGGCCGGGGGCCGGTGGTCGTCTGATGGATGAAGTCTTGGTGTTCTTTCAGTCGTTCGCTCGTTCTGTCGTTCAGTGGTGCACCAGGTCCGGGGACCTGCTCTCCCGGCCTGCCCGACGGCGGAGCGCCACCTTCGCGCGGAAGGTGCGCTCCGTCGTCGGGCATCCGGGGACGTGGGCGCCCGGCCCCGGAGGACCGGGCGCCCACGACCGTCCTACTCCGGTCCGACGACCGAGACGCGCGCTGCGCGCACGACCTTCTCGCCGATCCGGTAGCCCGGCTCGATGACCATGTTGACCGTGGCCGACGTGGCCTCCGGGTCCACCTGGTGCATGAGCGCCTCGTGGACGTTCGGGTCGAACTCCTCGCCCACGACGCCGTACCGCTCGATGCCGAACTTCGCGAGGCTCGCGTCGAGCTTGTCGGAGATCGCGACGAACGGCCCGTCGAGCTCGCCGTGCTGGCGGGCCCGGTCGATGTCGTCGAGGACCGGCAGGAGCGCGCCCAGGACGTCCTCGACGCCCTTGACGCGCGCGGCCTCCTGGTCACGCAGCGACCGGTTGCGGTAGTTGGTGAAGCTGGCCCGCTCGCGCTGGAGGGCGTCGAGGTGAGCAGCCGCCTCGGACTGCGCAGCGAGGAGCGCTGCGTCGTCCCCGGCCTCGCCGGTGGGCTCGAAGTCGAGCCCCGCCAGCGGGTCCTGCTCGGCGTCGTCCCCGGCCGAGCCGGCCCCCTCGGGGGCAGCCTCCTTGGGCTGCCCCTCCGGGGTCACCTTGCGCTTGTCGGTGAAGTGGAAGGGCTGGTCCTCGGAGCCGAGCTCCTCGGGGCCCTGGGCGTCGCTCGTCACTTCTTGTCGTCCTCGTCCACGATCTCCGCGTCGACGATGTCCTCGTCGGGCGCGAACGGGGCGCCGGCGGCCGCAGCGGCGTCAGCGTCGGCAGCACCCTGGTTGCCCGCGGCCTGCTCCTGCTCGGCAGCGGCGTAGAGCGCCTCGCCGATCTTCTGGCTCGAGGCCAGGAGCTTCTCGTGGGCCGACTTCACGGCCTCCGCGTCGGTGCCCTCGAGCGCCGTCTTGACCGACGCGATGTCGGCCTCGACCTCGGTGACGACCTCAGCGGGGAGCTTCTCCTTGTTCTCCGCGACGAGCTTCTCGGTCGAGTACACGAACGCCTCGGCCTGGTTGCGGTTCTCCGCCTCCTCGCGACGCTTCTTGTCCTCGGCCGCGTGCTCCTCGGCCTCCTTGACCATGCGGTCGATGTCCTCCTTCGGCAGCGCGGAGCCACCGGTGATGGTCATCTTCTGCTCCTTGCCGGTGCCGCGGTCCTTGGCGCCGACGTGGACGATGCCGTTCGCGTCGATGTCGAAGGTGACCTCGATCTGCGGCAGGCCACGCGGTGCCGGCGCGATGCCCGTGAGCTCGAACGTGCCCAGCGGCTTGTTGTCGCGGGCGAACTCGCGCTCACCCTGGAAGACCTGGATCAGCACCGACGGCTGGTTGTCCTCGGCGGTCGAGAAGACCTCGCTGCGCTTGGTCGGGATGGCCGTGTTGCGCTCGATGAGCTTGGTCATCACGCCACCCTTGGTCTCGATGCCCAGGGACAGCGGGGTGACGTCGATCAGGAGGACGTCCTTGCGCTCACCCTTGATGACACCGGCCTGCAGCGCGGCACCGACGGCCACGACCTCGTCCGGGTTGACGCTCTTGTTGGGCTCCTTGCCGCCCGTGAGCTCCTTGACGACCTCGGTCACGGCGGGCATGCGGGTGGAACCACCCACGAGCACGATGTGGTCGATGTCGTTGACCGAGATGCCGGCGTCGCGGATGACGGCGTGGAACGGCGCCTTGGTCCGGTCGATGAGGTCCTGCGTCATCTGCTGGAACTGAGCGCGCGTGAGCTTCTCGTCCAGGTGGATGGGGCCGTTCTCGCTCATCGAGAGGTACTGCATGGAGATGTTGGTGCTCGTCGCGGACGAGAGCTCCTTCTTCGCCTGCTCGGCAGCCTCACGCAGACGCTGGAGCGCGATCTTGTCCTTGGACAGGTCGACGCCCGAGCTGTTCTTCACCTGCGCGATGAGGTGCTCGACGATGCGGTTGTCCCAGTCGTCTCCACCGAGGCGGTTGTCGCCCGAGGTCGCGCGGACCTGGATGGTCGAGAAGTCGTCCTCGTCCTTGCCCACCTCGAGGAGGGAGACGTCGAACGTTCCACCACCGAGGTCGAAGACGAGGATGAGCTCGTCCTCCTTGCCCTTCTCCAGGCCGTAGGCCAGAGCGGCAGCGGTGGGCTCGTTGACGATACGCAGGACGTTGAGGCCCGCGATCTGCCCGGCGTCCTTGGTCGCCTGGCGCTCGGCGTCGTTGAAGTACGCCGGGACGGTGATGACCGCGTCGGTGACGGGCTCGCCCAGGTACTCCTCGGCGTCGCGCTTCAGCTTGCCGAGCACGCGCGCGGAGATCTCCTGCGCGCTGTACTTCTTGTCGTCGATCTCGACCGACCAGTCGGTGCCCATGTGGCGCTTGACCGACGTGATGGTGCGGTCGACGTTGGTGACCGCCTGACGCTTGGCGATCTCGCCGGCGAGGACCTCGCCGGTCTTCGAGAACGCGACGACCGACGGGGTCGTGCGAGCGCCCTCGGCGTTCGCGATGACGGTGGGCTCCCCACCCTCGAGGACGGCGACCACCGAGTTGGTGGTGCCCAGGTCGATTCCGACCGCTCGTGCCATGTTCGTGCCTCCGTTGTGTTGCTGTGTGCTGCTACGTGTGTGTCGTTCGATCGGCAGCCCGTGGCGGTTCCCTGCCCGACGGCGCGCGTGGCGCGCCCGTCGAGGCCTTCCCCTGCCCGGCGGGTGTCGCCACCCGGCCGCCGGTTGAGTCGTCCTCACTCAAGTTATGCCGGTCTGTGCCGCTGCGCAACCTGCAGGCCCGTGAACTTGAGTCCACTAGGCTCAACCTTGGGGTTGGGCGGGGTATTCCCGGAGGTGTGCGGGGGGTCGAGCCGATGCGGCGCCGGCGCTGTAGGTTTCCACCTATGGTGGCGAGTTTTCCATCAAGGTGTCGTGGTCGTGGCGAGCCTTTCCACCAACGTGTCGCAGCGCTACGATCCGGACTCCTAGCGGGCTGTGACGCAAGGTGGTCGAATCCACTAGGTTGCTCAGCATGACCGAGCTCGACGTCACCGCTGGCCTCATCCGCGACCTGCTGCGGGACCAGCACCCGGACCTGGCCGATCTGCCCCTCCGCGAGGTGGAAGGCGGCTGGGGCAACCAGATGTGGCGCCTCGGGGACGAGCTTGCCGTGCGCATCCAGCGTATGGATACCGGCCCCGATCACCAGCTCAAGGAGCGCCGGTGGCTGCCGCTGCTCGCCCCAAGTCTGCCGCTGCCAATCCCCGTCCCGGCGCGGAGTGGTGCGCCCTCCGAGCGATTCCCCAAGATTTGGACGGTCATGACGTGGGTGCCAGGCACGCCGCTTGACCACGGGTCGATCACACGCGGCGAGCACGCGGCCGAAAGCCTGGCGGCGTTCCTCCGGGCGCTGCATGTGCCAGCGCCCGCCGACGCACCGACTGAATCCGGCCGCGGTGCGCATCCCAAAGACTGCACGGACGGCTTCGACCACTTCTTCGACTCCGTTGACGCCGACGCGATCGGTTCCGACGCCGCCGACGTCCGGGCTGTCTGGGACGACGCGGTCGCGGCCGCCGCATGGGAGGGTCCGCCGGTGTGGGTGCACGGCGACCTGCATCCCGCGAACGTGGTCGTCTCGGACGGGACGCTAGCGGGCGTTGTCGACTTCGGTGACCTGTCCGTCGGCGACCCGGCGTCCGACCTGGCGGCCGCCTGGGTGTTGCTGCCGCCGGGCGCGGCCGCACGCTTCTTCGCGGCCTATGCGGAGGCTGACGAAGCGACGGTCCGGCGCGCCCGTGGGCTGGCCGCGCTGAAATGTCTCTTCCTGATGCTGATGGGCCAGAACGGGGACCGCGGCCTTCCTGGCGGCAAGCCTGCATGGGGTCCAGCGGGACGGGCGGCTCTCGACCGGGTCCTGAGCGAGCGTCTGACCTGACCTCACGGCGGGGCGTGTCTCCCAACTCCGTTCAGAGTTGGGAGACCCGCCCTAGGGTACGAGCAAGCCCCGAAACCTACCGGTCGGCGGGATTCTCCGAGGAACCCGCCACCTTGGTGAGAATTCATCCACGACACGCCAATGCGAACCTCCAGGTCACAGGCCCGCACAACCGACAAGTTCGGCGGGAACCTACAGGCGCCGTCATCTGCTCGGCGCGCCGCCGGGAGGCCCCTCGTCATCGGGTCGATGCGCCGCGCGCGCACTCCCGTACGGACGAGGAGGCGAGATCAGCACGTTCGTGGGTCGGTTCCGGACCAGATGCGGGCCGCGTGCCGCACACAGCGAAGCCCCGGGCGCGTCCTCGCGCCCGGGGCTGTGTGTCGCTGACGCTCGTTCCCGAGGTGGCCGGACCGGCTCACCTCGAGCCGCTCACGCCTCCGCCCGGGATGCCGTCTTCTTGCTCAGGCCAGCTCGACGGCGTCGGCCTGCGGCCCCCGGTCGCTCTGGCGCACCTTGTAGCGGACCCGGTCGCCCTCCTCCAGGACCTCGTCTCCTCGCACGACCGACACGTGCACGAACAGGTCCAGGCCCCCGTCGTCAGGGGTGATGAAGCCGAAGCCGCGCTCCTCGTCGTAGCGAGCGACCGTGCCCTCGCCTCCGCGCACGGGCCCGCCGGACGCTCCCGGACGGCCCGACCGACCGCGGTCCGATGCCGCGTACGCACCGGAGCCGCGTGCGAGCTGCACATTGCGGGCGTTCGGCCCCTTGTCGCCGTCGACGACGTCGTACGTCACACGATCGCCCTCGGAGAGCTCGGTCAGTCCCGAGCCGAGCGCGCTGACGTGGACGAAGACGTCGCCGCCCCCCGAGTCGGGTGCGACGAACCCGAAGCCCTTGACCTCGTCGTACCAGGACACGGTGCCGTCGGCGCCGTCCGACGCGGGCCGCGCGGCCTCGGCCGCGAGCGGCAGCAGGTGGTCCGCCTGCGGCCCCTTCTCCCCGTCGACGACGAGGAACGCCACCCGCTGCCCCTCCGAGATCACTCCGCCACCGACGATGGCCGAGCTGTGCACGAAGATCTCGGCGCCGCCGCCGTCGGGCGTGACGAAGCCGTAGCCCTTGGTCGGCTCGTACCAGGTGACGGTGCCCAGCACGCCCAGGGGCGCGTCTGCAGCCCGGTCGCCGGTGACACGCACGCGGCGCGCCTGCGGGCCACGGTCGCCCTCACCCATCTCGAACTCGACGATCTGCCCCTCCCGGAGCAGCCTCGTTCCGTCGTCTCCGACGATCTCTGACGCGTGCACGAACAGGTCCTCGGCGTCGTTCCCGAGGTCGATGAAGCCGAACCCTCGGTCGGCGTCGAACCATCGGACAGTTCCCTGGGGCACTGGGGACTCCTCTATCTCGGCAGACATTGCTGTCTCCTATTGTCCCCCCGGTCGGGACCGCCGACCGTTGGGTTCCTTGACCCTCGACCCGGTCGAGGCACGAACGTGCGGCCATGGCTACGACCGACACACCACCGCGCCCCTCCCCCGATCCCCTGCACCACCGACGGGCGTGTGGACCGGTCGTGCCTCGGCGGTCTGGCGGCTCACCCTCGGCCTGCCACCTCCGCGACGACCCGCGTGAGCTCCGGCCAGAGCGGAGCGAAGCTCCCGACCCAGGGCGCAGGCATCCCTCCTGCGGCGCGCTGCGCCTCGACCTCGGCCCAGCTGACCCACGCGGCGTCGTCGACCTCGGCCGGGTCGAGGACCAGCCGCGGGCGACCGGGCACGGCCGCGACGTAGACGTCGAGGAACGCCGTGGGCAGCGGTCCCCTGCCCACCCGCGTGAGGGCCTCGCCGTCGATCACGAGCCCCGTCTCCTCGCGCACCTCGCGCACGGCCGCCTGAGCGCCGGTCTCGCCCGCGAGCACGCTGCCGCCGGGGATCTCCCACGCGAACGGAAAGGTCTTGGTCGCGGCGCGACGTGTGAGCAGGACCAGGCCGTCGGACCGGACGACGCACGTCGCCACCATGAGGTGGAAGCGGCCCAGGGGCCATCCCGGGTCGCTTCGGCGGTGCACCTCCCCGGTGGGACTGCCCTGGTCGTCGAGCAGGTCCCACGTCTCTGCGTCAGCCATCCACGCATCCTCGCAGCGGCGCGGGCCGCACTCCAGACCTCCCCGACGGCGGATCTCGCTGTTGCGCTACGGTTCCGGCAGCTGCCGGTTCGAGCGAGGAGAAGACGACATGGCTCCAGGTCTGCGACGGGGCGTCCTCGTCCTGTGCTGGCTCGCGATCGTCGGCGGAGCGCTGCTGTTCGCCGCGGGTGCCTACACGGGCTACGTCGAGGGCGTCGCCGCGGACGAGGGGCACACCGTCGGCCGCCTGATGCCTGCGGAGGTAGCGGCGTTCGTGCTCGGGCCAGTCCTGACGATCGCGGGTGTCGCTGTCGTGGCGGCCCTGCACCGCTCGGGTGCGGAAACCACCGGCACGCACTGACGGCCACCCGAACCGAGGGTGCGGCTACCGCCCCTGCGCCGCCAGGTCGAGCACCCGCTCCACGGTCGCCGCGTACACCTCGTCGGTGTCCATCAGGAGTCCGTTGAACCAGTCCGTCGCGATCCGGAACGCCAGCGCGCGCACGAGGTGCTGGGCGAAGCCCTCCCCCGGGTCGATCGTCTCGAGGAGAGACAGCGGCGCTCACTCGAAGCAGACCGCGTCGACGGCGACGATCGCCACCGAGTACCGCACGGGCCGCCAGTAGAGCGTCAGGTCGATCACGGCGGGCGGCAGGCCGTCGGCGAACAGCACGTTGCCCGTGAGGTCGCCGTGGATGATCGTCGAGGGCTCGTCGACCACACGTCGGGCCGCGAGCAGCGCCGGGAGGTGCGGGACGTCGTCGGGCACCTCCACCACGTCCTCGCCCCAGGCGAGGCGGTCCGCACGAGCCCAGGCGTGCGTCCGCTCGTCGAGGAACGGGGGCCGCTCCGCGCTGTCGAACAGCTGCGCGAAGCAGTGCGCCACTCCCGCGACCTGCGCCCATCGCCCCGCGACGTGCTCGCCCTGCAGGACAGGGAACGCCGTCCAGTCGCCGACGACGAGCTCGCCCGTCCGGCTCCGCGCGGGCAGGCTCAGCCGGAGGTCGTCGCTGCCCGCCGGCGCGTGGCGCCGTAGCCAGGCGAGCTCGGCCGGGAGCACGTCGAGCGGCTTGAGCACCAGGTCGCCGGCGTGCCACGCGGCGCCCCGTCCGCCGTCGAGCCTCACTGGGGGGCCGACGGCGCCGAACGCGGCCAGGACCTCTCTCGGTGGCTGCACCGGACGACCCTACCCAGGAGCGGCCTGCGGGACGAGCGCTGCCCACCACCCACCGCCGCGTCGGCCGCCGCGGTCGCTCCCCCGCGCGAGTCGCCCGGTCTGCACGTAATGTCCGGTGACGCCCACGCGGCGACCCCAGGTCGTCGCGTGCCGACCACCGCTGGAGGCCCTGTGCACCCGTTCGTCCACCGCTACGAGCTCGACCCTTCTCGGCCGACCGGCCGCGAGGTCGCCCGCGACCTGGCCCTCCGGGCGTTCCTCCCCGGCGCCGTGCTGTGGCTCGCCGTCGTGGGGCTGGGGTTCCTCATCAAGGGTCCCCTCGAGAACCTGCGGGGCGAGGCCGGGGTCAACCAGGGCCTCGTCGACCTGCGGACCCCGTTCCTCGACACGGTCACCGAGCTCCTGTCCGCGATCGGGACGACCGAGTTCATCATCGGCGCCTGCGTGCTCGCGGTCGCCCTGATCTGGTGGCGCACACGGCAGTGGTGGTTCGCCCTGGTCCCCGCGCTCGCGGTGTCGCTGCAGGCCCTGGTCTTCCTGACGTCCTCGCTCGTCGTGGGCCGCTCACGCCCCGAGGTCGAGATGCTCGACCACGCCCCGCCCACCTCGAGCTTCCCGAGCGGTCACACGGGCGCCTCCACGGCCTTCTACCTCACGCTCGCACTGCTCGCGCAGCGCGTGCAGAACCCGGTGCTCCGGGTCGTGCTCACGGTCCTCGCGGTGCTCGTCCCGTTCGCGGTCGGCTTCGCGCGCCTGTACCGCGGCATGCACTCCCTGACGGACGTCCTCGCCGGCTTCGTCAACGGCATCGTGTGCGCAGTCCTCGCGTGGGGCTACCTGCGCCGCGGCACGTCGCGGGTCCGCGTCTGACGACGGCGGGGGCAGGCGTCGTGGACGGCCGTCGGTCACCGTCGACGACGCCCAGCGCCACCCCGGCGGTCCGGCCGGTCACCCTCGGCGCTCCGGCCAGCCACTCTCGGCGCGCGAGCCCGTCGCCCGCCGACCCGACCGTCAGCCGACGACCTGCTCCACGCGCACGATCTCGGTCCGGGCGACCGACCGGTCCCGCACGTCCGCGAGCGCCGCGCGGTCCGGGTCGGCCATGTACGCGGCGAGCGCGGCGTCGTCGGGCATCTCGATGACCTGCACCTCGGTGGGCCGGGACGCGTCCTCGCCGGGCACGCTCCGGACCCGCGACAGCACGCGGCCCCCGTGGCGCGGGACGAGCGCGAGGACCTCGTCCTCGTAGCGCGCGAGGGACTCGACGTGGCCGTCGACGGCCCAGAGCAGGACGCACAGCGTGAGTGGCACGGCGTCACGCTAGCGCGCTGGACGCCTGATCGTCAGTCCCGCCCGTCGGACCGTCCCGAGTCCTCCGGCACGTGGCTCGCACCCACCCCGTGACGTCGCCCCCCTGCCAACCGCGTGAGCGGTCCGGAGAGGAAGAGCAGGAACAGCCAGTACAGCCCGACGACGGGCGTGACGACGCTCAGCACGAGCGCGACGACGAGCAGGCCGATCGCGACGAACGCCCCGCGGGCGTCGAGCTGGCCGCGGACCTCGGCCCGCTGGAGCGAGGGGTCGCGGATCGCCAGGACCTCGATCAGTGCCAGGCTCCCGGTCGTCACGATCATGGTCCCGATGTACAGCGCGTTCACGCCCGCGGTGTCGGTGCCCTGGTCCGCGAGCAGCTGGGTCGTGAACGGGATGAACACGATGCTCGCGAGCCACAGGAAGTTGGCCCAGAGCATGCCCGACGAGTAGTCCTGCAGGTGCTCGAACACCCGGTGGTGGCCCGTCCAGAAGTTCGCGATCACGACGAAGCTGATGGCGAACGCGAGGAACGTCCCCCGCTCGTCCTCGAAGATCGTCCGGAGCTCGTGCTCCTTGCCGTCGGTCACCAGGTCGACGAGCGGCAGGACCAGGAGCGTGATGGCGATGGCCACCGCGGCGTCCGTGAAGTTGACGAGCCGGTCGAGGCCTCGGGGCGTGCGGGACGTGAGCATGTCGTCTCCCGGGTCGACCACCAGGCTATGGCGGCGGGACGAGGACCGCCTGGCGAGGATCGGGCCCGGCCGGGCCCGACCGGGCCGCACCACCCATGTCACGTCCAGGTCACGACCCGAGCGTCACCGAGCCGTGCAGCACCGCCGGACGTACAGTCGGCAGATGGGCCAGTCCACACGACCCCGCCAGCAGCCCCACGCCGTCAAGGCGCTCGCGCTCCTCCTGGCCTTCCTGCTCGTGTCGGCTGTGGGGGGAGTCCTCGCGGCCGGCCTGCTGCTGCCGCTCGCCGCCGGTGCGAGCGCGGTGAGCAAGGACGTCACGCAGCTGTTCGACGAGCTCCCCGACGACCTCAAGCCCGGTCCGCTGTCCGAGAAGTCGCGCGTCTTCGCGAACGACGGGACCACGCTCCTCGCGACCTTCTACACCGAGAACCGCATCGTGGTGCCGCTCGACCAGGTCTCGCAGCACATGAAGAACGCCGTGGTCGCGATCGAGGACAAGCGCTTCTACGAGCACGGCGGGCTCGACCCCGAGGGCGTGAGCCGTGCCGCGATCAACAACTTCACGGGTGGCGACACGCAGGGCGGGTCGAGCCTCACGCAGCAGTACGTGAAGAACGTGCTGATCGAGCAGGCCATGCGCGACGAGGACCCCATCGCGGTCCGCTCGGCACGTGACGACACGCTGGGGCGCAAGGCACGCGAGGCCAAGCTCGCGATCTCGCTCGAGACGGTCATGTCCAAGGACGAGATCCTGCAGGGCTATCTCAACATCGCGCAGTTCGGCATCCGGGTCTACGGCGTGGAGACCGCCTCGCTCCACTACTTCGGCAAGCACGCCTCCGAGCTGAGCATCGTCGAGGCCGCCACCATCGCCGGGGTGACGAACGCACCGACCAGGTACGACCCCGTGACCAACCCGGCCAGCTCCGAGACGCGCCGCAACCGGGTCCTCGACAGGATGCTCGAGCAGGAGTACATCACCCAGCAGGAGCACGACGAGGCCGTCGCGACCCCTCTGCCGGCCACGCTCAACGTCCAGCCCATCTCCGCCGGGTGCCAGACGGCCGGCGGGGCGGCGTTCTTCTGCGACTACGTCACCAAGGTCATCACGTCGGACCCGACGTTCGGCGAGACCAAGAAGGACCGTCAGGCCCTGCTCTACCGCGGCGGCCTCGACATCACCACGACGCTCGACCCCCGCCTGCAGACCGCTGCCGAGGCGAACATCACGGCCGCCGTCCCCGCCCTGGACCCGAGCGGCCTCGAGGACGCGCTCGTGACGGTCGAGCCCGGGACCGGGAAGATCCTCGCGATGGCCCAGAACCGGCCCTACGACGTCGCCCGCGAACCTGCCCCCGGGACCACGGCCATCAACTACTCCGCGGACCAGCTGCACGGTTCGTCCCGAGGCTTCTCTCCCGGTTCGACGTGGAAGGTGTTCACGCTCGCCGAGTGGTTGCGCTCGGGCCATACCCTCAACGACACGGTCAACGCGAACAAGCGGACGTTCGTGCCCAACAGGGACTTCCGCGCGTCGTGCGCCCGCCTGGACCGCATCCCGTGGTCGCCCGGGAACTCCGACGGGTCGACCGACCAGGGGTCGATCCCCGTCCTGCGCGCGACGTTCAACTCGGTCAACACCGCCTACGCCTCGATGGAGTCCCAGCTCGACCTGTGCGCGGTCCGGGACACCGCGTGGAACGCCGGGCTGCGGCCGTCGATCACGTCCGAGCTGACGGGCGACGCGTCCTCGATCCACGTCATGCCGACCATGACGATCGGCACCCAGAACTCCTCCCCGCTGCAGATGGCCGCGGCGTACGCGACGTTCGCGAGCGGCGGCACGTACTGCGCCCCGATCGCGATCACGCGCGTCGTCGGAGCCGACGGTGCGGACCTCCCGGTCCCGTCGGCGAACTGCACCCCGAACGCGGTCGACCCACGGATCGCGAACACCGTGACCTTCGCGCTCGAGAACGTCATGACCCAGGGGACGGCCAAGAAGTCCCAGCTCTCCCGCCCGAGCGCGGGCAAGTCGGGGACCGCGAACAACAACAACCACACCTGGTTCATCGGGTACACGCCCCAGCTCGTCACGGCCGTGTGGATCGGCAACGCCGAGAACGACGTCTCCATGAGCTACATGCGCATCAACGGCCGCTACGAGAAGCGGTGGTACGGCTCGACGCTCGCGGCACCGACGTGGCGGTCCTTCATGGAGACCGCGCTCGAGGGCACGCCGGTGATCGGCTTCCCGGGACCCGACCCCGCGATGGTGGGACAGGCGCCGGCCCCTCAGCCTCCCAAGAAGACCCCCAGGGACGACGCTCCGGACCCCGCTCCGGCCGACCCTGCTCCCCCGGCCGACCCCGCCCCTCCCGCGGACCCGGCTCCCCCCGCCACCCCCTAGCCCTCGGCCGAACCTCGGCCGCCGGGCCTCGACCGGACCCGGGTTCAGGCAACTCTCAGGGTCCTTCTCAGGGGCATCCCCGATGCCCGGCCCGGGCCGTGCGCGCCACCATGGTGCCAGCGGCCCGGAGGGGCGAGCGTGAGCAGGGCTCGGTGCCCCGTCGACCCGCTCCGTCAGGGGCGCTGCACAGCCCAGCGCACCCTCCCAGAGACGAGTCCGCCATGTCCTCCCCGTCCCGCACGACGACGTCCCCCACGCTCCCTTCCGGTGCGGTCGGCACCTTCGAGCACGACGCCACGACCACGCAGGCCATCGCGTCGGCCCGCGGCCTGGTCAAGACCTACGGCCAGGGCCCGACGGCCGTCCACGCGCTCGCGGGCGTCGACGTCGACTTCGGGCGTGGTCGGTTCACCGCGATCATGGGCCCCTCGGGCTCGGGCAAGTCGACGCTCATGCACTGCATGGCGGGCCTCGACTCCCCGACGGCCGGCACGGTCGTGGTCGACGACCTCGTGGTCTCGGGCATGAACCAGCGTCAGCTCACGAAGCTGCGCCGCACCCAGCTCGGCTTCGTCTTCCAGTCGTTCAACCTGGTCCCGACGCTCACGGCCGAGGAGAACATCACGCTGCCGCTCGACATCGCGCGCCGGCCCGTGGACCGGGCGTACCTCGCGAAGGTGGTCGACGCCGTCGGGCTCACGGACCGTCTCACGCATCGCCCGAGCGAGCTGTCCGGTGGCCAGCAGCAGCGTGTCGCGTGCGCGCGCGCCCTGGTCTCCCGTCCTGCGGTCGTGTTCGCGGACGAGCCCACGGGCAACCTGGACTCGACGTCCTCGCGCGAGGTCCTGACGTTCCTGCGCGAGTCGGTCGACGACCTGGGCCAGTCGGTCGTCATGGTCACGCACGACCCCGTCGCCGCGAGCTACGCGCACCGCGTCCTGTTCCTCGCGGACGGCCGGATCGTCGACGAGATCACCGACCCCACGCCCGACTCGGTCCTCGAGGTCCTGGGCTCCCTCACGCGCAAGAAGGCGGCCGCCTGATGCTGCGCGTCGCCCTGCGCAACGTCCGCGCGCACCTCGTGCGCCTCGGGCTGTCCATCCTCGCGGTCGTGCTCGGCGTCTCGTTCGTGGCGGGCACCTTCTCGCTGCGCGAGATGCTCTCCTCGACGTTCGACGGGATCGTCGACGCCGGGTCCTCGTCCGACGTGTACCTGCGCGGCGGCGAGGACTCCGCGGCGCTCACGCAGGAGAACGCGAGCGCGGGAGCCGTCCGCACCACGATCCCGGCGGACCTCGCGGACACGGTCCAGGGGATCGACGGCGTCGCGCACGTCTTCGCCGACTACACCGGTCCGTTGGTGCTCGTCGGTGCGGACGGCACCCCGCCGCCCACCACGGGCGCGCCGACGTTCGGCCTCGCGTGGCGAGCCGCCGACCCCTCGACGCCGATCGCGGAGGGTGCGGCGCCGTCGGGCCCCGGAGAGTTCCTGCTCGAGGCCGGCACGGCCGAGGCCAGCGGGCTCACGGTCGGCGGCACGACGACGCTCGTCGTCGCGGGGCAGGTCACCGAGGCGACCCTGACGGGGATCGTCGACATGGGGGCCTCGATGGCCGGCGCGAGCATCGTGTTCTTCGACGAGCCCACGGCCGCGGCGGCTTTCGCGCCCGACGGCACGGTCTCGACGATCTCGGTCCTGGCCGAGGACGGCGTGGGCGAGCAGGAGCTCGCCGACCGGATCACGGCCGCGCTCGACAGCTCTGCGGACGCCGCCACCGGCACCTCGCCCGTCGAGGTGGTCACGGGCGAGTCCGTACGCGACGAGGCCCGCGAGGACATCGCGTCCCAGCTCGGGTTCATCGAGACGTTCCTGCTGGTCTTCGCGGGGATCTCGTTGTTCGTCGGCGGGTTCATCATCGCCAACACGTTCGCGATGACGGTGCGGCAGCGGCAGCGCGAGCTCGCGCTGCTGCGCGCCGTGGGGGCCTCCCCGCTCCAGGTGTTCGCCTCGATCCTGGTCCAGGCCGCGGTCATCGGGGCGCTCGGCGGTGCGCTCGGGGTGCTCGGTGGCCTGGGGCTCGTCACGGCGCTCAAGGCCATGTTCGGGTCGATGGGCATGGAGCTCGCGGGCGACATCCCGCTCGACGCGACGACCGTCGTGGTCTCGCTCGTGCTGGGCGTGGTCGTCTCGGTCGCGTCGGCGGCGCTTCCTGCCCGACGCGCGGCGCTCGTCCCCCCGGTCGAGGCCATGCGCGACGACTCCCCCGCCCAGGCCGGGTCGCTCCGCGTCCGGGGCATCGCGGGCGCGGTCGTCGCCGGGGCGGGCGTCGGAGCGGTGGTCGTCGCGGTCGTCCAGGCCGCGGCCGACGAGAACGCGGGTACGGGGCCCCTCCTCGGCCTCGGGGCCGTCGGGGTGGTCGTGGGGACGCTCCTGCTGGCCCCCGTCGTCGCGCGCGGCGTCTTGCACGTCATGTCCGCGCCGTTCGTCGCGTTCGCCAAGCCCCTCGGGACGCTCGCGCGCGGCAACGTGACGCGCAACCCCCGCCGCACCGCGAGCACGGCGAGCGCCCTCATGATCGGCATGTCGCTCGTCGGTGCGGCCTCGGTCCTGGCCGTGTCGATGCAGGCGTCGATGAAGTCCATCGTGGCCGACGAGTCGTTGGCCGACCTGGTCGTCGAGTCCGCGACGGGCACGGTCCCCTCGGGCGCGGTGAGCGACATCGCGGCGCTGCCCGAGGTCGGCGCGGCCGACTCGTTGACGGCCGACCAGTACTTCGTCGGGCGCTCCTCGGGGGACGGGGCCGACGCGTCACCGCTGTTCGTCCTCGGGGTGGACCCTGGCGTGTTCGGCCGGACGTGGCAGACGGAGACGGTCGAGGGCAGCCTCGACACGCTCGCCGACGGACAGGTCAGCGTCCTCCAGGCGACCGCGACGGACGAGGGCTGGGCCCTGGGCGACGAGCTCACGCTCCGCACCCAGCGAGGCAGCGTGGACGTCACGATCGGGTCGATCTTCGACTCACCCGCCCTGGGCGTCCCGGTCGTCGTGCCCGACACGGTGTTCGCGGAGCTGTCGGCGGCCCCCGCGGAGATGTCGACCATGGTGCTCGTCAAGGCGGCCGACGGCGTGACCCAGGCCGAGCTCGACGCCGTGGTCACCGCGGCCGCCGAGCCGTACATGATCGTGTCGGTCATGGACGACGAGGAGTACGTCTCGGCGCTCGCGAGCCAGATCGACCAGATGCTCACGATCCTCTACGCCCTGCTGGGGCTGTCGATCGTCATCGCGGTGCTCGGCATCGTCAACACGTTGGCGCTGTCGGTGATCGAGCGGACGCGTGAGATCGGGCTCTTGCGGGCCGTGGGCCTGGGGCGGTCGCAGCTCGCCGGGACGATCGTCATCGAGTCGGTCCTCACGGCCGTGTTCGGGACGCTGCTGGGGCTCGCGGTCGGGGTGGGGCTCGCCGCGGCGATGCCGACCGTGTTCGCGAGCACGGGCTTCACCGCTCTCGCGATCCCGTGGGCCGGGCTCGGGACCATGGTGGGCGTCGCGGTGCTCGTCGGCGTCCTGGCCGCGGGGTGGCCCGCGCTGCGTGCGGCGCGGCTCCCGGTGCTCGACGCCGTGACGGTCGACTGACGGCGCCTGTCGGTCGGCGCCTGTCGGTCGATCGGCAGCCAGCGGTTGGCGGCTGGTTGGCCGGCGCACCAGTCACCGGTGATCGAAGTCCGCCCCCTCCCGGAGGCGGGTGTCCTTCTGCGTAGCCACCACAATTGTGGTGGCTACGCAGAAACACATCCGTCCCCCCGGGCCCCACGAGGCAGAGGGGCAGGGGCAGGGGGAAGAGGAGCCGGGCGCCCGTGGTCGCTCGCGAGGCGCACGGGCGGAACGTCGCCGTATCACCGTCGCCGTCACTCTCGCCGTCGCAATCATCGTCACCTTCTCGGCGCCCGGCCGCCGACTCGCGCAGAGCCCGTCGCCCCCTTCCCGGTGACGTAGCCCGCATCACCCGCTAGTGTCCCGCTGAGGGGCACCCCGACCCCCGCCGTGCCGTGGACAGAGCCCTCCGGCGGGGCTCGAGGGAAGTGGTGCGTGGCCGCCGTACCGGACGACGTGACCCTGCTGGGCCGCGAGCGTGAGAAGCAGGTCCTCGACGACCTGCTGGCCGCGGTGCGTCAAGGATCGAGCCGGGTGCTGGTCCTGCGCGGAGAGCCCGGCTCTGGTCGCACCGCCCTGCTCGACCATCTGGGCGCCGGCGCGCACGGCCTCGACGTCCTGCGCCTCACGGGGACCGAGACCGAGACGGACCTGCCCTTCGCCGCGGTCCAGCGCGCGCTCCTCCCCCTGGCCCCGCGCATCGCGGACCTCCCCGCTCCTCAGGCGGAGGCGCTCCGCACAGCTCTCGGGACGTCGTCGGGCCCCGCACCCGACCGGTTCCTCGTGAGCCTCGCCGTGCTGTCGCTCCTCGCCGCGCTGTCCGACGACGCCCCCGTCCTCGTCCTCGCCGACGACGCGCAGTGGCTCGACCGTGAGTCGCTCGACCTCCTCGCGTTCGTGGGCCGCAGGCTGCGCGCCGAGCGGGTGGCCCTGGTCCTCTCGGTCCGGACCGGCACCCCGGGGGCCGCAGCCGTGTCGGACCTGCCCACCGTCGACCTCGCCGGGCTCCCGCGGGACGCGGCGCTCTCGCTCCTGCGCTCCCAGGTGGGCACGGCCCTCGACCCCCAGGTCGCCGACTCGATCGTCGCCGCGACAGGTGGCAACCCGCTCGCGCTGCTCGACCTGAGCGGCGAGCTGAGCGCGTCGCAGCTCGCCGGAGGCGCGGTGCTCTCCGCCCCGCTCTCGGTCGGCAGCCACCTCGAGGAGCACTACCAGCGCCAGACGCGCTCGTACGCCCCCGCGACCCAGCGCTGGCTCCTCCTCGCAGCGGCCGAACCCGGAGGCGACGCAGCGTACGTCCGGGCAGCCGCCGAGGCCCTCGGACTACCCGCCGACGCCTCCGACCCGCCCGAGCACGACCGGCTCGTGACGGTCGAGGACCACGTCGCCTTCCGTCACCCGCTCGTGCGGTCGGCCGTCTACCGCGGCGCGACCGGCAGCGAGCGCCGCGCCGCCCATGCCGCGCTCGCGGCCGTGACGAACAGGCCCGCCGACGTCGACCAGCGAGCCTGGCACCTCTCGGCGGCTGCCCTCGGCCCGGACGAGGGCGTCGCCGCGGCACTGGTGCAGGGCGCCGAGCGCGCCCACGCCCGCGGTGGTTACGCGGCCCGGGCCGCCTTCCTCGCTCGCGCGGTCGAGCTCACCCCACCCGGTCCTGGGCGGGACGAACGCTCGGTGTCCGCCGCAGAGGCCGCGTCGCACGCGGGGTCGCCCGTCCGTGCGCTGGCTCTCCTGGACGGGGTGGACGAGCGCTCGCTCGCCCCGGCGGTCCTCGCGCGATGCCTCACCGCTCGGGCCGTCGCCCGCAAGTACTCCGGCGCGCCGTACGCCGCGGCCGAGAGCCCGGGCCTCTTCCTGCGCGCCGCACGCACGCTGCGCACCGCGGACCCGGCCGCCGCCCAGGACGCGCTGCTCACCGCGTTCGGCGAGATCCTCGGCGCCGAGCGGGCAGCGGGCGACGACACCCTCGCGGACCTCGCGCGGGAGGTCCGCGCCCAGCAGGTCACCGGTCTCGGCCGCCCGGCCGACGTGGCCTCGACCCTGCTGGACGCGCTCGCAGCCCTCGCGACGACCCCCGACGCGCGGTGCGTCCCGGCGCTGCGGACGGCCGTCGAGGCGATGCGAGCGCCCGGAACGGCATCGTCCGAGACGTTCGCGCGGCACGGCCTCCTGGCCGTCGCCGTGACCACGGCGCTGTGGGACGACGCCGCCCGCGACGAGCTCGTGCGCCAGGCCGGCGCCCAGACCCGGGCCGCCGGAGCGATCCCGGCCCTCGACTCGGCGCTGTGGGTGCTCGCGCTGTGCGAGACCGTCATGGGACGGCTCGACGCCGCCGACCATCTCCTCGCCGAGGTCCACGAGCTCCGTGAGGCCGTGGGGCTCAGCCCCGAGCAGGCCCGGATCTTCGTCAACGTCGAGCTGCTCGCGTGGCAGGGCCCCGACTCGCCCGCGCTGCGCGACCGGATCGACCAGGCGCAGGGGGCCGCGGACCGCCTGGGTCTGGGCGGGGCCGTGAGCCTGGCGCGGACCGCCCGCATGCTGCTCGACCTCGCTGCGGGCGACCACGCCGCCGCGTTCGACGCCGCGTCGACGATCGCCCGCGAGGGGTTCCTGCAGGTCGGGCTCCGGGTCCTGCCGGACCTCGTGGAGTCCGCACGACGCAGCGGTCACGACGACGCGGCCCACGCGGCGCTCGCCCGTCTCGCCGACGTGACCTCGGCGAGCGGGGCACCGTGGGGCCTGGGCGTGCTCGCCCGCTCGCGAGCCCTCCTCGCGCAGGACGGCGAGGCGGACGCCCACTTCCGCGACGCCGTCGGGCACCTGTCGCGGACGCGGGCGGTCGCCGACCTGGCGCGGGCCCACCTCCTGCACGGCGAGTGGCTGCGGCGACGGCGCCGTCGGCGCGAGGCCGCGGACGCCCTGGGCACCGCGCTCGACCTGTTCGAGCGCATGGGGGCCGAGCCGTTCGCGGCGCGCGCCCGCCGTGAGCTCGCGGCGGTCACGGGGCGTGCCCAGGCACCGCTCGACCGGCCCACGACGGGACTGACCGCGCAGGAGCAGTGCGTGGTCGAGCTCGCGGCCTCGGGCGCGACCAACGCCGAGATCGCGGCGCACCTGTTCATCAGCCCGCACACCGTGCACTACCACCTGCGCAAGGCGTTCCGGAAGCTCGGGGTCTCGTCCCGCCGGCAGCTCGCGCACGCGCTGCGCCCGCCCGACGCCGGAGCGACGGTCGGGCGGTAGACGTCGCCCCGTGCGGACGGGCGCCGCACGCGGAGGCCAGTGCTCAGGCGGGCTCCCCTGCCTCCTGGGGTGCGCGCGCGTGCGCGACGGCCCACTCGATGGCGGCGTCCGCGACGGCCTCCCAGCCGGGCTCGGCGCACGTCCAGTGCGACCGGCCCTCGAGGTCCAGCACCTCGGTCACGGCGGGCGAACGGTGGTACTTGTGGGCGTTCGACCGGTTCACCGACGCCGGCATGATGTGGTCCTCGCTGCCCGTGATGAACAGGAGCGGCGCGCGGTCCGCGTCGTAGTCGACCCACGTCTCCTGCTTGCCCGGCTTGTAGTTGGCGATGAGCCCGTAGGCCCACACCCAGCTCCCGGGGGCAGGGATGTGGTACCGGTCGTAGACCTCGCGGGACTCCTCGGCAGTGAGCGTGTTGGTGAACGCGTAGTGGAACTGCTCGGGCGTGAACCCCGCCGCACGGTGCGCCGTCGCCGGGTTCTTGAGGATGGGGAAGAGCGACTTGAACTGCGAGGGCGGGTTGAGGCGCACGCCCTCGGTCGGGGCCGCGTCGATCACGACGGCGGACGCCCCCAGGCCGCGGGCCAGCAGGAGCTGGGTCAGCGTGCCGCCGAACGAGTGGCCCATGATGATGGGCGGCCGGTCGAGGCCCTCGATGATCCCCGCGAGGTGGTCGACGGTCTCGGGGACCGTGAGCCTCGCGATGACGTCGGGGTCCTCGCGCAGCGCCTCGACCTCGATCTCGAAGCCGGGGTAGCCGGGCGCGAGCACGCGGAACCCCTTGGCCTCGTAGTACGGGATCCAGTGCTCCCAGCTGCGCGGCGTCATCCACAGACCGTGGACGAGGACCACGGTGTCGGGGGCGGTCGGAGGGGCGGTGTCGCTCATGGTGGTCTCCTGTGGCCGAGGGATCGTCCTCCCCACCTTCTGGGGCGTCGGGTGGTCGTGGCATCACCCGTCACGGGTAGTCACCACTCGGCGCACGCAAGAAATTGACAGAACTGCGAAAAGTTCTCACAGAACTCTTGCGCGGGTGAACGCCCGGCCATAGATTCGGCTCACCGTCAGGGCGATGACGCCCTGCACCGCGAAGGCACCGCCTTCCCGAGAGAAGTCGAGTCGACGATGACACGAACACCCCTCCGGCCCACCCCTCCCCACGGCGCACGAGGGCGGGCCCTGACCTCGCTCACCGCACTCGCGGTCGCGCTCGGCCTGGTCGTCGGCGCCGCGGCCGGCGCATCGGCCCACGGTCGCGACCCCCGACCGTCGAGCCCCGCCGCGACCCGCGCAGCGCTGGCCCCGGACCTCGTCGCGGGTCGCGGCGCGGACCTCGGCATCGTCGAGCAGGAGGCGGAGTCGGCCGTCACGAACGGCACCGTCCTCGCCCCCGACCGGACCGCCTACACGCTCGCGTCCGAGGCCTCGGGACGCTCGGGCGTCCGGCTCACGCCGGGCCAGCACGTCGAGTTCACGCTGCCGAAGGCCGCCAACGCGCTGACCGTGCGCTACGCGATCCCGGACGCGCCGGGCGGCGGCGGGATCACCGCGCCGCTCGCGGTGTCGATCGACCGGGGTCCGAGCCGGACCATGACACTCACGTCGCAGTACTCGTGGCTCTACAACCAGTACCCGTTCACGAACGACCCGGGCGCCGACCTGCTGCACCCCGACTGGTGGATCACCGAGTGCGCGTGCGTCCCGGCCGCCACCACACCAGCCCCCGAGATCGCCAAGCCGTTCCGCCCCACGCACTTCTACGACGAGCAGCGCCTGCTCCTGACGAGGACCTACCCGGCCGGATCGACCGTCCGCCTCACCGTCCCCGCCGGGAGCCAGGCCGCCTGGACCGTGATCGACCTGCTCGACTCGCAGGTCGTGGCACCTCCGAAGGTCACGCTGCGCGCCGCGAACGTGCTCGCGTTCGGCGCCGACCCGTTCGGTCGCCGCGACTCGGCCCCCGCGTTCGACAAGGCCATCGCGTTCGCGAAGAAGGCCGGAGTCCCCGTCTACGTCCCGCCGGGCACGTTCCAGGTCAACCGCCACATCATGGTCGACGACGTGACGATCCAGGGGGCAGGCAGCTGGTACACGATCGTCAAGGGTCGCGAGACGGCCCTGAGCACCCCCGCTCCCGACGGCTCGGTGCACACGGGCGTGGGGTTCTACGGCAAGGACGCAGCCGACGGCGGGAGCCGCGACGTCCACCTGTCCGGGTTCACGATCGAGGGCGACGTCCGCGAGCGCATCGACACCGACCAGGTGAACGGCGTGGGAGGGGCCCTGAGCGACTCGACGATCGACGGGCTCTACATCCACCGGACCAAGGTGGGGCTGTGGTTCGACGGCCCCATGGACAACCTGCGCGTCACGAACAACGTCATCACCGACCAGATCGCCGACGGTCTCAACTTCCACGGCGGCGTGACCGGCTCGGTCGTCTCGAACAACCTGGTCCGCAACACGGGCGACGACGGCCTGGCCATGTGGTCGGAGAAGCTCGCCAACGCGAACAACACGTTCGACCGGAACACGATCCAGTCCCCCACGCTCGCGAACGGGATCGCGGTCTACGGCGGCACCGACAACACCGTGTCGAGGAACCTGGTCGCCGACCCCGTCCGCGAGGGCAGCGCGCTCCACGTGGGGTCACGGTTCGGCGCCGAGCCCTTCACGGGCACCCTCCGGATCACGGACAACACGACCGTGCGGTCCGGGACGTACGAGCTCAACTGGAACATCGGGCTCGGTGCGATCTGGTTCTACGCGCTCGACCGCGACATCGACGCCGACGTCCAGGTCGTCGGCAACCACTTCCTCGACAGCACCTACAACGCGATCATGCTGGTGTCCGACTGGCCCGTGAAGGACCAGGTCGCGATCCGAGGCGTCCACTTCAAGGACACCCGGATCGACGGGACCGGCACCTCGGTCCTGAGCGCACGCGTCGCGGGCTCGGCGACGTTCGAGAACGTCGACGCCCGCAACGTCGGGGCCGTCGGCATCAACAACTGCGGCTCGTTCAACTTCCCCGCGACGGGCTCCGAGTTCACGGTGACCGACCTCGGCGGGAACGACGGGGGCGGGACCACCGGCCCCTGGCTCGCACCGTGGGAGCTGCCGAACACCATCACGTGCGACGACCGGCCCCAGGTCGTCGCTCCCCCGGCGCCCTCGACCTGGTGACGCTCGCGGGGTGCGCCGAGCCACGGGGCGAGGCGCACCCCGCGACGGCGACAGCGAGGAGCGGGCTGGACACCCCGGCACCAATGAGTCAATACTATGATTCATTGGTCCATCCGGAGGAGTGCCCATGTTCGGTCCGCCCGTCGCCGCCCTGGCTGCGCTCTGCGCCGTCTCGGCCGCGGTGCTGATCCTGGCCGGTTCGGTCCGCTCCCGTCGGCACCCGACCCGCAAGGTCCTCGACGCCGCCCTGACCCACGAGCGGACGACCTCGGCCGTCGCGGGCCTGCTCGCGCTGCTCGTGCTCGCCTACGCCCTCTCTCCTGCCGGCGCCGCGGACCTCACGAGCAGCACGCACACCCCCGGTCTGCTGCTCGCCGTCGCGCCGCCCGCCACGGCCGTGCTGCTCCTCGCCGTCCGCGCCGTGGGCGAGCTGACCTGGCCCCGCACCCAGGGTGCGGTGCGGACCGCGGCGCTCGCCCGACGCAGCGTCCGCTCCCTGGGCGAGTGGCGCCTGACCCTCTTCCTCGTGACCGTGGCGATCTCCGCCGTCGGGCTCGTGGTGTTCGGCCTGACCGCAGGCGAGGGCGGGCGCGCCGTCGACGCCCCGATCCAGGTCTCCCCCGACGGCTGGTCCACCGGGAGCTCGGGCCCCTACCCGGGCTGGCCCTACGGGGTGCCGCTCCTCGTCGCCCTGGCCGTCGTGACCGTCGCGACGCTGGGCGTCCTCAAGCTGGTCTCGCGCCGTGCGGTCGTGAGCGGCGCGACCCCCGCCGAGGACGACTCGCTGCGCCGCCTCAGCGCCGCGCACGTGCTCGCGGGCGTGCAGCTGCTCATCGGGCTGGGCACGGCCGCGGTCATGCTCCTCGCGTCGCTCGCGCTCTTCTCCGCGGACCGCAGCCCGGCCGCGTTCGTCGCGTTCGCGGTCGCCACGGCGATCGGGATCACGTCGGTCGTCGCAGGGCTCTCGGTGCTCGCCCGCCACCCTGCACCTGCCGCTCCTGCGGCACCCCTGCCGTCCGCCGCATGAAGACCCTCACGGTCGACCTCGAGGGCCCCGTCCCCGTCTACGAGCAGATCCGCAGCCAGGTCACCGCGCTGGTGTCCCTGGGGGCGCTGAGCCCGGGCGACCGCCTGCCCTCGTCCCGCGACCTCGCGCGCGACCTGGGGATCTCGGTCGGGACGGTCCAGCGCGCCTACCGCGAGCTCGAGGCGGCCGGCGCCGTCGTCTCCCGGCGGCGCACGGGAACCGTGGTCGCCGTCCCCGAGCACCGCACCTCGGAGGCCGACCAGCAGTCCTTCGCCGCGCTCGCGACAGAGCTGGTCGCCCACGGCCGCGCGCTCGGCATGGAGGACTCCGTGATCCTCGACGTCGTCACGGGCCTCCTCCAGCAACAGGACGGCCCCACCAGCGGCTGAGCCCGTCTTCCCCGGCCGGGCTCGGCTGCTGGTGGGGCCGTCCTGCACCCACGGTCTCAGACCGTGAGCGGCGCCTTCGCGCGCAACGCCGCAGCGATCGACTCGCCCCAGACGTAGGCCTGCTCCATGTGCCCGTCGACCAGCGGCCCCGCGGCGTCCTCGACGAGGAACGAGCGGAGCGGGACGAGCATCTCGTACCCCTTGCGCGTGATGATCCGGGCCGCGGCGCGTGACGCCGAGCTCGGGATCGCACGCCCCAGGGCCGTGCGGGTGTCGAACGTCGTGACCCAGCGCGGACCGGCACCCTCGGAGTGCTCGGGCAGCGCGACGCACCACTCGCGCAGCCCGACGTTGCGGGCGGGCACCGTGCCGCCCGAGCGCTGGACGGCCTCGGCCCGGGTCCCCGGCCGGCTCATCGACATGGAGTGCGTCGGACCGCCCGCGACCACGAGGTCGACGTCGTCGAGGAGCGAGGGGTCCGCCACGGCGTCCGCGACGTCGACGACCTTGACGGGAACACCCGTGGCCATGCCGGCGGCGATCTGGCGGGCGACCTTCTCACAGTTCCCGAACATCGACTCGTACACGACGGCAGCAGTCAGGTTCTCTCCACGGTTCGGCATGCTCCCAGCCTCCCGGCTGCGCGCCTCCCCGGGCCACGGACGACGGTCCCTGGGGTCAGGGACTTTCGTCCCCCGCCCGACGGCGGCGCTCGCCCGAGGCGGCCGGCGGACCTCTCCCGCGGCCGTGACGTCACGCCGGAGACCCGGTCCCGCCGACCTGCCGACGCGGCGCTTGTCCAAGATCGGACGTTCCGGTCATCTAGGTGTTCTCCACACGATTGATCGTCGAAACGATCTCACGGGCATCGCACGCCCCTGGAATCCTCGCTCCCGATCCGCACCAGGTAGCCGTTCCACGCACCACGACGGCGCGACTACGTGATTTCCCCTACCCCTGTCGACCATTTGAAGACGCGACGACCGCTGACCTACCGTCGCAGCGTTCTGGTCGAGGTGGACCGAGGCCCTGCGTCTCGCCGTCCACCACAATGAAAGCGAGATGCACATGAGACGACTTCGCGCGGCGTTCATCACCGCCGTTCTCGGCGCGACCGCCATCGTCGCCCCCGTGGTGCTGGCGCCCGCCGCCTCCGCCCACGGCTGGGTCACGTCCCCGCCGAGCCGTCAGGACAACTGCGCGACCGGCGCCGTGTCCTTCGACTGCGGCACCCTGAAGTACGAGCCGCAGAGCGTCGAGGCCCCGCACGGCGGCACGACCTGCAGCGGCGGCAGCAGCTACACGATCCTCGACGACAACAGCAAGCCCTGGCCGCGCACGACGGTCGGCTCGTCGGTCAAGATCCAGTGGAAGCTCACCGCGAACCACGCGACGAGCACGTGGGAGTACTTCGTCGACGGCAAGCTGCACCAGACGTACGACCAGGGTGGCGCGCAGCCGCCCAAGGACATCTCGCACACCCTGACGAACCTGCCTGCCGGCAACCACACGATCCTCGCGCGCTGGAACGTGGCCGACACGGTCAACTCGTTCTACAACTGCATCGACATCACGGTCGAGGGCGGCGGGACCACGGGGGGCACGACGGGCGGCGAGACCGGTGGCACCACGGGCGGCGAGACCGGCACGACCGGCGGAACGACCGGCGGCACCACGGGCGGCACGCCCGGCCAGTGCGCCGACGCGGCCTGGGACACCAACGCCGTCTACACGGGCGGCACCAAGGTGTCGCTCGACGGCCAGGTCTACGAGGCCAAGTGGTGGACCAAGGGCGAGGCTCCCAGCGCGGGCGCGCAGTGGGGCCCCTGGAAGAGCCTCGGCGCCTGCTGAGACGCGGTGCCCGTGAGGGCGTGAGGTACCGCGCACGACGCGCAGAGAGACGGCGCCGCGCCAGGAGAATTCCTGGCACGGCGCCACTTCTTTGTGCGCCCGATACGTAGGACCCCCTACGTGCTTTACCGGATTGTGCCTGCCTGTTTCTTTCCTTAGCGTCGAAGATGTCCGATTCGACATGAGTAGGTCGCCCGGCAATGGGGCCTACCGACTTCCATGGAGAGCGAGAAGAGAAACATGAGACGACTACGCGCGGCGATGATCGCCGCCGTCCTCGGGGTGGCCGCGATCGCGGCCCCGATCGTCGTGGCACCGAGCGCCTCGGCGCACGGGTGGATCACGTCCCCGCCGAGCCGGCAGGACAACTGCGCGACGGGCGCGGTGTCCTTCAGCTGTGGAGGGGTGCAGTACGAGCCGCAGAGCGTCGAGGCACCCAAGGGGTCGATGCAGTGCTCGGGCGGCAGCGGGTTCACCGTCCTCGACGACAACAGCAAGGCCTGGCCCCGCAAGAGCGTCGGCTCGACGGTGACGTTCCAGTGGAAGCTCACGGCGGCCCACAACACGAGCACGTGGGAGTACTTCGTCGACGGCAAGCTCCACCAGACGTTCAGCCAGGGCGGCGCGCAGCCGCCGAGCAACATCTCGCACACCCTGACGAACCTGCCTGCCGGCAACCACACGGTGCTCGCCCGGTGGAACGTGTCCAACACCGTCAACGCGTTCTACAACTGCGTCGACATCACGGTCGGCGGTGACCCCACGGGCAACCCCACGGGCGGCGACCCGACCGGCGGCAACCCCACGGGCGGCGACCCGACCGGCGGCAACCCCACGGGCGGCGACCCGACCGGAAGCACCGGCGGCACGACCGGCAACGGCACGTGCACGGACCCGGCCTGGTCGGCGGGCTCGGTCTACACGGGCGGCGCCCGGGTCTCGTACGACAACACGAGGTACGAGGCCAAGTGGTGGACCACGGGCGAGAACCCGGGCACGAGCGGCCAGTGGGGCGTGTGGAAGAACCTCGGCGCCTGCTGAGGTGACGACCGTCCCGTCGACGCGCTGGAGAACGTGGCGGCGGGAGCATCATGAGGGCCCGTCCGGAGCCCGCCTGGATCAGCAGGCGGGCCAGGACGGGCCCTCTCGCCGTTCCGATTGCATGAATATGCAATCGTCTGCATATACTTGAGTCGTGTCCAAGGTACTCACTTCACTTCCGGCCGGCGAGCGCGTCGGCATCGCCTTCTCCGGGGGTCTCGACACCTCCGTCGCCGTCGCGTGGATGCGCGACAAGGGTGCGGTGCCCTGCACCTACACCGCTGACATCGGGCAGTACGACGAGCCGGACATCGACTCCGTGCCGGGCCGCGCCATGGCCTACGGTGCCGAGCTGGCCCGCCTCGTCGACTGCCGCGCAGCACTCGTGGAGGAGGGGCTGGCCGCGATCACGTGCGGCGCGTTCCACATCCGCTCGGGCGGGCGCTCCTACTTCAACACGACCCCGCTCGGCCGCGCCGTGACCGGCACCATGCTCGTGCGGGCCATGCTCGAGGACGACGTCCAGATCTGGGGCGACGGCTCCACGTTCAAGGGCAACGACATCGAGCGGTTCTACCGCTACGGCCTGCTCGCCAACCCGAACCTGCGCATCTACAAGCCGTGGCTCGACGCCGACTTCGTCACCGAGCTCGGTGGGCGCAAGGAGATGTCGGAGTGGCTGCTCGCCCACGACCTCCCGTACCGCGACAGCACCGAGAAGGCCTACTCGACCGACGCCAACATCTGGGGCGCGACGCACGAGGCCAAGACCCTCGAGCACCTCGACACGGGCCTCGAGGACGTCGAGCCCATCATGGGCGTGCGCTTCTGGGACCCCGCGGTCGAGATCGCGACCGAGGACGTCACGATCCGCTTCGAGAAGGGACGCCCGGTCGCGATCAACGGCCAGGAGTTCGAGGACGCCGTCGCCCTGGTCATGGAGGCCAACGCGATCGGCGGCCGCCACGGGCTCGGCATGTCCGACCAGATCGAGAACCGGATCATCGAGGCCAAGAGCCGCGGCATCTACGAGGCCCCGGGCATGGCGCTGCTGTTCATCGCCTACGAGCGCCTCGTCAACGCGATCCACAACGAGGACACGGTCGCGAGCTACCACAACGACGGCCGCCGCCTGGGCCGCCTCATGTACGAGGGCCGCTGGCTCGACCCGCAGGCCCTCATGATCCGCGAGTCGCTGCAGCGCTGGGTCGGTGCCGCGATCACGGGCGAGGTGAAGCTGCGCCTGCGTCGCGGCGAGGACTACTCGATCCTCGACACCACGGGCCCCAACTTCTCGTACCACCCCGACAAGCTGTCGATGGAGCGCACGACGGACTCGGCGTTCGGTCCCACGGACCGGATCGGCCAGCTCACCATGCGCAACCTCGACATCGCCGACTCGCGCGCCAAGCTCGAGCAGTACGCGGGTCTCGGCATGGTCGGCGCGCAGCACGCGGCACTGATCGGGACGGGCCAGACCGAGCTCATCGGCCAGATGCCCGAGGGCGGCGCCGAGGCCATCGCGTCACGCGGCACCTCCTCGTCCGAGCTCGACGAGGCGCTGGACCGCGCCGCGATGGAGTTCGGGGTCGACTAGTCGTCCTCGTCGACCCAGCCCACCGGGGGCAGGTCGCGCCCGCGCAGCTTGTCGATCTCGCGTCGTTCACGCTTCGTCGGGCGCCCTGCCCCGCGGTCGCGCACCGGCACGAACGGCACCGCCTCGCGCGGCAGCACCGGTGGGCTGTGGTCGACGTACGCCTTCGCGGCCTCGGGCGCGCCGACGCGCTTGGTGAGCAGCTGGACGACCTCGACGATCCGTTCGCGCTCGCCGCGGTAGGTCACGGTGTCGCCGACCTTGAGGTTCGCCGCGGGCTTGACCCGCGTCCCGTTCACCTTGACGTGACCGGCGCGGCACGCGGCCGTGGACACCGATCGGCTCTTGGTCAGGCGGACCGCCCAGAGCCAGCTGTCGACCCGCATGGTCACTTCCCTTCCCGACGTCGGACCACCCCAGCGTAGGCGGCTCCCGACCCGCGCGGGACCGGTCGTCACGGCCCGACGGCGCAGAGCGCCTCTGCGGCGAATGTCGTCTTTGGGCGTGCGAACCCCGCGCAACCGTGCCACCGTGAAGAGGAACCGACGCCCACCGGCCGCACTCGCACCGCCCGGGTCGTCGCCCGGAGAACGGAGTGGCTATGTGGATTCTGTCCTGGATCGTCATCGGCCTCATCATGGGAGCCATCGCTCGCGCCATCATGCCTGGTAGGGCAAGTGGAGGCTGGGTCGTGACGCTTGTCGTCGGCGTCGTCGGGGCGTTCGTCGGTGGATTCATCGGCAGGGCTTTCGGGTCCGACCCCAACCAGGAGTTCTGGTCCTTCTCGACGTGGTTCTGGGCCTTCATCGGCTCGCTCGTCGTGCTGCTCATCTGGGGTCTGATCTCGGGCCGCAGGTCGAAGGCGTGACGCTCGCTCCGCCGTCGGGCACCTGACGGCTCCCCGCAGCATCCCGGAAGGCCCGGCCCCCTCGGAGGGCCGGGCCTTCCGGCGTCCGACGACGCGGGCGCACCCAGAAAAACCATGGACCGCTCCCTCTCCGCGGAGCACGCTGGGACCATGAGCCCACCGACCGAGTCGACGACGACCTGGCGGGTCCTCGAGGCACCGCACCCCCCGAGCCTCGACTCCCCCGACGCCTGGGCGTACCAGGGCATCGCCCAGGTCGAGGCCGAGGTCACGACAGAGATCCACGGCTACGACGACCTCGCCGACGAGGCACGCGACATCCTTGCCGGGATGGACAGCCAGCAGTACACGACCAAGCAGCGCTTCGTCGCCGTCCGCGCGGACGCACCCGAGACACCGCGACCGCAGGACGTGCTCGGCCACCTGGCACTCGCCCTGCCGACCAGCAGCAACACCCACCTGGGCGAGCTGTCCGTGCAGGTCCGGCCGGCAGCCCGTCGGCAGGGGCTGGGGACGGCCCTGTGGGAGACGGGCGAGAGGATCCTCGTCGACGCGGGCCGGACCGTCCTCTTCACGGACACCCAGCACGGCGCCGAGCCGCCGCCCGGACCAGGCGCCCTCGAGGCGCGCACGGGCGCCGGGCGCGTCCCTGCCGACGCCCCAGGGCCGCGCTTCGTCGCACGCAAGGGCTACGCGCTCGAGCAGGTCGAGCGCCACTCGATCCTGGCGCTGCCGGTCGACCCCACCCTGCTGGACGGCCTGCGCACGCGGGCCGTCCAGGCCGCCGGGCCCGACTACCGCACGCACGTGTGGGAGGACGACGTCCCCCAGGCGTGGCGCGCACAGGTCGGGACGCTGTTCACGCGCATGAGCACCGACGCCCCGCTGGGCGACATCGACTTCCGCGAGGACCCGTGGGACGCGCAGCGCGTGGGCGTCTGGGTCGACGAGCTGCTCGGCAAGGGGCACGGCCTGCTCATGACGGTCGTCGAGCACGTCCCGTCGGGCACGCTCGCCGCGTTCTCGGTCCTCGCCTACCCCGAGGACCGCCCGGCGTTCGCGTTCCAGGAGGACACCCTGGTCCTGCGCGAGCACCGCGGGCACCGGCTCGGGATGCTCGTCAAGGTCGCGAACCTCGACGAGCTCGCCCTGCGCCGACCCGGGACCGCACGCATCCACACCTGGAACGCCGAGGAGAACGACCACATGCTCTCGATCAACATCGACCTGGGCTTCACGCCCGCCGGCGGCTACGCGGGCTGGCAGAAGCGGGTGGGCGTGTGAGCGGCCCGTCGCAGGCCGCGGCACCCGCGGAGCACCAGTTCTCCGGCCCGACGGCGTGGCGCGTCCTGCGCGTGCCCGTCCCGGACTCGCTCGACGCCCCCCGAGGCGTGGGGCGTGCACGGGACGGTCCTCGCGGGCGACGCCGTCGACCGGGAGATCTACGGGCACACCGACCTCGCGCTCGACGCCGCGACGGCGCTCGTCACCATGACGGCCCAGCAGGAGTACAAGCAGAGCATCCGGCTGGTCGCGGTGCGTGACTCCGGAGCAGGAGGACCGGACGGTACCCCGCTGGCGAGCGACGTCGTCGGGCGGGGCATGGTGGGCCTGCCCCAGAAGGGGAACACGCACGTCGCGATCGTGTACGTCGGGGTCGATCCGGCGCACCGCGGCCAGGGCGCGGGCACCGCGCTCTGGGAGGAGGGTCTGCGCATCGCGCGCGAGGCCGGACGCACCGTGATCCTGTCGGACTCGTCGCACGCCCCCGAGCCTCCCCCCGGCCCCGGTGCGCTCGAGTCCCCGACCGGGAGCGGACGCGTCCCGCTCGACGACCCCGGCACCCGCTTCGCGCTCTCGCGCGGGTTCGCGCTCGAGCAGGTCGTGCGGCACTCGGCGATCTCGCTGCCCCCACGCCAGGCCGACGTGGACCGGTTGCGCGAGGCCGCCCGTGCCGCGGCCGGCGACGACTACCGCGTGCACCTCTGGCAGGACGACGTCCCCGAGGAGTGGATCGAGGACTTCGCCGTGCTCGAGACCCGCATGAGCACCGACGCACCCTCGGGAGGGCTCGACCTCGAGGAGGACCCCTGGGACGCCGACCGCGTGCGCGCGGCTTCCCGGTCGTTCGCCGACCGCGGGCAGGGGTACCTCATCGCGGTGGCCGAGCACGTCGCGTCCGGACGGCTCGCCGGGTTCTCGATGGTCTCCTACCCGCACGACCGTCCCCAGGTCGTCATGCAGGAGGACACCCTGGTGCTGCGCGAGCACCGCGGTCACCGGCTCGGGACGCTCGTCAAGATCGCGGTGCTCGACGAGCTCGCGCGCGTGCGGCCCTCGTCGCGGCGCATCCACACCTGGAACGCGCAGGAGAACCGGCACATGCTCGCGATCAACGAGGCGCTCGGGTTCGAGGTCGCGAGCGTCGACGCGGAGTGGCAGCTGCGGCTCGCGTGAGGCGGTGAGCGGAGCCGGCGCGGCGTGCTGCTGCGGCGCGGCGTGCTGACTCCAGCCGCTCGCCCGTCCGCCCGACAGAGAGCGATGTGTCGTTATTGTCTGGCCCGAGCGGGCCCCCGGGCGCGAGAGTGGAGCGCATGACGAGCACCGAGACCTCCCCCGGGCCCACGGCCCCCGCAGGCACGACCTGGCGTGCGGTCGACGCCCCTCCCGTCCCGCCCACGCTCGAGCACCCCGACATCTGGGCGTACCAGGCCTACAGCGAGATCGAGCACGACGTGCAGCTCGCGACCTGGGGCTGGACCGACTGGTGGGCGCCCCTGCCCGTGATCCACGGGGCGCTCCAGCAGCAGGAGTACCAGCGCAAGGTCCTGGTCGTCGCGCTCCCTGCGGGGGCGCCGGGAGCGGCCCCGGGGTCGGCAACCGACACCTCCTCCGGCGGCGACGTCCCGCTCACCGACGGCACGGCCCCGGCGCCCCTTGGCGTCACCTGCGTTCTCGCTCAACAAATCGTTCGAATGTCAACTTCACTAGCGTGCGCTTCTAGTTGTTTGCGGAGGCCCTGGTCGGCGCGCTTGATGGGATGCCCGTACTGAGCCAACGGGAGTGTCGTAGTCGGGCCGAGAGCGGTGCTGCTGCTGCCCGGGTTCGGGACCACACGAGAGTGGCGGTGCTGCAGGCGGCTGCGGCGAGGAGGGCGCCCCAGAGGTGGATCTCGTAGGGCGGATCTCCTGCTCCGCTCAGTGCGATCACGCTTCCGGAGGTGGTCCCTTGTGCCATCACGATCGCGCCCGCAAGTGCGAGGTAGAGGACGGGGCCGGCGACCGAGCCGACGAGTCCGACGGCCAGCAGCGCGAGGGCGCACAGGAGCGCGACCCCCATTGCGATGCTGAGCGCCATCGTGGGTGTGTAGATCGCGTCCAGTGGTCGGTCCTCGGTGCTCACGTCCGCGAAAGTCCCAGGTGGCAGGAGTTCGGGAACCAGGTTGACTGCGGCCAGGATCAGCAGGGGCACCGCCGCGAAGGCGCCCATGAGGGATGTTGCGGCAGCGATGGCGCGCCGCCGCAGCGGTCGCGGTGAGGTGAGGTCGAGAGCGGGCATGCGCGAGGTGAGGCCATGGGCGGCGACCGGTGCACAGAGGATCGCCGCTAGTTCCATCGCGGGGAACGCGCGCAGCACCCCGCCGGCAACTGGCTCGGTGACGAACTGGTGGCGCCAGAGGCCGATCGAGATCACGGCGTAGAGCGCCGCCGCGGCAAGGAGGACGGTGGGTTGCCTGCCCGACCAGTAGGACGTCGTCACGGTAGCTGGTCCTCCGTCAGGGAGCAGTCACGCACCTGGTCCAGGTGTTGGGTCAACCAGTCTGCGAAGTCCGGCGTGCTGAGGGGTGCGAGGCGGTCGTAGCCGTTGCCGTAGACCGGGGCGCCGGAGTCCTCGACGATCCCGGTCTGCTCGGGCGGGACTTCTACGGTCGTGAGCATCTTCGACAGCACCCCACGCCAGTACTCAGCCGGGACATCGGCGTCCTCGAGCGCGTCGCAATCGCCCGGGGAGAGAAGTGCAAGGGATGTCTCGCGTGCGACCTGCCGGTCGAAGCCTGAGCGGGTGGTGGCGTTCGCGATCTCCGGAAGGAGGATCGTCGAGGGGTCGCTTCCGGCAGAGCCGGTGGGGGAGGAGACGAGCACGGGACTCGTCGGCGGCGCGACGGATGCCAGCGTCTCGACCGTCCTGCTGATGTCTGGAAGCAGGGCGTGGTCGTCGTCGGCGACGCAGACCCTCGTCTTCTCGGTCGGCTCGCCACAGACCATCTCGACGGGTGTGGGCGTCACGAGGTGCAGGTTCGGCGAGCCGAGCGCGATCACTGCGAGCAGCCCGACCGGCATGGCGGCAGGTGCGAGCGCACGGACCTTGTCCCGCGTCGAGCCGCGGCGCACCACAGCGCCCGCCAGCAGCGCGCACGCGAGTGCCAGCAGCGCGAAGTACCCCATACGCAGCAGTGCGATGGTCGCTGGAACGGTCCAGCCGGTATCGGGGGCTGCGATCCCCCAGGAGAGCGAGACCGACAGGAGAGAGCGTCCCGTGTCGACCATGAGGGTGTCTGTGACCAGGAGGGGAAGGAAGAGCACCAGTGCCGTGCCCGCCAGCGTGACCAGTGGCCAGGTTCGTGCCGGTGAGACTCGAGCGAGAACGAATCCCAGCGGGACCGCGGCGATCACCCCGGCCACGTGGGAGACGGTGCTGAGAACCGCCCCGATACCGTCAGCGCCTCGGGCAGCGACGATCAAGGCGAGTATCGCGACCGAGCCCAGGCTCACTGCGCCGATGACGAGGGCGAGTGAACGGATCAAGGCACCGGTGAGCCTTTCTAGACCGCGGCCGGCGGCAGGGCTGAACATCGCCGAAGACGGGGACACCCAGCGTCCGAAGTAGCCGGCGCACAACGCCGCGACCAACGCCGGGACCCATGACGCGTCCCGGATGTTCCTGTCCAGGCGCAGCCAGCTTGCTGGCGCCCAGTCCAAGACATTGACAGCGACATACGCCCACCCCGCGGCACCGACTGCGACCACGACCAGGAGGTGGGTCGGTGAGAGCGGCCACAGCAGACGGCGAAGTGGCGATCGCTTCCCCGCGCGAACAGACCGCGGAGGGCGCAGAGGCGAGCGCGCTCGGACGGGCGCGCTCAAGACTGCCCCCGAAGTGCCGTCACGTACCCGGCCTCGAGAGGTCGTTGGCCCGGTTCCACCACCCCGGCTCCCAGCAGGCTCAGTTCCGTGATGCTGCCCTGGAAGAGTGCCTGGCCCTCGTTGATCACCACGACACGGGCGTCGGGCAGGTCGAGGTCCTCCAGCAGGTGGGTGGCGAGAAGCACGGTGGCTCGCTCTGCGACCTGCCCCAGGAGCTGCCGGATCTGCACACGCTGTACCGGGTCGATCCCGACGGTCGGCTCGTCGAGGAGAACCAGCGACGGGTCACCCACGATCGCGCACGCGATACCCAACCGCTGGCGATACCCGCCCGAGAGGGAGCGAACCCGCTCGCGGGCGCGCTCCTCGATCCCGGTCGCCGCCATCGCCTCGGCCGCGACCTGTGCGCACTGTGCGCTGTCGACACCGCGAGCCCACGCCGCATATTCCACGACCGCATGCACCCGCTCCAACGCGGGCACCGTGAAACTCTGTGGAAGGTACCCGACGTGACGCCGCACCTTCTCCGCATCCGAGAGATCAGCATCCCCGACGTGGATCGTTCCCGACTGAAGCTCCGAGAGGGTGGAGAGCAACCCCATCAGGGTCGACTTCCCGGCACCATTCGGCCCCAGCAAACCGACGAGCCCGGGGCCCATGGCCGCCGTCAGACCCCGAAGGGCCTGACGGCGACCATAGGCATGATGCACGTCAATGCACCGGACGACGACTCCGGTCACGGAGCGTACGAGGTCGAAGACTGCGAGGACGCACCAGTCGAGGAGCGAACCAGCGTGCGGTACACAGCTCCGGAGGACGACGGGTTCGACGCCGACCACGTCGCGTTCCCGACGTTCGTACGCTTCACGGTCTTCATGTTGGTGTCGGGCAGCGGCCCGGCCTGGACGTGCATGAGCTTGACCTCAACCCACGACACGGTCCCGGCACACGCGTCGCCGCGCCCGCCCTTCGCGTATGCCGACCCGCCGGAGTAGGTCGGGACGTTGGCCAGGAGCTGACATCCCGCCAGTGGGACGACGTCCGGTGCAGCGAACGTCGGGGCAATACCCACGCCTGCTGCAAGGACGGCGCCCAGGCCGAGCGCCGCAACGGACGCGCGGAAGTTCTTCCTTCGCATGCTTCACACTCTCTCTTCATTGAGGAGTGAGGGACCAGCAAAACGCCCCCACACTGGACTGGTCAGCCAGTGCGACAGACCGTACTAGTAGACGCAGGGAACGTCTACCCGATCAACTATCGGTAGCGAGGGGGAAGTTCAAAAGAGCCCCTGCATGCCGTGCCCGCGACTTCGTCGCGGGTGCTCGTGGCCGCTGCGCGGCCGCTGTCACCGCGCTGCGCGCGGGGTTTTCTTCCCCTCCTGGCTCTCCATCATCGCCCGCGCACCCCGTGGCTCAACCCGCTCGACTTCGTCGCCGCCCCGCCGTCGAAACTCGCCGCCCGGCGCTCCTTCGTCGCTTCACCCGGGCAACGAGCCCCGTCGTCGGGCCGGACCGCGGGTTGCGCCCCGAGGCCCCGCGCGGGCGGTGACTACGGCCGGCACAACGTCGCCAAGGGCGACGCGGTGAAGATCGGCGACACCTGGCGCCGGGTCGTGCGCGCGAACGCCAAGACGGTGAGCGTCCAGACGGGCTACTCCTGGACCGACCGTGCACCCTGGCACTCGGTCACCGACCACCAACCGGCCGCCGACATCCCCACGGAAGCGGCCGGGCGGCCCGCCAGCCGCTGACCACCCACCCGCGGAGGTCTCGCACCGCCGCGGGCCGACGCGCGCCGCTGGGGGAGTGCCGCCGCGACGCCACCGGCCTCGGAGCCTGCGGTCGGTGGGCCGTACCGACATCACGTGAACTCACCTGTCACACGAACCCGGTTGTAGCCATTTGTCAGGGGTACAGATCCTCGTGCGACAGGCAGTCACAGCCGTGGGCGGTGCCGCGATCGTCAACCTCGCGACCGTGAGCAACACGCACCTCGCGTACGTCACGCTCATGGTGCGCCCCGGGCTCGAGGGCCAGGGCATCGGCGACGTGCTCCTGGACCGGGTCGAGGAGATCGCGCGCGCCGCGGACCGGACCACGGTCATCGCCTTCAGCAACCACTCTCCCGAGCCCGCCCCCGGTCCCGACGCCCTCGACCCGCCCACGGGCGCGGGGCGGGTGCCCGCCGCGTCCCGGCCGGCCCGCTTCGCGCTCGGACGAGGTTTCACGCTCGAGCAGGTCGAGCGCGCCTCGGTCCTCCGGCTCCCGGTCGACCCGGCCCTGCTCGACGCGCTCGGCGAGCAATCCTTGGAGGTGGCCGGGGACGACTACCGGCTGCACACCTGGTGGGACGAGGTGCCCACAGCGTGGGAGGACCAGGTCGCGGTCCTGTGGACGCGCATGAGCACCGACATCCCCAACGCGGGCCTCGACGTCGCGGAGAGCCGCTGGGACGCCGCACGCGTCCGCAGCCACCTGCGCGACCTCGCCGGACGGCACCAGCACGTGCTGATCACGGTCGCCGAGCACGCACCCACGGGCACGCTCGCGGCCTTCTCGGTGCTGCAGATGCCCGTCCCCGACGTGCCCTTCGCGTTCCAGGAGGACACGCTCGTGCTGCGCGAGCACCGCGGCCACCGGCTCGGGATGCTCGTCAAGGTCGCCAACCTGCGCGCCTACGAGGATCGACGACCCGGCGAACGCCGGATCAACACGTGGAACGCCCAGGAGAACGAGCACATGCTCGCGATCAACGTCGCGCTCGGCTTCGAGCCCGTCGGGGTCGCGGCCGTCTGGCAGAAGCGCCTCGACTGACGATCCTGCGGCCGTCGCAGACCCTGCCGCCCGCGCGCGGCGACGGGCGCACCCGGCGGACGATCCGCCGTCGGGCGCGCCCGACTGTCCGGCACCGCACCTCACAACCGCTCGCACCGTGAGCCATCAGGACAACCCCGCAGGTCGCGGCCTACGGTTGTCGGGTCCGGCCAAGACCCGGGCGACCCCCGAAGACCCCCACCGACCAGGGAGCAGCGAGACCATCGTGAGCACTGCGAGCACACCGCCGATCGACGCCACCACCACTCCCTCCTGGGCCGACCTCACGGCCCACCAGGCCGCACTGAACCCGGACCTGCGCGCATGGTTCGCCCAGGACCCGGGCCGCGCCGCGCGCCTCACGTTCGACGCCGCCGACCTCCACGTCGACCTGTCGAAGAACCTCGTGACCGACGAGACGATCGCGCTCCTCGTGCGCCTCGCACAGGACGTCGACCTCGTCGGACGGCGCGACGCCATGTTCCGCGGCGACCACATCAACGTGACCGAGGACCGCGCCGTGCTCCACACCGCGCTGCGGCGACCGTCCGGAGCCTCGCCGGAGCTCACGGTCGACGGCCAGGACGTCGACGCCGACGTGCACACCGAGCTCGCCAAGGTCTACGCGTTCGCGGAGAAGGTCCGCTCGGGCGAGTGGACCGGCGTCACGGGCGAGCGCGTGCGCACGGTCGTGAACATCGGCATCGGCGGCTCGGACCTGGGCCCCGTCATGGCCTACGAAGCACTCCTGCCCTACAAGGCCGAGGACCTCGACGTCCGGTTCGTGTCCAACATCGACCCGACCGACGTCGCCGAGAAGACCGCGGGCCTCGACCCGCGCACCACGCTGTTCATCGTCGCGTCCAAGACGTTCGGCACGCTCGAGACCCTGACCAACGCACGCCTCGCGCGCGACTGGCTCTGGACCGAGCTCGCGGCCGTCGGCGCCCTCGAGGACTCGGACGAGGCCCGGACCGCCGCTGTCGGCAAGCACTTCGTCGCGGTCTCCACGGCCCTCGACAAGGTCGCCGCGTTCGGGATCGACCCCGCCAACGCGTTCGGGTTCTGGGACTGGGTCGGTGGCCGCTACTCGGTCGACTCGGCGATCGGGACGTCGCTCGCGATCGCGATCGGCCCAGCACGCTTCGAGGAGTTCCTCGCGGGCTTCCACGCGATCGACGAGCACTTCCGCACCACCCCGATCGAGCAGAACGTGCCCGCGCTCATGGGCCTGCTCAACGTGTGGAACGTCAACTTCCTCGGGGCCCACACGCACGCCGTGCTCCCCTACGCGCAGTACCTGCACCGCTTCCCGGCGTACCTGCAGCAGTTGACCATGGAGTCCAACGGCAAGTCCGTGCGCTGGGACGGGTCGCCGGTCACGACCGAGACCGGCGAGGTCTTCTGGGGCGAGCCGGGCACCAACGGGCAGCACGCGTTCTACCAGCTCATCCACCAGGGCACGCGTCTGGTCCCCGCCGACTTCATCGCTGTGGCCAACCCCGCGCACCCCCTCGTCGACACCGCGGCCGGTCACGAGCCCGTCGACGTGCACTCGCTGTTCCTCGCGAACTTCTTCGCGCAGACCAAGGCGCTCGCGTTCGGCAAGACCGCCGACGAGGTCCGGGCCGAGGGCACCGCGGAGGACCTCGTGAGCGCCCGCGTGTTCTCGGGCAACCGCCCCACGACGTCGATCCTCGCGCCCGCGCTCACGCCCTCGGTGCTGGGCCAGCTCATCGCGCTCTACGAGCACATCACGTTCGTCCAGGGCGTCGTGTGGGGCATCGACTCGTTCGACCAGTGGGGCGTCGAGCTCGGCAAGAAGCTCGCGAACGAGATCGCCCCGGCGGTCACGGGCGACGCCGCCGCGCTGGCCGCGCAGGACCCGTCGACGCAGGCGCTCATCGGGTGGTACCTCGAGCAGCGGAGCTGACGCTCGGACTGCTGGTGCCGAGCACGAGGTTGCGGTCGTTCTGACGCCCAGAACGACCGCAACCTCGTGCTCGGCACCTCTCCAGCAGGCTCAGGCCTCGCCCGGCACGTGCTCCTTGGCCTCGTCGTACCCCTCGCTCCCGGGCAGCTCGGCCGGCCCGTAGACCAGGTGGACCACGCCCGTGGGGAAGACCTCGGAGCGCAGCAGCCGCAAGGGGTAGATCGTGTCCCCCTCGTCGAAGAGCCGCTCCCCCTTGCGCGCTGCGACCGGGTGGACCAGGAGGCTCAGCTCGTCCACGAGCCCGGCCGCGAGGAGCTGACGGACCACCGAGATCGACCCCGCGACCAGGACCTTGGCGATGCCCGGGGTCTCCTTGAGCGTGGTCACGGCCTCGACCAGGTCGCCGTCGACCTTCTCGACGTTGCGCCACCCGAGGTCCGCGTCGCCCCGGGTCGCGACGAGCTTGCGCAGGTCGCCGAGCCGCTTGGCGAACACCGCATCCTCCTCGCCCGCCTCCTCGCGACCGGGCCAGGCACCCGCGAAGCTGTCGTACGTGACGCGCCCCAGCAGCAGGGCGTCGACGCCCGTGTAGTCCTCGTCGACCGCGGCGCCCATGTGCTCGTCGAAGTACGGGAAGTGCCACGTCGGGTCGATCTCGACGACGCCGTCGAGCGAGCTGAACAGCGTGGAGACGAGTTTTGCCATGATGAGGTCCCTTCAGGGTCTGCGGGTACGTCTGGTGAGACCGGGCGACGCTGCCGAACTCATCGGTCCCTGCCTCCCACCGTGGCACGCACCCCGGCGCGTTGCGCGCGGGGTGCGTGCCGCCGTCGGGCCGCGTGGCTCAGCGCCGCAGGCCATGGGGACTCAGCGCCGCAGGCCACGTGGGCTCAGCGCCGCAGGCCCGTCGCGACCACGGCCCCGACCGTGAGGTGGAGCGCGGCCAGGAGCACGGTAGCGGACGTGCTCGCCGCACCCAGCGGACCGAGCAGGGACACCAGGAGCACGACGGCGCAGGTCACCAGCCAGGTCCGCTCACCTGGGGTCCTTCCGGCCCGCGGCGAGCCGAGCCGGCGAAGGAGCGACCGGACACCCCAACCCGCGAGACCGACGAGCAGCGCGGTGACGATCACGGCGACCGGTCCGACCACCGTGTCACCGGCCCCGCCCCGCACGACGGCCTCGACCCCGAGCGCCGTCCCGGCGCCCCACACGAGCAGCCCTGCCGCAGCGGCGAGCAACGGCACGCTCCACCCGGGCACCCTCCTCGTCCTCGTCTCGGGGCGCACGGCCCCTCGCCCCGCGGCCGGGTCGAGCCCGTCCGCGCCCGCGTCCTTCGTGCCTGCTTCGGTCCTGCCCGCATCGTCCGTGCCCATGACGCCTCCCTCGGTCAGCCGACCGAGCGGTGCTCGGGCCGGTCGCCGGCCCCTCGGCCGACGTCCCCACCGTGGCCCGCGGACCTCGGCGCCGGACCCTGCGGACGTCTTCGCCCACCACGACCGACGGCCCGCTCCCCCCTCCGAAAGTCGGTGGTGGTGGCATCGCGCCGGTTCCTACGGTGGCGGCATGAACATCCACCCGAACGATCCGTGCTCACCGCCGCGGACCCCTTCGCGGACCGTGCTGACCGGGGCCGTGCTCGCGGTCGGCGCCCTCACCGCCCTGATGCTGTGGGGTGCCCTGCCGGACGAGCCCGGGCCGCGCGTCGTGCTGGACGTCGTCGTCGGTCTGGTCGCCGTGGCCCTCAGCCCTTTCCTGTGGTGGTCACCGCGCCGCACAGGACCGGTCCCCAGGGACGGCGCGGCGGCGCTCAGCGACCCCGTGGTGCCGGCCCTCGTCCTGGCGGCGCTCGCAGCACTGTCCCCCGCGGCGACGCCCGCATCCACGGTCGCGACGCTCGAGGTGGCCCGTCGTCGGCCCCTGCGCGTCGCGGTGCTCGTCGCCGCGGCAGGCTTCGCGGGGCACGCCGTCCAGGCGCTGTGGCGCCCCACGGGCCTCCCGCTCGGGTGGTGGCTGCTGTGCGACGCCGCGGTGCACGCCGCCCTCGTCGGCTGGGGGGCGTTCGCGCAGGCCAGGGCCCAGGTCGTCGCGGACCTGCGCGAGCGGGCGCTGCGGGCCGAGCGCGAGCAGGAGCTGCGCGTGCGGGAGGCCCGCACGGCCGAGCGCACGCGGATCGCCCGGGAGATGCACGACACGCTCGCCCACCGGCTGTCGCTGCTCGCGACCGTCGCGGGAGCGCTCGAGTTCCGGCCCGACTCCCCGCCCGAGGAGGTCGCCCGCGCCGCAGGCCTGGTCCGGGAGGGCGTGAGCGCCGCGCTCGAGGACCTGCGGGACGTGGTGGGCGTGCTGCGCGCCGAGCCCGACGCGCTGCGCCCGCCGCCCGGCCCGGCCGACGTGGCACGGCTCGTCGACGAGTCCCGGCTCGCCGGTGTCGAGGTCGACTGGGAGCTGGACGGCGACCTCGGCAGGGTTCCGGCCACCGTGCAGGCCGCGACCTTCCGCGCCGTGCAGGAAGGGCTGACCAACGCCCGGCGGCACGCTCCCGGCAGTGCGGTCCGCGTCACGGTCGTGGTCGCTCCGGGAGAGGTCCGGGTCGACGTGTCCGACGACGGCCCCTCGCCCGGGCACGTCCCCACGCTCCAGGGCACGGGGACCGGGCTCGTGGGGCTCCGCGAACGAGCCGGGCTGCTGCGCGGCGAGGTGCGCGCCGGGCCGGCCCCGGAGGGTGCCGGGTTCCGGCTCACGGTGTCGCTACCGTGGGACTCATGACCCGACCCGTGCGGATCGCGATCGTCGACGACGACGCCCTGGTGCGGTCCGGCCTGCGCATGATGCTGCACGGCACGCTGGGCATCGAGGTCGTCGGCGAGGCCGCCTACGGTGCGGAGGTCCCCGGCCTCCTCGACGCCCACCCCCTCGACGTGGTCCTCATGGACCTGCGGATGCCTCGGGTCGACGGGATCACCGCGACCGCCAGGGTGCGCGCACGGACCGACCCGCCCGCCGTCGTCGTGCTCACGACGTTCGACACCGAGGACGAGGTGCTCGGCGCGCTCCGCGCCGGCGCGGTCGGGTACCTCCTCAAGGACATGCCCCCGGCCCGGATCGCGGCTGCGGTCCTCGCTGCCGCTGCCGGCGAGCCCGTGCTGTCGCCCGACGTCGCGCGACGCCTCATGGCCTCGGCCGCCTCGGTCGGTGAGGCGCGGGCACGGGCGCAGGCGTCGCTCGACCTGCTGACCGGCAGAGAGCGCGACGTCGCGCTCGCCGTCGGGCGCGGTGCGAGCAACGCCGAGGTCGGGCGCGAGCTCTACCTCAGCGTCCCGACCGTCAAGGCGCACGTGTCGAGCGTCCTGGACAAGCTGGGCCTGGAGAACCGGACGCAGCTCGCCGTGCTGGTGCGGGACGCCGGAGGCGTCTGACGGGTCGGGATCACCCGGCTCAGTCCCCCGGCCACTCCCCCGTCCACTTCTGGAAGGCTCGCGCCCCGCCGCGGTCGATCAGGGCCTTGACCCCGGAGAACACCGCGCCCTGGATCAGGGCGGCGACCAGGATCTCGCGCAACGGGTACTCCGACTGCAGCGGTGTGGGCGCGTCCTTGCGGTGGCCCGGAGACACGCGCTTGTAGACCTGCTTGAAGACCTGGCCCGCGACCAGTCCGCCGATGATCGAGCTGATCAGCCCGAACGGCCGGTACAGGATCTTCGCGGCCTTGCCGTCGTGCTCCTCGGTACGGTCGGTCACGTGGTCGATCGTGGCGTCGCTCATGCTTCGACGCTAACGCCGGGGACGGGCGGTCGCAGGGTGGGTGGTGCTTCTGCCGGTCCTCGTGCCGAGCATGCGGTTGTCGTTCGAGGCGACGCGAGATCGGACGCCCACCGCATGCTCGGCCGACGACAACCGCATGGTCGGCGGCACCGGCGACCGGCGGATCACGAGTCCGCCGGTACCACCGCACAGCCTGCAAGGTCGAGCGCGACCCGGACCCGCTCCCCCGGTGCGGGGGCGAACGGGTGGTGCGCGGCGCCGCCGGGCACGGAGCCCGCCGACGGCGTGCCGAGCGCGACCACGCGCTGCGGGCCCGACCCCAGGTCCACCTCGACCGTGACCTCGGTGCGACCGCGTCGGAAGGCGCTGCGGACGACGGTGCCGCTCGCGGTCCAGGCCACCACTCCGTCGGAACGGTCCCCGGCCACGCCCGGGCCACCTCCTGACAGCGTGTCCGCGGTGCGGTGGGCAGGCACGAGCACGAGCCCCGTCGGGCCGATCGCGAGCAGCTCGCCACCGGCTCCGGCACCGCCCGAAGCCCCCTGTGCGACGAACGCCTGGTACCCCAGGAACTCCGCGACCCGGCGCGACGCGGGCGCACGCCACAGGTCCTCGGGCGCCGCGACCTGGAGCAACCGGCCGGCGTCCATGACGGCCACGCGGTCGGCCACGGTGAAGGCTTCGTCGTGGTCGTGCGTCACGAACAGGGCGGTGGTCCCGGTCGCGACGAGGGCCGCGCGCAGGTCCGCCGCGAGCCGGTCGCGCAGCCCCCGGTCGAGAGCGGACAACGGCTCGTCGAGCAGCAGGAGCTGCGGCTCGGGCGCCAGCGCGCGAGCGAGCGCGACGCGCTGCCGCTCGCCACCGCTCAGGGTCGCGACGGGCCGCTGCGCGTACCCGGCGAGCCCGACGACGTCGAGCAGCTCGGCCACCCTGCCCGCCGCCGCGGACCGCTTGACGCCCGCCATCTGGAGCCCGAACGCGACGTTGCCCGCGACGTCCCGGTGCGGGAAGAGCTGCCCCTCCTGGAACATGAGCCCGAACCCGCGCCGGTGCACGGGCACGCCCGCGAGGTCGCGCCCGTCCCACGCGATGCTCCCGCCTGCGACGGGCTCGAGCCCCGCGACGGCACGCAGGAGGCTCGACTTGCCGCAGCCGCTCGGTCCCAGCAGCGCGAGCACCTCGCCCGGCGCGAGGTCGAGGCTCACTCCGCGCACGGCCGTCGTCCCGGGGCCTTTCGAGGAGGCCGGGTCGGGGTAGTGCACGACGACGTCGCGCACCGTGAGCCCTCGGCCCGCCGGGCTCCTGGTCGGGTCGCGCGGCTCGTGCGGCACGCGCGGCACAGCCGAGCCGTCGAGGCCTTCGCTCCGATCCACCACCGTGGCTCCGTCCATCAGAACTCTCCTGCCGAGCGGTCGCCGCGCAGGCGCTCCGCCACCATCATCACCGTTGCCGTGAGGACCGCGAGCACGACGCTCGCGGCCAGTGCCATGCCGTAGTTCTCCGCCCCGGGCCGCCCGATGAGCCGGAAGATGACCACGGGGAGCGTGGCCGCGTCGGGCCGGGCCAGGAACGACGTCGCCCCGAACTCGCCGAGCGACACCGCGAACGCGAACCCGATCGCGAGGCCCAGCGACCGGGCCGCGATGGGCCCGTCGACCGCGGCGAACACGCGGGCGGGCGACGCCCCGAGCGTCGCGGCGGCCTCGCGCAGGCGCGGGTCGATCGCGCGCAGCACGGGCAGCACGGTCCTGACCACGAGCGGGATCGCGACGACCGCCTGCGCGATGGGCACGAGCAGCCCCGAGGTCCGCAGGTCCACGTCGATGCCGAGCGGCTTGTCGAGCGTGATGAGGAACCCGAACCCGACCGTCACCGCCGAGACGCCGAGCGGGAGCATGAAGACCGAGTCGAGCGCGCTGATCGCCCGCCGCCCCGTGCGCGACCGCGGACGCCGCGAGACGACGAGCGCGACGAGCCCGCCGATCACGACCGCGAGCAGGGTCGCGATCGCGGCGGTCCGGAGCGAGTTGGCCGTGGCCTCCCACACGGTCACGCTCAGGGCGTTGCGGCCGCCGGTCGTGCCGAGGTTCGCGTAGTTCGCGAGGCTCCAGCCGTCGGGGGTCTGGAACGAGCGCACGAGGAGGTTGACGAGCGGCAGGGCGATCAGGCCCAGCACGACGACGGCGGTCACCGCGAGCGGGGCCGCGTCGGCCCGCAGGCGCAGCGGCCGGGCGGCGGACGTCGCCGCGGACAGGTGGAGCGCGCGCTCGCGGCGGGTGCGGGTCCGGTTGGCGACGCTCAGCGCGACCACGACCACGACGAGCTGCACGACCGAGAGCACCGCGGCCGCGCGCAGGTCGAGGAACTGCGTGGTCTGGATCCAGATCTCGGTCTCGATGGTCCCGTACTGGACCCCGCCCAGGACGAGCACGACCCCGAACGCCGTGGCGCAGAACAGGAACACGATCGACGCGGCCGACGCGATGGCCGGGGCCAGCGACGGCAGCGTCACGGACCGGAACGCACGCCAGGGCGAGGCGCCCAGGGCGCGAGCCGCTTCCTCGGCGCGCGGGTCGAGGTGCTCCCAGAGCCCGCCGACGGTCCGCACCACGACCGAGTAGTTGAAGAACACGAGGGCCAGGACGATCGCCCCGAACGTCCCCTCGAGCCGCAGGAACCCGAGCAGCCCGCCCTCGACCAGCAGGGAGCGGAAGGCCACCCCGACCACGACGGTCGGCAGCACGAACGGCACGGTCACGAACGCGCGCAGGAACGTGCGCCCCCGGAACCGGCACCGGTACAGCACGTACGCGCCGGGCACGCCGAGCAGCACCGAGATCACGGTCCCGAGCACGCCCTGCCACAGCGTCAGCCCGATGATCCGCCAGGTCCGCGGCTCGGAGAACACCTCGGCGAAGCCGGAGAGGTCGAGGGAGCCGTTGCTGACGAACCCGCGCGCGATCAGCGTCACGACGGGCCACGCGAAGAACACCCCGAGGAACAGCAGCGGCAGCCCGGCGGCGAGCCCCCACAGGAGGACCCGCCCGCCGCGCTGCACCGCCGCGGGCACGCCGCGGCTCACGGGCAACGTGCTCAGCCGATCACCGTCGACGTCCACGCCTTGATCCACTCGTCGCGGTGGGCGGTGATGTCGGCCGGCGCGACCTCGAAGGGCGACGGGGACAGGGGCGCGAACTCGGCCCAGCCCTCGGGCAGCTCGGTGTCCGCGTCCGCCGGGTACATGTACATGTTGTCGGCGATGTCGGCCTGGAACGCGTCGCTCACGAGGAAGTCGACGAGCTTCTTGGCGCCCTCGGGGTTCTTGGCCCCGGCCAGCACGCCCGTGTACTCGACCTGGCGGAAGCAGGTGTCGAGCAGCGCACCCGTCGTGGTCTCGGTGCCGTCCTCGGTGACCGTGAACGCGGGCGACGTCGAGTAGGACAGCACGAGGGGGCGCGGGCCCTTGCCCTCGGAGCCGGAGAAGTCGACGTAGTAGGCGTCGGACCATCCGTCAGCGACCTTGACGCCGTTGTCCTCGAGCTTGCTCCAGTAGCCCTCCCAGCCGTCCTCGCCGTAGGCGCCGACGGTCGCGAGCAGGAACGACAGCCCGGGCGACGACGTCGCGGGGTTGGTCACGACGAGCAGGTCCTTGTACTCGGGCTCGGTCAGGTCGTCGAGGGTCACGGGCTCGGGGATGCCCGCTGCCGTGAACCAGGCGTGGTCGACGTTGACGCAGACGTCGCCGAGGTCCACGGGGGTGAGCTCGCCGTCCCCGACGGCGTACTGGGCCGCCGAGTCGGCGAGGCCCGCGGGCGTGTAGGGCTCGAGCACGCCCTCGTCGATCGCGCGGGTCGCGAACGAGTTGTCGATGCCGAACACGACGTCGCCGAGCGGCGCGTCCTTGGTCAGGATCAGCTGGTTGACGAGCGCTCCGCCGTCGCCGGGAGCGACCTGCTTGACGGTCAGCCCGGACTCCTTCTCGAACGCGGCGAGGACGTCCTCGCTCACGTTGAAGGAGTCGTGCGTGACGAGCGTGACGGTGCTCGCCTCCGCGCTCGAGGTGTCGCCCGCGCCTGTGTCGGTCGACCCGGCACAGGCCGTGAGAGCCAGCGCGCTGAGCCCGCCGACGAGACCGAGGCCGATCTTGTGAGCGGGGCCGCGGCGGGTACTGATGGTGTTCACGTGTCCTCCTTGGACGTCACAGGAGGGGGACCTCGCGCACGGAAGGTCCGTGAGCGAGGCTGGAGAAGCCCGACTTCCTCCACCGGTGCTAACCGGATCAGGTTCGAGGGTCTGCGGTGGTCCGCACTCTCAGCGCCTGTTGCCCGTTGTCTCCGGGCGGTCGGCGCTCCCCTGTCGTTCACCTGCGACTTTACACCGCGGCCCGACGGCGCGGGCAGGGGTCCGGCGTGTGGTCTCGCCCGAGGCGCGCCCCGCCCGGGGCGACGGCTACGGTGGGACCTGAGCTCCGCCGTCGGGCACGTGCACGACGCGCGGCGCGCCCCGCCCGCCGCACCCTCACCAGGAGGTCCACATGGCCGAGAACGAGCAGACCCTCACCGAGAAGGTCGCGACCGTCGCCCTGACGCTGGCCGCGGGCTGGGTCGCGCAGAAGGTCGTGAGCTTCGCGTGGGCCAAGGCGACGGGGCACGACGCCCCCAAGGACCTGGACGACCCCGAGGTCGGCATCATCAGCGCTGTCACGTTCGCCGCGGCCGCTGCGGCCGCGAGCGTGTTCGCCCGCCGTTTCGCGGGGCGCGAGGCCAAGCGCGTCGTGACGCGGCTCGCGGCCCGCGCGTCCTGAGACCGGGGTCGGGCGGCACCGGCGGGTCCGCACCCGCCGCGCGAGGGTCGTTCCGTAGGGTGTCTCGATGCCCTCCCTCTCTGCTGCCCGACGCCGTCGCTCACCCCTCGTCGGAGGCCTCCTCGTCGTGGGGCTCGCACTGACCGGGTGCTCGTCGTCCGGGAACGGCTCCGAGGTGCCGCCCACGCCGAGCGCGGCCCCGACCGCGGTCGCGCTGCCCGGCGGCACGGTGGGCAAGGCGGCCGGCTGGGTGCTCGAGGTGCTCAACGCGGACGCTTCGCCCGACGCCGCGACGCTGGACCGGCGGTTCGCCCGGTCGTTCCTGGACCAGGTTCCCGCCGCGCAGCTCGTGCCCGTCCTTGACCAGCTCCGCGCGGACCGGGAGTGGGTGCCGGTCTCGGTCGACGTGGTCGACGCGGACGAGAAGCAGTCCGCGCTGACGATCGTCGGGGCGAGCGGTCAGTACTTCACGATGCAGATCGGGGTCGATGCGGACAGCCGCATCGAGACCCTGTTCTTCGGCCCGGGCGACGACCCGCACCGCGAGCCCGCGGCGAGCTGGGACGAGCTGGGCGAACGCCTCGACGCCGTGGACGCGCAGAGCTCGCTGCTCGTGGCCCAGGTCCTGGACAACGGGACGTGCCAGGCGGTCGAGGAGGCCCCCGGCGGCACGGAACCGGACGAGGTGCTGCCGCTCGGCTCGATCTTCAAGCTCTACGTGCTGGGCGCGGTGTCGCAGGCCGTCGAGGCCGGGACGCTGACCTGGGACGACGAGCTGACCGTGACCGACGACGTGCGGTCGCTGCCCTCTGGCCAGCTCCAGGACGCGCCCACGGGCACCGTGGTCACGGTGCGCGAGGCGGCCGGGCTCATGATCTCGATCAGCGACAACACCGCGACCGACCTGCTGGTCCAGGCCGTGGGGCGTGACGCCGTCGAACGCGCGCAGGCCGAGCTGGGGCACGCCGACCCGTCCCTGAACACCCCGTTCCTGACGACCCGCGACGCGTTCGCGATCGCGTGGGGCTCGCCGTCGCAGGCCACCGGGTGGGCCGCGGCCGGCACCGCGGAACGGCGCGCGATGCTCGACGCGCTGCCCGGCGGGCCCCTCGACGTCGACCCCGCGGGAGTGACCACGCCCGTGTGGCAGGACGACGTCGACTGGTTCGCGACGTCGTCGGACCTGTGCGCCGCGCACGTCTGGTTGCACGACCGCGGCGAGCAGGACCCCGTGGTCCGTGAGGTGCTCTCGGTCAACCCCGGCATCGAGGTCGACACGACGGCCTGGCCCTACGTCGCGTTCAAGGGCGGCAGCGCGCCGGGCGTCCTGGCGGGCTCGTGGCTCGCGGAGGACGCCGAGGGCGACACGTACGTCGTGACCGTGCAGCTCGCCGCCACGGACCCGGCCGTGCTCGCGGACCCGATGGTGCTGGTCGACACCGCGGAGAGCGCGTTCGCGCTGCTGGGAGGGCCTGCGGGCTCGGAGTAGGGCGTGCTGCCCCCGGGGACCGGGGCCGACCGTCGTCCTGCCGAGGATCTCCGGCGTGGGACCTACCCGCCGGGAGCCAGGTCCGCGACGGCCTTGTCGATCCGCCGCTGCCGGGTCTCGGGGGTCTTCGCGGCCTCGATCGGCTCGACCAGCGCGCGCCGACGGCTGAACGACAACTCGTCGAACGCCGCACGCGCCTCGGCCGTGAGCGCTGCCGCGAGGTCGTCGGGCACCGTGACCTCGCGCGGTGCGTCGTCGACCTCGATCTCGACGTCCACCTCGTCGCCGCCCGACACCCCGGCGGCCTCCCTGTTCTCCGCGCTGAGCGCGATCATGAACCGTCCCTGGTACGGCGCGACCGAGCTGCGGTAGGTGTGCCCGCCGAGCGTGACGCGCACCGGGACGCGCTTGCCCGCGCCGAGCGCGGTGACCACGTCGTCGGGCACGGGGAGGCCGGTGGCCGTCTTGCCGCTCTGGAGGATCGTCGTCCGGAATCGCATGGGCCGAGTTTTCCACCGGCCCGACGACGTCGCGCGCCGACCGCCCGACGCTCGCGTCGCCGTCGGCCGGGTGGGTCCCCCGGGCCGAGGTAGAACGTGCTGCGCGAGGTAGAACGCACCGCGCACTACCTCGCGCAGCACGTTCTACCTCGCGGTCAGCCGGCCACCCGGTCACGCCGTCAGCATCGCCGCCGGGTTGTCGTGCGTCAGCCGGCGCAGCACCTCGCGCTCGACGCCGCGCTCGGCGAGCATCTCGGTGAAGACCGTCGGCACGTACGCGAAGCCGTTGCCACCGTTCTGCACCCACATCTGCTTGAGGAACACGTCGTGGCTCAGGAGCACCTGCCCAGCGAACCCCAGGTCGACGAGCCGCTGGACCGCGCCCGCGGTCGTGTGCGGGTCGGGCGACACCCCCTCCTTGGGGTAGGTGATGTCCATCCCGACCATGTCGAACTCGAGCCAGACCCCGCGCTCGGCGACCGACCGCTGGTACTCGGGGTCCTCGGCAGAGGGGTCCATGTGGCACAGCACGACCTTCTCGGGCCGCACGCCCACCTCGTCGAGCACGAGGTCGAGGAGCGCGTGCGCGCGCCGCTGCCAGCCCGGCAGGTGGATCTGCATCGCGACCTGCGGGTGCTCGAGCTGAGCCATCGCCGAGGCGCGGAGCGAGGCGCGCTCGCCCGCCGTGAAGTCGAGCGAGACGCCGATCTCGCCGATGACGCCCGGGCGGATGCCCGTGTCACGGACGCCGTCGGACAGCTCGCGCGAGATCGCCGCGGCCTGCGCGTCGACCGACTGGGCCGTGATGCGCTCGCCCTCGAACTTCTCGAGGTAGGCGCCCGCCCCCATGACCACGTTGAGGCCGGTGCGGCTCGCGACGTCGAGCAGGCGCTCGGGGTTGCGCCCGATCGCCTCGCTCGACGTCGCGTCCACGACCGTCCGCCCACCGAGGGCCGCGAAGCTGCGGATCTCGGCCTCGACGGCCGCGACCGGCTTGTCGGCGATGTTGTCGGCGCAGCAGTACGGGTCCTGGCGCAGCGCCCAGGCGACCGAGGCGGAGACCGGCTCGCGGACCACGGCCTGGGAGAACTCGTAGCTCGGCGCGTCGAGCACACCGGAGAGGTCGTTGAACAGGTGCTCGTGGGGCAGGGTCAGCCCCAGGTCCTGTGCGGCGACGGGTCCGGTGACCGTCTGGACGAACCCTGCCGGCGTGACGTTCATCGCGGGCTCACCTCTCCTGCTTCACCACCGCCGACGGCGGCGGCCACTGCGGTGTCGGCTGTCGCCTCCGGCGACTTCCCCGACGGGATCATGCCGATCACCGCGGCGATCAGCGCGATCACGGTGCCGATGATCGTGGCGGCGTAGATCGTGTGGCCGAGCGACGGGATCGCAGCGTCGATGAGGAGCGAGCCGACGAGCTGACCCGCGGTGGACGCGAGCCCCAGGAGCAGCAGCCCCAGCCCGCGGACCAGGAGAGCCATGAGGGCGATCGAGAGGAGGCCGAGCGGGCCGCCCAGGTACATCCACCACGAGCCGGGGAGCTGGAAGTCGACGCCCGAGGTCATGGCGCGGATCGCGTAGGCGATGCCGAGGGCCGTGAAGCCGACCAGGAAGTTCCAGCCGATCGAGACGAGCATCGAGCCCGTGGCGTCGGCGACGGCCGCGTTGCCCGCGGGCTGCCAGCCGGCGAGGAGACCGCCGACGAACGGCATGATCGCGAGGGCGATGGTGTGCGGGGCCGAGAAGTTCGGCGAGATGACGATGACCGTCGCGACGATCGCGAGGACCGCGCCGGCGAGGCGGAAGAACGTGAGCGGCTGCTTGACCGAGGCCGTGACGCCCAGACGGTCGCAGATCACGCCCGAGATCACGAGACCCGAGATGAGCGAGATCTGGAACGTCGCGACGCCCAGGACGCCGACCGTCACGCCCTCGGACAGGACGATGACGGCCCCGCACAGGCCCGCGAGGAAGTTCCACCACGGGATGGTGCGGCCCTTGATGAGGCGCGGGATCGCGAGCGCCTCGCGACGCGTCACGGGACGCGCGAACACGATGACGAACATCAGGACCAGGCCCGTGCCGAACGAGATGAGGGCGGCCGCGTGGCCGTCGCCGATCGTCTTGCCCAGCTGCCCGTTGACGGCCGCCTGCATGGGGCCCAGGGCTCCGGCCAGGACGGTCGCGAGGACGAGGAGCGCGGTCGCCGTGCTCTTGACCTTGCTGCGCTGGGGTGTCGGGTCGACCGTCTGGACGCCTCCCGGGCGGGAGCCGGTGGTCTCCGGCGTGGTGTGCTTCATTGCTTGGCCGTGCCTTTCATCTTTCGACGGTACGTCGGATCGGTGGACCGATCGAACGGCCAGCCCTGGGTCGACGCTGAGTGGTCGGGCTGGGTGGGGGGTCGTGCGGGTCGTGCTGTGCCGGGCGGGTCACTGCTCCGGTGCGGAGTCCTCCGGTCGTGGGGCAGGGACCTCGTGGGCGAGCGGCAGGGACTCGATCGCCCCGTCGCGAGTGGTCGTGACGGCCGCGACGCGGGCCGCCCAGCGGGCTGCCCCGACGAGGTCCTCGCCGCGCAGCAGGCCGTCGGCGAGGGCAGCGCAGAAGCTGTCGCCCGCGGCCGTGGTGTCGATCGCGTCGACGCGTACCGCGGGCACGGGCGTCGGGAGCCCGTCGCGGGGGACGACGACCGAGCCGTCGGCCCCGAGGGTCACGACGACGTCACCCGGGAACGCGAGCCCACGCACCATGGCCACGACGTCCGCGAGCGACGCCGGGGCCTCGCCGGCTCCTGCGAGGGTCGCGAGCTCGAACCGGTTGGGGACCAGGACGTCGAACCGGTCGCGGATCTCGGCCGGGACCGGGACCGCGGGGGCCGGGTTGAGGATGGTCGTCCCGGTCGCGAGGCGCGTGACCGCTGCGAGCGAGCCGAGCGGCGTCTCGCACTGGCACAGCACGACCTGCGCGTCGGTGACGGCGCGCACCGCGGAGTCCCGTGAGTCGACGAACGACTCGTCGACGTCGCCGTTGGCACCTGCCTCGATGACGATGGTCGACTCGGGCTGCTCCCAGAGGATCACGGCCGTGCCGGTGGGCTGCTCGGACGAGGCGACCGACGTGACGTCGAGCCCCTCGGCCACGAGCCGGGCCGTGATCTCACGGCCCGCGTCGTCGTCCCCGACGGCCCCGACCATCGCGACGCGGCGGCCGAGCCGCGCGGCGGCGACGGCCTGGTTGGCCCCCTTGCCGCCCGGCGAGCGCTTGAGGCCGGTCGCGCTGATGGTCTCGCCCGAGCGCGGGATCCGGTCGACGGTCAGCCGGACGTCCATGTTGAGGCTGCCGACGACCGTGATCTCGGGGGCATGGGCGGGGGCGCCCCCACTCCCGTGGTCGGCGCTCATCAGCCCGCGAGCCAGGTCACGGCCTGGCCGAAGAGCTTCGCGTAGCCGGACCACTCCATGAACTCGCGCGGGGCCCAGTGCGGGGAGATGTCGGACGCGAAGGCCAGCGTGCGGCCCTCGCCCTCGGTGCGCACGGCGACGAGGGGGCGCCCCTCGATCGTGGCGAGGACGGTCGCGTCGGCCTTGGCGGTGAGCTTCTGGTAGCCGAGCAGGATGGGCCACTCGGCGTCGAGGCCCGCGGTCACGGGGTGCTCGACGTCGGTCAGGACGCCGCCGATGCCCTCGGGGGTCTCCTCGCGGTCGTCGTACGGGAGGATCTCGACGGGCAGCACGGCCTCGACCGCGGTGCCGTGGTAGTTGGCCTTGGCCTGGAAGCCCTGGAAGCTGAGGTAGCCACCGGCCATCATGAGGCCGCCGCCGCGACGCACCCACTCGGCGAGGAGCTTGATGCGGTTCGGGAAGGGACGCCCCTCGGAGAACACGACGGGGGGAAGCAGCAGGGTGTTGGCGCCGATGTCCGAGAGCAGGACGACGTCGTAGGCGTCGAGCTCCTCGAGGGTCGACGGGAAGTCGGTCGCGACGAGGTGCGAGGGCAGGTGGGTGACCTCGTGGCCCTCGGCGGCGAGCGCCTCGAGGAGCTTGGCGCAGCCGATCTCCAGCTGGGCGTGCGGGAAGGCGTCGTAGCCCTTGTAGTCCGTCGCGGCATTGATCCACGACTCTCCGGCAAGCAGCACGCGGCTCATGCGGTTCTCCTCAAAGACGGTTCGGGCCACGTCGCACATCGGCGACGTTGCGCAATGTTGTGTTGCTGTTGCGCAACAACCTAGGTGTGCGTCAGGCTGGTGTCAACCGAGGCCGTGGGCCGGGCGGTGCCACGTACGGCACGTGCCTGCAGGATCGGCACGATCCCGGGGTTCCGGCGGACACAGGACGTGCCTGCCACCAGCGCAGCGATAGGCTCTGGGGGCATCCGACGGCCGGGCGCACGAGCAGAGGGGCAGCAGCCATGACGTTGACGCAAGTTGCGCAACACGCGGGGGTCTCGACCTCGACCGCCTCGCGCTACCTGCGCGGCCAGCTCAACGTCCAGCCCGAGACCGCAGCACGTATCGATGCCGCGGTGGCGGCGCTCGACTACCGCACGGGCTCGACGGGACGTGTCGCGCGCGGCTCGCGCGCGGGGACGTCCGCGCCGGGTTCGTCCGCGCGCGGGACGGGCGTCGTCGCCCTGGTCGTCCCCGACTTCACCAACCCGTTCTTCACGACGCTCGCCGAGGAGTGCGCGGACCTCGCGGCATCGCGGCAGATCCCCCTGGTCGTCGCGGTCTCGGGCAAGCACGGCGAGCGCAACGGCGGCCTCAGCCCGCTCATCGGCGGGACCGACGTCCTGGGTGGCCTCATCTACCTCGGGATGAGCCGCACCGACGAGCGCCTGGCCCGCGCGGTCGCGGACGGCCTGCCCGTGGTCGTGATCGACGAGGAGATCGACCTGGACCTCGCGGTCGACACCGTCACGGTCGACAACTACGGCGGCGCGTACCAGGCCACGAGCTACCTCATCCAGCAGGGGCACCGCCGCATCGCGCACGTCGCGGGCCCGTCCGAGCTCTCGACGACCCAGGAACGCAAGCGCGGCTACCTCGACGCCCTGGCCGACGCCGGGCTGACGGCCGACCCCGACCTGATCCGGCACGGCCCGTACACCGAGCAGTTCGGCGCCTCGACGTTCCCCTACCTCACCCGACCGGGCAGCGCGCCCACCGCGGTGTTCGTCGGCAGCGACATCGTGGCCGTCGGCATGCTCGGCGCGGCCGAGCTCCACGGCATCCGCATCCCCGAGGACCTGTCGGTCGTGGGCTGCGACGGCATCCGCATCGGTCAGTGGCTGCGCCCCCAGCTCACGACCCTCGAGCAGCCCGTCGCGGCGCTCGCGCTCTCCGCGGTCGACGCGCTCGAACGGGCCATGGCCCGCCGGGAGGCGCAGGAGTCGGCCGGGAACGGTGGGGCCGCCACGGGCTTCGAGCCCGCTCGGACGGTCCTGCCGCTCCACCTGGTCATCCGCGGTTCGGTCGCGCCGCCGTCGGCCTGACGCCCCTCCCCCGCCGCGCGGGCTTCACGCCCGTCGGTGACGCGGAGGACCGCCCCACGGCGACGCGCGGGCCACGCCCGTCGGCGAGGCACCTCGTCCGATAGTGTCCACGGACCGGTGACCCGCCTCGGTGTCGAGGCGTCCCCGGACCCGTCCTGGCGATGCCGCCGGGGCCAGCCCGTCGAGAGGACCGCCCATGCCCCCGAAGCTCAGCGCCACCGCACTCCTCTGGTGGGGTGCGGGAATGATCGTCGCAGGCGCCGTGGGGAACGTCGCGCTGCCGCGGCTCGCCTCCGAGCTCTACTACTCGTCGGGCGCCGCGATCTTCCAGACGATCCTCCTGCCGGTCTCGTCCCTGGTGTCGGTGCTCCCCTACCTGGGCGCGGGCTTCGTCGCGGCCGCCTTCACCGTGCGCGCGCTGACCCGGAGCCCGGGCGAGCGCTACACGGGTCCGGCGCCGTACTCACCGCCCAAGCCCGGCAACGAGCCGCCGCGCTGAGCCGGCCGCCGCACAGGCACGCGGCGCGGCCCCGCGGCGGCGCAGCGACGCGAGCCAGGAGCCTCGGACCGTCAGACGGGCGCCTGGATCTGCGCGTCGAGCGTGCGCCGCAGGAAGCCGTTGAGCGCCGCGCCGATGAACCGGCGCCCCCGGAACGTGTGGATCTCGCGCGCCGAGAGGTCCACGAGGACGGGCTGGACGATCACGGCGAACTCGAGGCGCGGCTTCACCGTCGCGGCGGCGACGAGCTCGGGCGTGACGCCGTCGGCGACGATCACCGCGAACGCACCGACCCCTGACTGCATGCCGCGCAGCGAGCTGCTGCGCCGCTTGGCGAACGTCGAGACGTCCCGTGTGTAGAGGTCGACGTCCAGCGCGGACGGCGTGAAGTGAGCGACTGCGGTGACGACGTGGGTGCGGGACATCGCGGCAGGGACGAACTTCGCCCGGTAGCCGACCATGGCCTGCACAGGACCCACCTGGTCCCATCCCACCTCGCATCCGTCCTCGACCATGCGTCGGCGGGTGATCTCGATGTACTCGGGGGCTGTCACAGCACGTGAGCATAGGGTCTATCGGGAGGAAAGCACCAGACCGCCACAGGACGGACCTTCCGTCACCCCGTCACAGCCGTGATCGTCTCGAGCAGCGACCCGATCACGACCAGGTAGATGAGCGCGAAGAACACCGTGTAGAGACCGCTGAACAGCAGCGCGTCGCGCACCTTGCCCGGGGTGCGGAAGTAGCGGACGAACTTCTGGAGGAACCCGACCGGGTGCATCAGGTCCCAGCTGTTGAAGCGGATGTACCTGCCCAGGTAGATGCCGAACGAGACCAGCACGAGGATCACGGCGACCACGAGCCAGGACGCCGTCCGCTGGAACGGCTTGAGGTCGTCGGGGTAGCGCAGCACGGCGTAGAACATCTGCACCAGGAAGATGTTGACCACGGTGTTGAGGACCCCGGACATGGCGAGGGTCAGGACCGCGACGATGTCGTACCAGAGCGGCACGTCCTCGCCGTCCTTGCGGTGACTGAAGTTGAGCTCGGTCACCAGGTACCCGGCGTTGGGCAGGAGCAGCAGCCAGACCACGAGCCCGGCCGCCGCGACGGTCGTGACGAGCCACAGCGGCGCCCCGGCCGCGCTGAGCGTCAGGTCACCGATGATCCAGAACGTCAGCACGAACACCGGCAGCACCGACAGCCCGATGTTGAGCAGCATGGGCCGGTAGACCTCGGTGCGGAACAGCGGGGCGCGCACCAGGACGAGCGTGAACGCGAAGACGTTGATGAGGATCACACCGAGGAACAGCAGCGTCATGGGGGGCTCTCGTGGGTCCGGGTCGGGTGGGTGCCATGGGTGCGGCGCGCCGGGAGCAGGCTCCCCGGGAGGCGCCGCGTCACGGCTCGGAAGACCACCGTAGGGCCCGACGGCGCCTCCGCCAGCCCGCGCGACACGCCACCCTCGCGGCTAGCGTGGGTCGCGCGGGAATCTCGAGCTCCACCGATTCGTCCAAGGACGGGCGACCGAACCCCGGGAGTCACAGTGACGCACCACGACGAAGCAGCCACACCCCCGGCGTCACCAGGAGCCGGGCAGGGCGAGAGTCCCGCACCGGCCGGAGCCGGGCAGGCCTCGACGCCCTCGCCGACGACGTCTGGGTCGGGCAGCTCCGCGACCTTGATGCTCGTCCTCGCGACGATCGGGTTCGCGGTGAACTTCTGGGCGTGGGCGCTGATCAGCCCGCTCGGCGGTGCGTACAGCAAGGCGCTCGGCCTGTCGGCCGTGCAGCAGTCGGTGCTCGTCGCGGTACCGGTGGTCGTGGGGTCGCTCGGCCGTATCCCGGTCGGGGCCCTCACCGACCGGTTCGGGGCCAGGATCATGTTCCCGCTGGTCAGTGCCGCGACGATCGTCCCGGTGCTGTTCATCGGGTTCGTCGCGGACACCTATCCGCTGCTCATCCTGGGTGGGTTCTTCCTGGGGCTGGGCGGTACCGCGTTCGCGGTCGGGGTGCCGTTCGTCAACGCGTGGTACCCGCCCGCGCGGCGGGGGACCGCGCTCGGGATCTTCGGGATCGGGATGGGCGGGACGGCGATCTCGGCGTTCACGACCGTGCGGATCACCGACGCGTACGGCGAGGAGGCGCCGTTCGTCCTCGTGGCGTGCGTCCTGGCGGTGTACGCGGTCGTGTCGTGGTTGCTCGTGCGTGACTCCCCGAACCGCAAGCCCGCCGCGCACGGGAACTTCCTGGCACGCACGTGGGCCACGTTCAAGCTGCCTGCGACGCTCCAGCTCTCGTGGCTGTACGCCGTGGGCTTCGGCGGGTTCGTGGCGTTCAGCGTCTACCTGCCGACGTTCCTGGTCAACGCGTACGACCTCACGGCTGCCGACGCCGCGGCGCGCACGGCCGGGTTCGTCGTCCTCGCGGTCGCGTGCCGGCCGATCGGCGGGACCCTCTCCGACAGGTTCGGCGGCATCCCCGTGTCGGTCGTGTGCTTCGCGATCGTCACGGTCCTGGCGGCGGTGGTCGCGTTCCAGCCGGAACTTGTGCCCCTCGGGACCATCGCGTTCCTGGGCCTCGCCGTGGGTCTCGGCGCGTCGTCGGGCGCGACGTTCGAGCTCGTGGCCAAGGTCGCCCCGCAGGACAAGGTCGGTGCGGTCACAGGACTCGTGGGGGCCGCGGGTGGCCTGGGAGGGTTCATCCCGCCGCTCATCATGGGTGCGGTCTACCAGGCGAACGGGACGTACGGCCTGGGCTTCGCGGCGCTCGCCGTGACCGCGCTCCTGACGCTGCTCTTCACGCTGGGCCCCGTGCGGCGCGGCACGCGCGGCTGACGAGGGGTCGGGCCCACGGCCCGGCACACTCTCCCCGGACGACCGGGGCTCCTCTGCGCTCCGGGCGGCCCGCTCCGCGGACGGTCCACGTCCGCCGCGCTGCACCGACCAGCCCCTCGCCCGCCCCGTCGGCCTACGGTGTCCCCATGGACCCGCGCGCCTCCGACGATCTGACCGAAGCCCACGGGGCTCGGGACCGGGCACGTCCCGACGACGGACCGGGTGGGGCGGGCGTGTCGGCGGCCCGGACCGCGCACACGGTCGAGCAGTACCGTGACCACGTCCTGACCCTGGTCTCGCCGCTGGCCACCGAGCAGGTCGGTCTCGACGAGCTCGCGACCGGGGCGCCGGCGCTGCGCGTGCTCGCCCAGGACGTCCGGTCCCTCCTCGACGTCCCCCGCTTCGACGCGTCCGCGATGGACGGGTACGCGGTCCGGAGCACGGACCTCACGACCGCGAGCGCCGCGTCCCCCGTGACCCTGCGGGTCGTGGGCGACATCGCCGCGGCCCCGACCTCTCCCGGCTCCCCCGACGCTCTCCCGGCGGGCTCGACCCACGGCCCCGGGGAGGCGACCCGCATCATGACGGGCGCCCCCGTGCCGGACTGGTGCGACGTCGTCGTGCCAGTGGAGCGGACCTCGACGCGACGGTTCGTCGCCGGAGCGCCCCTCGACGCGACGATCCAGGTCGACGCGCCCTCGCGCCCCAACATCCGGTACCGAGCCGAGGACGTCGCGGTGGGCGACCTGGTCGCCGCCGCGGGCGCCCCGACGACCGCGCGACTCGTCTCCGCGGCTGCCTCGGCGGGCCACTCGACGCTCCCCGTGCACCGGGTCCCGCGCGTCGCGGTGCTGTCGACGGGCAGCGAGCTCGTCCCGGTCGGGACGGCTCCCGGGCCCGGCCAGATCCCCGACTCGAACTCGCTCCTGCTCGCGGCGTGCGTGCGCGACGCGGGGGGCGTCCCGGTGCGCGTGGGCGCGGTCCCCGACACGGCCGAGGCGCTGCGCGCGGTGCTCGACGACGTCGCTCCCCACGTGGACCTGATCGTCACCTCGGGGGGCGTCAGCGCGGGCGCGTTCGACGTGGTCAAGGACGTCCTGAGCGGCCAGCCGGACGCGGCGCTGCCCGCGGCGGGCCCCTCCGACGTCCGGCTGGTCGCGGTCGGCATGCAGCCCGGCAAGCCGCAGGCCGCGGCGCGCTGGCGCGGGACGCCGCTGCTCGGGCTGCCGGGCAACCCCGTGAGCGCGTACGTGTCGTTCCGGGCGTTCGTCCGTCCGGCAGTCCGCCGCCTCGCGGGCCACCCCGACCCGGCCGAACCCCTCGTCGAGCGCGTCGCCGCCGAGGGCTGGCGCTCGCCCGCGGGGCGCCAGCAGTTCCTGCCGGTCCGGTTCGTCGGCGCGCGCGGCGTCGCCCCGGTCGGCCCGGGCGGGCACCACGTCTCGGCGCTCACCCGGGCCGACGCGATCGCGGTCGTGCCGCCCGAGGTCGAGGCGGTTGGGCCCGGTGACACCGTGCATGTCATGGTGATCGCATGAGCGAGTTCACCCACCTCGACGAGCGCGGCCACGCCCGCATGGTCGACGTCACCCTCAAGCAGCCCACCGTCCGCTCGGCGACCGCGACCGGCGTGGTCAGGTGCGGCCCGCACATCGTCGCGGCCCTGCGCTCGGGCGAGGTCCCCAAGGGCGACGTGCTCGCGGTCGCGCGCATCGCGGGCATCCAGGGGGCCAAGAAGACGGCCGAGCTGCTGCCGCTCGCGCACATCATCGGGGTGCACGGCGCGTCCGTGGACCTGGACGTCCAGGACCACGGGGTCGAGATCAGCGCCACCGTGCGCACCGCGGACCGTACAGGCGTCGAGATGGAGGCCCTCACGGCCGTCGCGGTCGCGGGGCTCGCGGTCGTGGACATGGTCAAGGGGCTCGACAAGTCGGTCGAGCTGAGCGACATCCGCCTCCAGGCCAAGACGGGCGGCAAGTCGGGCGACTGGGTGCGCTCGGTGTGAGCACTCCCCCGCCGTCCGAGGCCCTCGCGTTCGACGCCGTCGTGCTCGCGGGAGGCCGGGCCAGCCGCCTGGGCACGTCCAAGCCGCGGCTCGTGGTCGACGGGGCCCGCCTGCTCGACCACGTGCTCGCGGCGACGCGCGACGCCCGGGCGACCGTCGTCGTCGGGCCCGACGACCTGGCCTCCGACGCGTACGTCCTGACGCGCGAGGACCCGCCGTTCGGTGGTCCCGTCGCGGGCGCCGCGGCGGGCCTCGCCGCCCTGCCCGACGGCGCAGCCCCCTGGGTCCTGCTCCTCGCCTGCGACGTCCCGCGCGCCGCGGAGGCCGTGCCGCTGCTCGTGACGAGGGCGGCCGCCGCCCCCGGGACCGGCACGGCCGACGACGGGATCGACGGCGTGCACCTCGCGGCCGAGGGGCGGGCCCAGTGGCTCGTGGGGCTGTACAGGCGCGAGGCGCTCGACGCCGCGGTCGTCCGGGTCGCGCAAGGTGTCCCGGTCGGCGGGAACCTGTCCGACGGCGATCGGCCGGGGGCTGCGGACGGCCCCCCGCCGTCGGGCCTGCACGGCGCCCCCGTGCGTCGGCTCGTCTCAGGTCTGCGACTCCTCGAGGTCGAGGACGTGGACGGCCTGAGCACCGACGTCGACACGTGGCAGGATGCGGAGTCATACGCGCACCGTCGCGCGCAGCGCAGTACTCCGAGTCACGACCTGCACGGATCATCGGGAGGCATGGCATGAGCAACCTCGAGCGTTGGGTGGACGCCCTCGTCGACGAGTTCGACCTCGACCGCGAGGCGGTGGACATCGGAGCGATCCTCGACCTGGCCCGCGATGCCGCGCACCGCGTGGAGAGGCCCGCGGCCCCGCTGACGACCTTCATCGCGGGGTACGTCGCCGGGCTCTCGGCGGGCGAGGGGGCGGACCACCCCGGCCTGGACGCCATGGAGCGGGCCACCGAGCTCGCGCTCGCGTGGGACGTCGAGGCGACGCTCGACGAGGTCGTCGGCGAACCTGCCGAGCCCACCGACACGACCGGCCCCGCCGACGCGACGGGCCCCGCCGACCCCTCGCTCGAGAGGGCGTGACGTGCCGCAGGTCCGCTACTTCGCGGGGGCGGCCGAGGCGGCCGGCCTCGAGGCCGAGTCGCTCCCGGGCGCCTCGGTCGGCGAGCTCTTCGCCGCGATGACCGCGCGCCACCCCGCGCTCGCCGAGGTGCTGCCCCGCTGCTCGGTGCTCGTGGGCGGCGTGCGGACGGCGGACCACGGCGTCGCGCTGGCCGACGACCAGCAGGTCGACGTCCTGCCCCCCTTCGCGGGCGGCTGAGGGCCACCCACCTTCCGCTGGGCGCGGAGAAGGCTAGTGGTCCCCGCCCGCTAGCTGCGAGAACACGTGCGGCAGCAACGGCTCGAGCACCGTCCACCCGTCGCGGACCCCGCCCGGTGACCCCGGCAGGTTCACGACGAGCGCGCGCGTCCCGTGCGCCGCGGGCGCGGTCCCGACGATCCCGCGCGAGAGCACCGCGCTCGGCACCACGGTCGCCCCACGGCGCCGGATCGCCTCGGCGACGCCCGGCAGCTCCTGGTCGACGACCTCGGCCGTGCCCTCGGGCGTGTGGTCGCGCGGGCCGATGCCCGTCCCGCCCGTGGTGATCACGAGGCGTGCCCCCTCGACCAGCGCCGAGGTGAGGGCGTCGCGGACGGAGTCGACGCCGTCGGGCACCAGACGCAGCGTGACGCGCTCGAAGCCCCCCGTCTCCAGGAGCGAGACCAGGAGCGGGCCCGAGCGGTCGGGCGACTCGCCGCGCGAGCCGCGGTCGGAGACCGTGACGACGGTGACGGGCAGGTGGGCGAGGGGGAAGACCGCGGAGGGCCCGTCGAACGAGGTCATGGGAGCACCGTAGACAATCGCGCGGCCCGGGGCGACAGGGCACCGCTCGCCGGGCAGAAGAGACGGGACCTGGGCATACTGCGAGGCAGACGAACGTACAAGCACGATCCTGCTCGCCCCAGGAGGTCGCATGTCGCAGTCCACCGTCCCAGGCCCGGGCACCGCCGCCCGCGCCGAGGGCGCCCCACGCCCTGAGTCCCCTGGTGGAGGCGGCGAGGACGCCCTGCTCCGGCTCGGCAAGCACCTGCGCCGCGGGGAGGTCTCACCGGACCTGCGGCAGCTGTTCCTCCAGGGAGGCCGCGAGGGCGACGTCTTCTACCGGGACCGGTGGTCGCACGACAAGGTGGTGCGCTCGACGCACGGCGTGAACTGCACGGGCTCGTGCTCGTGGAAGGTGTACGTCAAGGACGGCATCATCACCTGGGAGACGCAGCAGACGGACTACCCGTCGGTCGGCCCGGACTCGCCCGAGTACGAGCCGCGGGGCTGCCCGCGCGGCGCGGCCTTCAGCTGGTACACCTACTCGCCGACGCGGGTCCGGTACCCGTACGTGCGCGGCGTGCTGCTGCGCGCCTTCCGCGACGCGAAGGCCCGCACGGGCGACCCGGTGCGGGCGTGGGCCGAGGTCACGGGCGACCCGGAGACGGCGCGCGCGTACAAGCAGGCGCGCGGCAAGGGCGGCCTGGTCCGGGCGTCGTGGGACGAGGCCGCGGAGATCGTCGCGGCGGCCCACGTCCACACGATCAAGGCCTACGGCCCCGACCGCATCGCGGGCTTCTCCCCCATCCCGGCGATGTCGATGGTCTCGCACGGCGTGGGGGCCCGGTTCATCTCGATGCTTGGCGGCGCGATGCTGTCGTTCTACGACTGGTACGCGGACCTCCCGGTCGCCTCGCCGCAGGTGTTCGGCGACCAGACCGACGTGCCAGAGTCGGCCGACTGGTGGAACTCGTCGTACTGCATCATGTGGGGCTCGAACATCCCCGTGACCCGCACCCCCGACGCGCACTTCATGGCCGAGGCGCGCTACCGCGGCCAGAAGGTGATCGTGGTCTCGCCCGACTACGCGGACAACACCAAGTTCGCGGACGAGTGGCTCGCGGTGCACCCCGGCACGGACGGCGCGCTGGCCCTCGCGATGGGTCACGTGATCCTGCGGGAGTTCCACGTGGAACGTCGCACCGCTCCGTTCGTGGACTACCTGACGAGGTTCACGGACTCTCCGTTCCTCGTGACGCTCACACCGAGCCCGGCGGCGTCGGGGCCCGACGGCGCCGCTCGCCCCGCGGGGGACGTCACCTACGTCCCGGGCAAGTTCCTCACCGCGGCCGACCTCGCGGACGACGTCCTGCCGGGCGCCGCGAGCGCCGCGAACGCGGCCTTCAAGCCCGTCCTGCTCGACGCCGACGGCTCGCCCGTGATCCCGAACGGCACGCTGGGACACCGGTTCGGCGAGGCCGACGAGGGGAAGTGGAACCTCGACCTGGAGGGCGTCGAACCGCTGCTGTCGGTCGCGGACGGCCGCACGACCGGGCACGATCCGCTGACGGGGGCGGCGCCGTCGGGCCATGACGACACCACGACCGCGCGCGTGGACCTGCCGCGCTTCGACCTCTCGCCCGACCCCGACCAGGGCGACGAGGGCATGCACACGGGGGGCGCGGGCTCGGTCACGCGCGGCGTGCCGGTGCGGCGCGTGGGCGGGCACCTGGTGACCACGGTGTTCGACCTGCTGCTGGCCCGGTACGGCGTGAACCGCGAGGACCTGGACCTGCCCGGCGAGTGGCCCACGGGCTACGACGACGCGGACTCCCCCGGCACCCCCGCGTGGCAGGAGCAGTTCACGGGGGTCCCCGCGGCGGCGGCAGCACGGATCGGGCGCGAGTTCGCGGACAACGCCGAGAAGTCCGGTGGGCGCTCGATGATCATCATGGGCGCCGGCGCCAACCACTGGTTCCACGCCGACACGATCTACCGCGCCATGCTCGCGCTGACGACCATGACGGGCTGCCAGGGCGTCAACGGCGGCGGGTGGGCGCACTACGTCGGGCAGGAGAAGTGCCGGCCCGTCACGGGATGGGCCCAGTACGCGGGCGGCCTGGACTGGTCGCGGCCCCCGCGCCAGATGATCGGCACGGCGTTCTGGTACGTCGCGACCGACCAGTGGCGCTACGACGGGCTGCCCGCGGACGCGCTCGCGACCCCCCTGGGCTCGGGCATGTTCGCGGGCCGGACCACGGCCGACTGCCTGGTCGAGTCCGCGCAGCGCGGCTGGATGCCCAGCTACCCGACGTTCGACCGCAACCCGCTCGACCTCGTGGACCAGGCCGAGGCGGCCGGGGCCGAGCCCGCGGACTACGTGGTCTCCGAGCTGCGCAGCGGCGCGCTCAGGTTCGCGGTCGAGGCCCCCGACGCCCCCGAGAACTTCCCGCGCTGCGTCACGGTGTGGCGGGCCAACATCCTGGGGTCCTCGGGCAAGGGCAACGAGTACTTCCTCAAGCACCTGCTCGGGACCGACTCCGCGGTGCTCGCGGACGAGTCGGCGCCGGGGCGGCGGCCACGGTCGATCGAGTGGGCCGAGGAGGGCGCGCGCGGCAAGCTCGACCTGCTCACGACGCTCGACTTCCGCATGACGAGCACCACGCTGTTCTCGGACGTCGTGCTGCCCGCAGCCACGTGGTACGAGAAGCACGACCTGTCCACGACCGACATGCACCCGTTCGTGCACTCGTTCAACCCCGCGATCAGCCCGCCCTGGCAGACCCGTACCGACTTCGACATCTTCCACACGATCGCGAAGAAGATCAGCGAGTACTCGGTCGAGCACCTGGGCGTGCGCAAGGACCTCGTGGCCGCGCCCCTGCTGCACGACACCCCGGACGCCATGTCGGTGCCGCACGGCACGATCGTCGACTCGGGCGCAGGGTCGGCGTCCCGGCCCCTCGTCCCGGGCGTGACCATGCCCAAGCTGGTCGTGGTCGAGCGCGACTACCCGGCGTTCGCGGACCGCATGGCCTCGCTCGGCCCGCTCACCGAGAAGCTCGGCATGGTCACCAAGGGCGTGCAGTTCTCGCCCGGCGAGGAGGTGCGGGTCCTGGGGCAGAAGAACGGGCTCGTGCCCTCGGGACCTGCGGCGGGTCGCCCGCGGCTCGACAAGGACACGCACGCGTGCGAGATGATCCTCGCGCTGTCGGGCACCACGAACGGTCGCCTCGCCGTCCAGGGCTTCGAGCACGTCGAGAAGCGCACGGGCGTCGAGCTCGCGGACCTGGCGCGCGACGAGCAGGGCAAGCGCGTCACGTTCCCCGACGTCCAGTCCCGCCCGACGACGGTCATCACGTCTCCCGAGTGGTCCGGCTCGGAGCACGGGGGGCGCCGGTACACCGCGTTCGCGATCAACGTCGAGCGGCTCAAGCCGTGGCACACCCTCACAGGGCGCCAGCACTTCTTCCTCGACCACGACTGGATGACCGAGCTCGGGGAGCAGCTGCCCGTGTTCCGGCCGCCGCTCGACATGCACCGCCTGTTCCCCGACTCCCCGGCGCTCGGCGACCGCTCCCCGAGCGGGTACCCCGGGTCGCAGGGTCAGGCCGAGGTCGCGGTGCGGTACCTGACCCCGCACTCCAAGTGGTCCATCCACTCGGAGTACCAGGACAACCTGTTCATGCTCTCGCTCTCGCGCGGCGGGCCGAACATCTGGATGTCGCCGCGCGACGCCGTCAAGATCGGGGTCCGGGACAACGAGTGGATCGAGGCCTACAACCGCAACGGCGTGGTCGTCGCGCGGGCCGTGGTCTCGCACCGCATGCCCGAGGGCACGGTGTACATGCACCACGCGACCGACCGCACGATCGACGTCCCGCTCGCCGAGACCTCGGGCCTGCGCGGCGGCATCCACAACTCGCTGACGCGGGTGCTGCTCAAGCCCAGCCACCTCGTCGGGGGCTACGCGCAGCTGGCCTTCGCGTTCAACTACCTCGGCCCCACGGGCAACCAGCGTGACGAGGTCACGACGATCCGTCGCCGCTCGCAGGACGTGACGTACTGATGGGCGCCCCGCAGCGGCGTCTGCGCCCTCGTCGCCGACCGCTGACGTACCGATCCGACCAGGAGGTGGCACCGTGCGCGTGATGGCTCAGATGTCGATGGTCATGAACCTCGACAAGTGCATCGGGTGCCACACGTGCTCGGTCACGTGCAAGCAGGCGTGGACGAACCGCACGGGCGTCGAGTACGTGTGGTTCAACAACGTCGAGACGCGGCCCGGGCTCGGCTACCCCCGGACCTACCAGGACCAGGAGAAGTGGCAGGGCGGCTGGGTCCGGACCAGGCGTGGCAAGCTCAAGCTCCGCGCGGGTGGTCGGGCCAAGAAGCTCGCGACGATCTTCTCCAACCCCAAGCTCCCCTCGATCCACGAGTACTACGAGCCGTGGACGTACGAGTACGACATGCTGCTCTCGGCCCCACAGGGCCCGCACACCCCGGTCGCCAAGCCCAAGTCCCTGCTCACGGGCGAGGACATGAAGATCGAGTGGTCGGCCAACTGGGACGACGACCTGGGCGGGTCCAAGGAGACCATGCAGGACGACCCGATCCTGCAGCACATGAGCGAGCACGTGGCCTCGGAGTTCGAGCAGACGTTCATGTTCTACCTGCCGCGCATCTGCGAGCACTGCCTCAACCCGGCGTGCGTCGCGTCGTGCCCGTCAGGAGCCATGTACAAGCGGGCCGAGGACGGGATCGTCCTGGTGGACCAGGACCAGTGCCGCGGCTGGCGCATGTGCGTCACGGGCTGCCCGTACAAGAAGGTCTACTTCAACCACAAGACCGGCAAGGCCGAGAAGTGCACGCTGTGCTACCCGCGCCTCGAGGTCGGGCTGCCCACGGTCTGCTCCGAGACGTGCGTGGGGCGCCTGCGCTACCTGGGCCTGGTCCTGTACGACGCCGACCGCGTGACCGAGGCCGCGTCGGTCGAGGACGAGCACGAGCTCCTCGAGTCCCAGCGCTCGGTGTTCCTGGACCCGCACGACCCCGAGGTCGTCGCGGCGGCCCGGGCCGAGGGCATCCCCGAGGACTGGATCGCGGCCGCCCAGGCGTCCCCGATCTGGGCCCTCATCCAGAAGTACCGCGTGGCCCTGCCGCTGCACCCCGAGTACCGGACCATGCCCATGGTCTGGTACATCCCGCCGCTGTCCCCCGTGGTCGACGTGGTCGGGTCGTCGGGCAACGACGGCGAGGACCCGCGCACCCTGTTCGCGGCGATCTCCAAGCTCCGCATCCCGCTCGAGTACCTCGCGGGACTGTTCACCGCGGGCGACACCGTGCCGGTCGAGCGCACGCTGCGCCGGCTGGCCGCGATGCGCTCCTACATGCGCGACATCAACCTGGGCGAGGAGCCCAACGAGGCCATCGCCCGCGCGGTCGGCATGACGGGCACCGAGATCCAGGAGATGTACCGCCTGCTCGCGATCGCCAAGTACGAGGACCGCTACGTGATCCCGACCGCGCACCAGGAGATCGCGCGCGAGCTCGAGGAGATCAGCTGCTCGCTCGACTTCGACGGCGGCCCCGGGATGGGCGGCATGGGTGGGGCAGGGCCGTTCGGCTCGTCGAGCGGGACCCCGGTGCCCGTCGCGGTCGAGAACTTCCACGTCCTGCAGGCCCGCCAGACGGCCGACTCCCCCAACGGCCCGTCGACCTCGGGGCGCGTCAACCTCCTCAACTGGGACGGCAACGGGCGGCCCGCGGGCCTGTTCCCGCCGGGGTCGCCCGGTGGGGCCGAGGGCCCCGGGCCGGACACCTCGGGCGACGACACGGCGGCCCGGTGATGGGACTGTTCTCGAAGTCGCCCTCGACGACGTTCCTGCCCCGCCCGACGGCGCGCACCCCGCTCCTGGAGCCCCTCGCCCCGGTGCGGGCCACGCCCGCGCAACGGCGCACCACCCACATGGCCGCCTCGCTCCTGCTCGACTACCCCGACGCCGGGACGCTCGCCGCCGCGCGCGAGGTGCGCGACGTCGTCGGGCAGCTTCCTCCCGAGGTCCGGGCGCGGCTCGGCGCGTTCCTCGACGACCTCGAGGCCGGCGAGACCGCCGCGCTCGAGGCGCGCTACGTCGCGACGTTCGACCTCAAGCGCAAGTGCTCGATGTACCTCTCCTACTACGCCGCCGGGGACACCCGGAAGCGCGGCATGGCGCTCGTGCGGTTCGTGCAGGCCTACCGCGCGGCCGGGTGGGAGGTCGACGGCGAGGAGCTGCCCGACTACCTCCCCATGGCCCTCGAGTTCTCCGCACGCGCCCGGTCCCGCGACGAGGAGCGCATCGCCGCGGGCCTGCTCGGCTCGCACCGCCAGGGCATCGAGGTGCTCCGCTCGGCGCTCGCCGCCATGGCCAGCCCGTACGCGCTCGTGGTCGAGGCCGTGTGCCTGACCCTGCCCCCGCTCGACGCCGAGACCGAGCGGCGGTACCTCGAGCTCGTGACCTCCGGACCGCCGACCGAGATGGTCGGGCTGTCGGCCATGGGACCGCTCGAACCCTTCGCCCCCGCGGGGGCGCCCTCCGAGGAGGTACGACGATGAACGGTGCGAGCACGGGGAGCATCCTGCTGTGGGTGGTCTTCCCCTACGTGACCTTCGCGGTGTTCGTCGTCGGGTCCGTGTGGCGGTACCGCTACGACAAGTTCGGCTGGACCACGCGGTCGAGCGAGCTCTATGAGAAGAAGCTGCTCCGCCTCGGGTCGCCGCTGTTCCACTTCGGGCTGCTGTTCGTGATCCTCGGGCACCTCATGGGGCTCGTGATCCCCAAGACGTGGACCGAGGCCGTGGGGATCAGCGAGGGCGCCTACCACTTCGTCGCGACGTACATGGGGGCGCTCGCCGCGCTCGTGCTCGTCGCAGGGCTCCTCATCCTGATCTACCGCCGACGGACCACGGGCCCGGTCTTCCTCGCGACCACGCGCATGGACAAGGTCATGTACGTGTTCCTCGCGGCGTCGATCGTGCTCGGGACGTGGGCGACGGTCCAGACCCAGCTCCTCGCCGCGAACCACGGGTACGACTACCGCGAGACCATCTCGCCGTGGTTCCGCTCGCTCTGGTACCTCCAGCCGCAGCCCGAGCTCATGGCGGGCGTGCCTGCGGCGTTCCAGCTCCACATCGTCGCGGCCAACCTGCTGTTCATCCTGTGGCCCTTCACGCGGCTCGTGCACGCGTTCTCGGCGCCCGTGCCGTACATCTTCCGGCCCTACATCGTGTACCGCTCGCGCGACGCCGCCGTGGCGTCCCGCGAGCCGCGGCCCGGCTGGGACCCGTCGGAGCGGCCGGGGACGAAGCGGTAGGTCTGCGGCTCGGCACTGGTTCCTGCCCCCCGGGTCCACGTCCGGCACGCGACAGGGCGAGGGGGTTCCCCCGACGAGGAGGGCGGCCTGCTCGCTCCCACGAACACGCACGAGGGGCGGCTCAGACAGGCCGCCTGCGCGGCACGAGCCGGATGTCAGGCAGCACGGGGGCGGGCAGCGGACCGCCGTCGTACCCCACGACCTCCCCGAAGCGCCGGCCCGACGCCCCCGGGGCGTACCGCGTGCCGCCGTCCCCGGGCACGGGCACGGGCACGTCCGCCCCGTCGTCCTGGACGACCTCGACCTGCGCCATCCAGTCCGCGCGGGCGGCCGCGACGTCGTCGTGCGAGCGCCCCACGAAGTTCCACCACATGACGATCTCCTCGGCGAACGGCGCCCCACCGATCAGCACGGCCCGCACGGGCCCGTCGCCCGCGGAGACGGTCAGCGTCGAGCACCCCGGCTCGACGTAGCCGAGCGAGGCCACGGGCACGGGGACGCCCTCGAACGACGCGTCTCCCGTGTCGACGAGCAGCGCGTGCTCGAACCGCGGGTCCACCTCGACCTGGACCGATCCCCCCGCGGGCAGGTCGACCTGCGCCCCGACCAGGGGCGTGAAGACCGTCGCGGCCGACCGCAGCTCGACTCCCGCGACCCGCAGCGCACCCACGAGCACCTGGACACGCTCACCTCCCGGCCCGGCCCACACGGGCAGGTCGCCGTGGTGCTCGAAGAACGGCTCGTCGCCGAGCCGGTCCCCCGGCAGCGCGACCCAGAGCTGCACGCCGTGCAGCAGGGGCGGCCGCACGCCCGCGGGCGACTCCTCCGAGTGCGAGATGCCCCGCCCGGCCGTCATGAGGTTCAGCTCGCCCGGCCGCACGGTCTGCAGCGACCCGACCGAGTCCCGGTGCAGGATCTCGCCCTCGAACAGCCAGCTCACGGTCTGCAGGCCCGTGTGCGGGTGCGGGGGCACCTGCATGCCGTCGGAGGTCGAGACGTCGTCGGGGCCGTAGTGGTCCAGGAAGCACCATGCGCCCACGAGCGAGCGCGCGCGCTGCGGCAGGGTGCGGCGCACGTCCATGGCGCGGGTCCCGCCGAGCGGGACCTGGCGGTGGTCGAGGATCTCCACGCGCGGTGCTGTGCCGGGGGTGCCCGACGACGGAGCGTGGCTCCCCGCGGCGCACACCTCTTCGCGGGGCCGGGTCTCGAGGTTGCTCATGGGTCGAGCGTAGGCGTGCCGCAGGACTGCGGCCCACCCGGCCGCCAGGGGCGGACCCGGGACTCAGCGAGGCCCCTGGCTTGCGCCAGGGGCCTCGCTGATGACCGTGTGCCCTGTGTGGTCGGCCGCAGGGGTAGGCCGGCCGGGCTCCGCGTCGACGTCGCGGCTCGACGCCTCCCCCGCGACGTACCGAAGTCCGTCCCGGTCTCCTTGGGAGGTGTCTCTCACGATCGGTCTTCCGGTCCGCTGGAGACCTGCGTCGTCACCCGCAGCTCGGGGCCTTGCGGCCACGAGACGTCCCACCGTTTTCCGGTCGACCAGGGTCCCTCGGGGTTGTGGTTCCAGCGTCCTTGCCGGTCCGTCCTCCCGTGCGGGAGAGCGTCGTCGGGGCTGCCTCGTCCGTACCCGTCGGAGCCAACACTGTCGTTTCTAGTCCTGTGCCGGGGCCCGCGGCAAGACCTCTGCACGAGGTATTTCCGCCCGGGCCGAGACCACAGGTTCATCCACAACCGGAGGCCCGGTCTCGCGGAGTTACCCACAGGCTTGTGCACAGAATCTGTGGACAACTCTGGGAGCGGGTCACACCCAGAAGCGGGCCGTGCTCACCGCCGCGATGCGTTCGTCCACCTCCGCAGAGGTCACCTCGAAGCCGCCGTCGTCCACGAGCACGCCGGCCGCCCGCCCCTGCAGGACCGACGCGAGCCGGGCCACCGAGGCCCGCATGCGCGAGCGCGCGATGAGGTGCAGACCCGACGGCTCCTCGACCTCGAGCTCGTACGAGTCCGCCGGCACCCAGCTCATGCGGTACGCGAACGGGCCGTACTCGCGCCAGTCCAGGGCCCCGAGCACGGCCGGGACCACGTCCACCTTGCGCACCACGACCCGCAGCGCGCCGTCGTACGCCGTCTCCCCGTCGAGCGCGAAGTCGACCAGCCGGTCCGGGCGCTCCACGACCTCCACGACGCGAGCGCCCGGCACGACGGTCTGCAGCGAACCGAGCGCGGCGTCAGGGGTCAGGGCCTGCGCGCTGTAGAGCGTCAGGTCGACCGCGGCCGCGGGCTCGGGCGCGAGCGGCACGACGCCGTCGACGAACAGCGTGCCCCCGACCTTGCGCGCAGCAGCCACCATCCACCGGACCACCCGCAGCTCCACGTCGTCCGGGAGCCCCGCGGCGAAGACCCGTGCCAGGCCGTCGCGGTCGTCGACCTCGGCCGGGAGCCCCGCGGCGAAGACCCGTGCCAGGCCGTCGCGGTCGTCGACCTCGGCCGGGAGCCGGTCGCGCGACCTGTGCGCGACACGCACGGCCCACAGCTCCGCGACCGACGAGGCCAGGTCCAGCGCGAGCGACTGCGGAGCCGGGACCACGAACGGCCCCACGACCTCCACGCCCTCGGCGAGCCGCAGGACCCCGGGGCGACGGACGTCGTCGGGCACCACGCCCCGGAAGCGGGCCCCCGCCATGGGGCGCTCCGCCGGACCGCTCGACGGCTCGCTGACCCAGCCCGCCTCCGGGTACCAGGCCTGCGCGAGCGCCTCGATCCCCGGACGCGCCACGCCGCGCGAGCGCGGCAGCGCGAGCAGATGGTCACTGCTGTACATCTCGGGGACCGACCCCGTCAGAGGAAGCGTCATGACGTGACGCTAGACGGGTCGACGACCGCCAAGAATGCCGGGAGGTTACGGGCGTGGGTCGTGCGGGGGACGTCGGGCTCGCGTGGGCGGGCCGGGCCGGGCCGGGAGTGACTCAGGTGGTCGGCGCGCCCACGTCGTGCAGGTGGTGGACCACGTCGTGCAGGAAGTACTGCCCGAGCGTGCGGACCGTGAAGACCGAGCCGTTCGAGCGGCGGCCGGGACGCTCCCAGTCGTCGGGCCCGACGGCGTCGAACCGGCCCGCGACCCGGTCGCCCGCGAACGCGAGCTCGCGCGAGAGCACCTGCGGGTCCTGGCTCGCGTAGTCGCCCTCGACCGCTGCGGCGTCCTGGTCCCAGTTCGCGAACTGCGGGTCGTCGCCCTCGACCATCGAGGCGAGCCGCACGTCGAAGATGCCGAACACGTCGCGCACGTGCGCCGCGTACTCGAGCGGCGACCACGTGTGCTCGTCCGGGCGCAGCGCCGCGTCGGGGCGCTCCAGGACCTCCTGCCAGCGCACGACCGACGACCGGACCGCAGGGCCGACCTGGTCCGGGTCCACGGCCGACGACACGAAACCGCACTCGGGGCACGGGCGATCGAGGACCCACGTCCAGTCCTTGGTGTCCGGGGTGATCCCGGTGGGGTCCTGCGGGGCGGGCTGAGCGGGCGTCGACGTCATGCACGGAATGCTAGGCCCGCGGGGCACCGGGGTGAACCCCCGGCGCTCAGGCTGCCGGCGGCGGGATCTCGTCGAGGAGCAGGACGTCGAGGGGCTCACGCATCCACTCGTCGTACGGGACGCTCTGGAGCAGGTCGAACAGCGCGTCCTCCCCCGCCGCGAACGTCGCCGGAGACTCCCACGTGGTGGTCAGGACGAAGCGCTCGCCGTCGCCCTCGGCCCACACCACGGCCTCGACGACCCCCGGGAGCACCCGGGCGGCCTCGGTCACGCGCTGGAGGAACGCCACCGTCTCGCCCCGGAACTCGTCCTTGGGGCGGTGCACGACGACCTGTGTGAACATCGGCGGCCCTCCCCAGGTTTCCGATCCAACGCTACGATTCTCGCCCGGACCTGGGGAAGCACCGCACAGGGTGAGATCCTGGGCTTCACCCCACCCTGGCACCGTCGCCCATCTGCTCGAGGGTCCGCCCCTTGGTCTCCGGCAGGAAGCGCAGCACGAAGAACACGGCGAACGCCGAGATCGCCGCGAAGGTCCCGTACGTCGCAGGCAGCCCCCACGACTCGCTCACGACGGGGAAGGACCGGGTCACGCCGTAGTTCACGAACCACTGCACGGCCGTCGCCACAGCAAGCGCCGTCGCACGGATCGAGTTCGGGAACATCTCACCCAGCAGGACCCAGCCGAGCGGCCCCCACGTGAGGCCGAACGAGACCACCATGAGGTTCACGGCCACGAGCGCGGTCATGGCCCACACCTGCGGGAAGACCAGCTCGCCGGCCGCCGACGTCGTCGCGTGACCGAACGCGAACGCCGTGACCGCGAGCGAGACCGCCATGCCGACCGAACCGGCCGCGAGCATGGGACGCCGCCCGAACCGGTCGGCGAGCACGATCGCGACGACCGTCACGGCGATGTTGACCGCCGCGGTCACGAGCGACATGGTCAGCGCCCGGGCCTCGGTGAAGCCCACCGACTCCCACAGCGACGTCGAGTAGACGAAGACCGCGTTGATGCCGCTGAGCTGGATGAGTGCCGCGACACCCAGCCCGATCCACACGATGGGCCTGAGCCCCAGGGCCGGGCCCCGCAGGTCGCGCAAGGACGTCGTCGCGTGCTCGCCGATCGAGGTCCGGATCTCCTCCACGGTCTCGTCGACCTCGCGGTCGTCGACTCCCGTGAACCGCCGGAGGACGTTCTTGGCCTCGTCCTCACGGCCCTGCGCGACCAGGTACCGGGGGGACTCGGGCAGACGGAACGCGGCCAGCGCGTAGAGGGCTGCGGGGACGAGCTCGCCGAGGAACATCCACCGCCAGGCCGGCAGACCGGCCCACAGCTCGTGCGCCGCGCCCCCGGCCGCGCGGGACATCGCCAACCCGGCCGCGAGCGCCACGAAGATCCCGACCGTGATGAAGAGCTGCTGGAGCCCGCCGAGGCGTCCACGGGCTCGCGCCGGGGCGACCTCCGCGATGTAGCCCGAGGCCATGACCGAGGCCGCACCGATCCCGATGCCCGCGACGAACCGCACCGGCAGGAGCAGGGCGACCGACGGCGTGAACGCCGCGAGCACCGCGCAGCCGCCGAACAGCAGCGCCGAGAGGAGCATGACCCGCACGCGGCCGACCCGCTCCGCGACCGATCCCGCGAACCATGCACCGACAGCGCAGCCCAGGAGCGACAGCGAGGCCACCATGCCGCGCATGCTCGCGGTCAGCTCGAAGTGCTCGCTCAGCGCACCGACGGCCGAGTTCACGACCGACGTGTCGAAACCGAACAGGAGCCCGCCGAGAGCAGCTGCGAGGCAGGCGAGGACGACCTTGCCGGGGACTCGGGCGGGGGCCGGGGATGCCACGGGCGGTTCAGCACTCATGCTCGGAAGACTGCCACGGCGCGGGTGGCCGGGCGCGGTGACGAGGTGTGCTCGGCGGCCGGATGTGACGTTCGTCCTCGTGTGACGTGCACGACGTGCCCGCACCGCACGGGTGGGCCGGCGGGCACCCGACTGCGGGGCCCAGGACGGCGGGTCACAGGACGGCGGATCACAGCACCTGGCCGGCGAGCGCCTCCGACTCCTCGTCCGAGAACAGCCTCGACCGGATGATGAACCGCACGCCCTCGGGCGCCTCGACGCTGAACCCCGACCCTCGTCCCGGGACCACGTCGACCGTGAGGTGCGTGTGCTTCCAGTACTCGAACTGGTTGCGGCTCATCCAGAACGGCACGGTGAACGTCGGGCCACCGGCCCGCGTCCCGTCGCCCGCGAGCCCCGGCGCCACCGCAGGCTCGGACAGCACGTGCCCCGAGACCACGGCCGACAGCACGGTCGCCGCCCCGCGGGCCGGCGTCGCCCCGTGCTCCGGGACCACGGGCCCCGGCGGCACCGCGAGCGCCGGGTCGGCCGACAGGCCCCCGAGCGGCAGGGCGTCGGGCACCTCGGCAAGAGCCGAGTACGAGTCCGTGACCGTGAGGTCGCCCAGGTGCACGTCGGCGTCCGACGTGAGGAACTCGCCCTGCGGGTAGCACATGGGCGACGACCCGTCGCAGCACCCGCCGGACTGGTGGAACATGAGCTCGCCGTACTGGACGCGGAGCCGGGCGAGCAGCTCTGCCGCGCCCTCGGTGAGGGTCACGCGCCCGGGCAGTCCCTCGCTCGGTGCGGTGCCCACCGCCCCGCCCGGCACGGCGCCCACCGCCCCCGGGGCGGTGACCTGCGGGGCGGGCGTGACGTCGTCGGGCATGGTTCCTTCTTCCCTCGTGGCGGACGGTCCGGACGGTGCGGCCGCCGTGCGCGGGGCCCGGGACGTCCCGGACCCCGCACACGACGGTCGCCTCCTGCAGGCCTAGAAGAAGCCGAGCTTCGAGGCCGAGTAGCTGACCAGGAGGTTCTTGGTCTGCTGGTAGTGGTCGAGCATCATCTTGTGGTTCTCGCGGCCCACGCCCGAGCCCTTGTACCCGCCGAACGCCGCCGCCGCGGGGTACGCGTGGTAGCAGTTCGTCCAGACGCGGCCCGCCTGGATCTCGCGGCCCGCCCGGTAGGCGATGTTGGCCTCGCGCGACCACACGCCCGCGCCCAGGCCGTACAGGGTGTCGTTCGCGACCGTGATCGCGTCGTCGAAGTCGGCGAAGTCCGTGACCGCGACGACGGGGCCGAAGATCTCCTCCTGGAAGATCCGCATCGAGTTCTTGCCCTCGAAGATCGTCGGCGTCACGTAGTAGCCGCCCGCGAGGTCGCCGCTCATCTCGGCGCGCGTGCCGCCCGTGAGGACCTTGGCCCCCTCGGCCTTGCCGATGTCGATGTAGCTGAGGATCTTCTCGAGCTGGTCGTTGGACGCCTGCGCGCCGATCATGGTCTCGGTGTCCAGGGGGTTGCCCTGCTTGACGGCCTTGGTCCGCTCGATCGCGTCGCCCAGGAACGAGTCGTAGATCGACGACTGGATGAGCGCGCGCGACGGGCACGTGCACACCTCGCCCTGGTTGAGGGCGAACATCGTGAACCCCTCGAGGGCCTTGTCGTAGAAGTCGTCCTTCTCGCGCGCCACGTCCTCGAAGAACAGGTTGGGCGACTTGCCGCCCAGCTCGAGCGTGACCGGGATGATGTTCTGGCTCGCGTACTGCATGATGAGCCGGCCCGTCGTGGTCTCGCCCGTGAACGCGATCTTGCGGATGCGCGGGCTCGACGCGAGCGGCTTGCCCGCCTCGACCCCGAACCCGTTGACCACGTTGAGGACGCCCGGGGGCAGCAGGTCCCCGATGATGTCGATCAGGAACAGGATCGACGCGGGCGTCTGCTCGGCGGGCTTGAGGACCACGCAGTTGCCCGCCGCGAGCGCGGGGGCCAGCTTCCACACCGCCATGAGGATGGGGAAGTTCCACGGGATGATCTGCCCGACCACGCCCAGCGGCTCGTGGAAGTGGTACGCGATGGTGTCCTCGTCGATCTCGGAGATCGAGCCCTCCTGCGCGCGGATCGCGCCCGCGAAGTAACGGAAGTGGTCGATCGCGAGCGGGATGTCCGCGGCGAGCGTCTCGCGCACGGGCTTGCCGTTCTCCCACGTCTCGGCGACCGCGATCTTCTCGAGGTTGGCCTCCATGCGGTCGGCGATCTTGTTGAGGATCACGGCGCGCTCGGTCGCCGTGGTCTTTCCCCAGGTGCGGGCGGCGCCGTGGGCCGCGTCCAGGGCGCGGTCGATGTCCTCGGCCGTGCCGCGCGCGACCTCGGTGAAGGTGCGGCCAGTGACGGGGCTCGGGTTCTCGAAGTACCGGCCGCTCGCCGGTGCGACGTACTCGCCGCCGATCCAGTGGTCGTAGCGGGACCTGTACTCGGCGATCGCCCCGGGGGTACCGGGTGCTGCGTAGACGGTCATGTGCGTCTGCCTCCTTGCAGTGCTCCGTGCCGTGCGTGGCCTGCGTGGTGTCGGCTGCCCGCCGGCCGACGCGGTCCACGGCCCGTGGCGCACCGTTGCGCCGGGTTGGTCAGGACGCTACGGGCGCCAGGGTTGCAGGAGGGTTGCAGTCAACCTGTCAGAACGAGCGCACGCCCCGGTCGGGGCGGGTACCTCAGCCCAGCGAGCGGTCCAGCAGCGCGAGACGCGCCCGGGCCCGCGCCGCGGCGGGGCTGCCCGGCGCGGCGAGGGCGGCGAGCCGGCGCCACGCCGCGTGGTCGTCGGCGCCCTCGTCGCTCGCGAGCCAGCGGCCCACGGCCCCCGGGTCGCCCGACGCGAGGACCGCCCCGCGCACCTCGGCCGAGAGCTCGTCGCGCAGCTGCTCGACGCCCGGCGCGACCGACCGCGGCAGCACCGGCCCCGCGTACGCCGTGAGCGCCCCGTGCACGTCGCCCACCGCGAGCAGGTCACGGACGGTGTCGAGGTCCGTGCGCAGGAGCCCGCCCAGCCGGTACGGGCGCGAACCGCCCAGCAGCGGCCCCACGGCCCGCCGCAGGCGCGACACCTCGGCCCGCACCGTGACGTCCGACAGCTCGCCCGGGTGCAGCAGCACGGCCAGCTCGTCCGCACCGAGCCCCCGCGGGTGCGCCGCGAGCAGCAGGAGGATCTCGCTGTGGCGAAGGCTCAGGCGGCCCGACGGCGCAGCGTGCGTGCCGCCGTCGGGCACGGTCGCGTACGTGCCCGGGCCGGGCCACCCCGCCGCCGCTCCGGGCGCCGCCCGCAGCGTGCCCCCCGGACGTCCCAGGACGTCGAGCTGCGGGGCGCTCGCAGCCCCTGCGAGCCGACCGCCGGGCGGGACGTGCTCGGCGAGCTCGCGCTCGACCGCCGCGACCGACGCGCGCACGAGCGAGAGCACGAGACCCGACCCCGCGACGCGCCCTCCCGTGACGTCCAGGACCCCTAGGACACGGCCGGTGTGCAGGTCGCGCACGGGCACGGCCGCGCAGTTGAAGGACTGGACGGGGCGCGTGAAGTGCTCGGCACCCAGGACCTGGACCGGTCGGCCCGTCGCGAGGGCCGTCCCCGGAGCGTTGGTCCCGACGCGCTCCTCGCGCCACACCGCCCCCTCGACGAACCCGATGCGTCCCACCTGGTCGCGCACGCTCGAGCTGCCCTCGACCCACAGGAGGCGACCGGCGTCGTCGGTCAGCGCGACGACCGCGCTCTCGCCCGCGAGGCCCGCGACCAGGAGGTCGCGCACGACCGGCATGGCTCGCGCGAGCGGGTGCTGCGACCGGTAGGCGCCGAGGTCGAGGTCGGTGATGGACGTGTCCGGCTGGGGCGAGTCGGGGTCGACGCCGCTGCGGGCGCTGCGGCGCCACGACTCGGCCACGAGGGGACGGATGCCGGGCGGGAGCGCGCCCGTGCTGAGGAAGGCCTCACGGGCTGCGCGGACGGACGCAGGCCGGGGCGGCATGTGGGGGCTGCCGTCTGCGTCGGGGCCGTCGGGGCGGGCGGGTGCACGATGGTCGGTCATGATCGCCTTCCTCCGACGTCCTTGTCGGGTCGATCCGGGGCTGCTGCCAGTGTAGGCAGCCGGATCGCGAGGCGGGCTCAGGAGCCGCAGGATCCTGCGAATTAGCATTCTGACAGCAAGTGCCTATGATGTCAGCATGCCGAAGATCATCGGCGGTTCGCTCCACGAGCACCGCGCACAGACCCGTCAGAAGCTCTTCGCGGCGCTCTCGAACCTCATGATGGACCGCGGTTTCGACGCGATCTCGCTCGCGGACATCGCCGCCGCGGCGGGCGTGGGACGCACCGCGGTGTACAACCACTTCCCCGACAAGGAGTCGCTGCTCCTGGGGTTCATCACGCACGAGACCGAGCAGTACGTCGGCACCCTCGAGCGCGCGCTGGAGGGCGTCGACGACCCGGTCGAGCAGCTCCGCACCTACATCCGTCAGCAGGCGCAGCTCAAGCGGGTCTTCCACCTGGCCCCCGGGCCGGACCTGCGCACCGTGCTCTCGCGCGGCACACAGCAGCGCCTGCGCGAGCACGCCGTGATCGTCGAGGACACGTTGCGTCGCATCCTGACCGCGGGCATCGAGTGCGGCGAGTTCCCCGAGCAGGACCTCAGCACCACGGTCCAGCTCGTCAACGCGTGCCTCTCGGGCCGCCTCATCCCCGAGGACCCCGCCCAGCGCGAGCGCGCGATCGAGGCCACCGAGGCGTTCGTCCTGCGGGCCGTCGGGACGCAGGAGCTCGTGGCCGGTTGAGATTGACACCCCGCGCGACGGGCTGCGAGCCTGCGGCGTGACCTCGACCGCCCCAGCACCTCGCGCCTTCCTCGTCCCGACCCTCACGTTCGTCGTGCTGACGGTCGTCGCGTCGGGCGCGCTGCTCCTCCTCCAGCCGGTCTCGGGGATCGACCCGGGCGTGCTCCCGCTGGTCCAGCTCGCTCCCGCGGTCGGGGCCGGGCTCACGTTCGCGATCTTCCGGGGGCGCCTCGCGCCTCTGCTGCCGGGCGCAGTCCCTCGGCGCCAGGTCGTCGCCCACCTCGTCCTGGCGTTCGCGGCGTGCCTGCTCTACTGGGGCGTGCTCGTCGTGACGCTCCTGGTGCAGGGCGAACCCCTCGCAGGGGTGCACGCGACCGCGGGCGTGCCGTTCGTGCTGCTGCTCCTCACCTACCTCGTGGGTGCGGCCGGCGAGGAGATCGGGTGGCGCGGCATGCTCCAGCCGCTGCTCGAGAACCGGTTCTCGCTCCTGGTCGCGAGCGTCGTGACGGGCCTCGTGTGGGGCGTGTGGCACGTGCAGATCTTCACCGCGGGGCCCGTCGTGATCGTGGGCTTCCTGCTCGCGACCGTGGCCCTGTCGGTGCTCGTGGGGCACTTCGGGCGCGGCACCGTGGGGCAGCGCGTCGCGCTCGCGACCCTCGTGCACTGGCTCGTGAACGTCGCCCTGCTGCTCACCCTCGGGGACCGGCACTCGACCCCCGAGGGAACCGTCGCGAACGCGATCGCCGCGCTCGTGACCACGGCCGTGTTCATGGCCATGTTCGCCGCGGCCCAGCGCAAGCGCGGCAAGAGCGCGCTCGTGGCGCGCCGGACGCAGGACGTCGCGGCGTAGGACGTCCCCGCGGAGCGGTCCTGCGCGCCTGGCGCAGACGTCTGGCGCACCCGGGGCGGGAGCCGCCGCCGGCCTCTCACGTGGTGCGGGTGCTCTTCCCGGCCCGCTTTCGTCCTGCTGCGCCGGCACCCGCCGACGTCTCTCGCCGTCGGGCCTCTCCCCCAGGGGTGTGTTTCTGCGGAGCCGCAACAATTGTTGCGACTCCGTGGAAAACGGACCCTCCCGGAGCCGCCGGGATCCGCTGCCGGGCCGCGGCTCGGACAAGACCGCACCCGACGGCACGGCCCAGGCTCCGCCGTCGGGCCGGTGACCTCCGCGCACAGCCCTGCGGCAGGGAGCCTAGAGTTCTCCGGTGCCCCCCGCAGAACCCCCACCCCCCGCTGACGCTGCCCGGAGGCCGTCCGGGCAGCCTGACGAACCCGCGCGCCGCGGGCTCGGCCGGTCCTTCACCAACGTCTTCACCGCGAACATCAGCTCGAGCCTGGCCGACGGGATCGCGCGCGTCGCCGCGCCCCTCCTCGCGGCCCGCCTCACGGACGACCCGTTGCTCATCGCGGGCATCGCGGCCGTCGCGATGCTGCCGTGGCTGTTCTTCGCGATCCCGTCCGGGGTGCTGCTCGACCGGATCGACCGTCGCCACGCCATGGCGATCGCGAACGGCACCCGGACCCTCCTCGCGGTCGCGCTCCTCACGCTCTTCGCGACCGACACCCTGACCATCTGGTGGCTGTACGCGGTGATCTTCGCGTACGGCGCGCTCGAGACCCTCTACGACGGCGCGATCCGGGCCGTCGTCCCCGCGATCGTGCGCCGCGCGGACCTGCCGCGTGCCAACTCCCGCATCGAGGCGGGCGAGCTCGTCGTCCAGAACTTCCTCGCGGTGCCCGTGACGTCGGCGCTGTTCGCGGTCGCGGTCGTGATCCCGCTGGGCATCGGCGCCCTGTCCTACGCGGTCGCGGGGGTGCTCGCGTTCTTCCTGCCCGCCGCCGCGGCCGGCGCCCACCGCGTGCGCCGACGCCGGGTCGACGACGCGCCCACCGCCGCCGCGGGCGCACCGCACGACGACGCCGGGACGCCCGCGCTCCCGTCCGTCCGTGCGACGTTCGCGCACCAGCTCACCGACGGCTTCCGCTTCATCATGAGCCACCCGATGCTGCGGCCCCTGTGGTTCCTCAGCATCCTGATCGCGCTGTTCTTCTCGGCGGCGATCGCGACGGACGTGCTGTTCGTGCTCGAGCGCCTCGACGTGCCCGAGCAGTGGTTCGGGGTGTTCATGCTCTCGGGCGCCGTCGGGGGCATCGTCGGCGCCGTGGTCGTGAGCCCGCTCAAGGTCCGGTTCGGCGCCGGGCCCGTCATGGCCGCGGCGAACTTCGTGGGGCCGGTCGCGCTCGTCGTCATGGGATTCTTCCCGACGATCCCGGTCGCGGTCGTGTGCTTCGCGGTGTCGTTCGGGTCGACGTCGGTGTGGAACGTCCTGGTCATGTCGCTGCGCCAGGCCGCGATCCCGGGCCACCTGCTGGGGCGCGTGCACGGGACGTGGCGCACGCTGCTCTGGGGCACCATGCCGCTGGGCTCGTTGCTGGGCGGCCTGCTCGCCCGGATCGACCTGACGACACCGCTGCTCGTCGCGGGCGGGCTCACGGTCGTGGTGGCCGCGGTCGGGTACCGGTTCCTGCACGGCCTGCCCAACCCCGAGGACGTCGCGGAGCACGCCCTGCCCACGAGGTGACACCACGCCCCCAGGACCAGTCCGTGAGATCTCCCCCACAGAGCATAGGTAAACCTCACCTCACTGTTGTATCGTTCCTGACGCGACGTCATGACGATGTGTCACCACACCGTGGACCCTGCGCCGAACCCCGGCGCACGTGCCGACGTCGTGCACGTGACACGACGAACCGCAGGAGCCCCTCGTGACCGCTGAGACCCTTCCCGCCACCGACGCCGCACCCGCGACCCTGTCGCTGCGCCTGCGCGAGGGCACCCGCCCCGAGCACGAGCAGGCCGAGACCACGGGCTTCGTCGAGAAGCTCATGGGGGGCGAGCTCGACGTCGCCGCCTACACGGACCTCGCCGCGCAGCAGTTCGCGATCTACGGTGCGCTCGAGCAGGCCAGCGCCCAGATCCGCGACGACGCCCAGGGCGCGACCCTCGTGTTCGACGAGCTGACCCGCACCCCCTCGATCGAGAAGGACCTCGCGTTCCTCGTCGGGCCCGACTGGGCCACCGAGATCCGCATCCTGCCCGCGACCGAGGCGTACGTGGCCCGGCTGCTCGAGGTCGGCACGTCGCTCCCCGCCTACGCGGCGCACGCCTACACGCGCTACCTGGGCGACCTGTCGGGCGGCCAGATCATCAAGCGCATGATGGAGCGCCACTACGGGCTCGGCCCCGACGGCCTCGCGTTCTACACGTTCGACGAGATCCCCAAGGCCAAGCCGTTCAAGGACGTCTACCGCGAGCGCCTCGACTCCCTGGACCTCACGGACGAGCAGCTCGCCGAGACGGTCGAGGAGGCCAAGCGCGCGTTCCGCCTCAACAGCGCGCTGTTCGCGGAGCTCGGCGCGGTCCACTGCTGACCGTGCGGTGAGAATGCGGTCGACGTGCGTCGACCCTGCGGTGGGCGTCGAGATTCTCCGGATTCTCGGCGCCCACCGCATGTTCGGCACCACGAGCCGGCCGCGCTCGACCACCGGCAGCACCTCCGGGACCGCCGGGAGCGTCTCCAAGATCACAGAAGATCCCGTGGACCGGCATCCCTGCCGAGGCCCTGCATAGGTTAGCCTCAACTTACCCGGAGCCGCCTTCTCGCAGGGGCGGCCGATCCCTGCTGGAGCCCTTGTGATGTCGCACCCTGCCCGCGTCCCGTCCCCCGAGCGTCCGCGCGGCCCGCTGTCGCGCGGCCTGCGCCGATCGTCGTTCGCGGGCGTCGCCACGCTCGCCGCGGTGCTGCTCGCGGCAGGATGCGCCCCGCTCCCGTACGAGCCGGAGGGCCCGACGCCGGCGCCCGCCTCGAGCGGGTCGGCCACCCCGGACGCCCCCACCGAGGCCGTCGCCCTGGACGCCTGCGCGGCCCTCGAGACGGGCGAGCGCCCCACCGTGGACCCCGCGACGTTCCCGACCGGCCCGACGACGGCGACGTTCGCCGACAACGTGATCGACCCGATCGTCTCGGCACCGACCCCGACGCTGCCCGTGACCGTGCAGTCGTTCGACGGCCGCGAGGTCACCGTGACCGACGCCTCGCGCATCATCGCGGTGGACCTGTACGGCACGCTCGGCGAGATCGTCTACAGCCTGGGCCTGGGCGCGAACGTGGTGGGCCGCGACCTGCCCACGGGCTTCCCCGAGGCCGCCGACGTCCCCGTCGTGACCGGCGCGGGCCACGCCCTCAACATCGAGACCATCCTCGGCCTGAACCCGAGCGTCATCCTGACCGACGCCACGCTCCTCACCGACACCGCACGCTCGCAGCTCGAGTCCTCGGGCATCCCGGTCGTGTACTTCGACGAGGCCCGCACGCTCGACGGGATCGACGACCGCATCACCGCGGTCGCGACCACGCTCGGTGTCCCCGACGCCGGGGCGGCGCTCGTCGAGCGCACCGACCAGCAGATCTGTGCGGCACTCGCCGGGGTCCCCGCGGACACGGGCAACCCGCTCGTCGCGTTCCTGTACCTGCGCGGGTCGAACATCAAGATGCTGTTCGGGCCCGGCTCGGGCGCCGACGACCTGATCCGCGAGATCGGCGGCACGGACGCGGGCACCGCGATCGGGCTCACGCAGCAGTACGCGCCCGTCACGAGCGAGGCCATCATCTCGGCGGCCCCGGCCGCCTACCTCGTCATGACCGACGGCCTCGAGTCGAGCGGCGGTCTCGACGCCATGATGGCCATCCCTGGCCTCGCGCAGACCCCGGCAGGCCAGGGCCAGCGCGTGATCGACATGGACGGCAGCCGCCTGCTGACGTTCGGCCCCCGCACGGGCGAGACCATCGCGTCGCTCGTCGAGGCGTTCTACGGAGTCCCGGCGCCGGACGTCAGCGCGGTCGGCTCGGCCGACACCGCGGCGGCCGCAGGGTCGACCGCCCCGTGACGCCGACCTCCCGCCCCGCCGGCCCGACGACGGCACCCACGACCTCCGGCTCCCTCACCACCGCGCAGCGCACGACCGCCCCGCGCACCGCGGACGGGACGACCACGGGCAGCGGCGAGCCGGGCTCCCCGGCGCGCGGCGCCGTCGGGCCGGACCCCTCGTCCCGCGGCACCGCGAACCATGAGAAGCCCACCCCCGCGCTCCCCGCCGTCGGGCGCGGGCGACGACGGGCAGCGACCTGGCTCATGATCGGCCTCGGCGTCGCGCTGCTCGTCCTCACCGTGCTCTCGGGCATGACCGGGCAGGTGCCCGTGTCGCCCGCCGAGGTCCTCGGCTCGCTCATGCACCACATGGGCCTCGACATCGGGCCCATGCCCTCGCACCCGCAGGGCGAGAACACTCTCTGGGTCGTGCGCTTCCCGCGCGTCGTCCTGGCGATCCTGGTCGGGGCTGCGCTTGCCTGCTCGGGCGCGCTCATGCAGGGCGTGTTCGGCAACCCGCTCGCCGAGCCCGGCGTGATCGGCGTCTCCGCCGGCGCGGCCGTGGGCGCGTGCGCGGTCATCGTCACCGCCGGCTCGCTCGTCTCGGGGACCTGGGTCGCCGCGGCCGCCTTCCTGGGCGGACTGATCACGACGTTCGTCGTCTACGCCCTCTCGCGGTCCGGCGGACGCACCGAGGTCGTGACGCTCGTGCTCACGGGTATCGCGGTCAACGCGTTCGCGGGCGGGCTGCTCGCGTTCTTCACGTTCGTCGCCGACCCGGCCGCGCGCGAGCAGATCGTGTTCTGGCAGCTCGGCTCGCTCGGCGGGGCCACGTGGGGATCGGTCGCGGTGGTCGCGCCCATCGCGATCGTCGGCGTGGTCGGCGCGATGCTGCTGCGCCGCCAGCTCGACCTCCTGTCGCTGGGCGAGCGCGCCGCGCAGCACCTGGGCGTCGACGTCGAGCGCCTGCGACAGATCGTGATCGTGCTCGTCGCGCTGCTCGTCTCGGCCGGGGTCGCGTTCACCGGGATCATCGCGTTCGTCGGGCTCGTGGTGCCGCACCTGGTCCGCATGGTCTGCGGGCCGAGCCACCGCTGGCTCATCCCCGCGTCGGCGCTCGGCGGGGCCGTGGTCCTGCTGCTCGCGGACCTCGTCTCGCGCACCGCGGTCGCGAACGTCGAGCTGCCGCTCGGCATGATCACCTCGCTCGTGGGCGGGCCGTTCTTCTTCTACCTGCTGCGCCGCACGCGCTCTCGCCAGGGAGGTTGGGCATGAGCCGCGGGACCTCAGGGATCGTGGAGCTCGAGTCGCGCCACGAGGGCAGCAGCTTCTGGTCGTCGCTCCGGACCGCGGTCACAGGGCGACGGCGCACGTCGCGCCTGCCGGGCGCTCCCGAGCCCGGCACGGTCGTGACCGAGGCGCGCGGGGCGACGCTCTCGCTCGACGGGACCCCCGTGCTGCGCGACGTGTCGGTCGCGGTGCGGGCCGGCGAGGTCCGGGCGCTGCTCGGGCCGAACGGCGCGGGCAAGTCGTCGCTGCTCGGTGCGCTCACGGGCGACCTGCCGCTCGACGGCGGGTCCGTCCTGGTCGACGGCGCCCCGCTCGGGTCGTGGACCGCGACCGAGCTCGCGATGCGCCGGGCCGTGCTCATGCAGCAGATCCACCTCAGCTTCCCGTTCACGTCGCTCGACGTCGTGCAGATGGGCCGCGCACCCTGGCGCGGGACGCCCCTCGAGGAGACCGACGACGAGGTGGTCGCCGACTCGCTCGCCGCGACCGACGTGTCCCACCTCGCCGACCGGCACTTCCCGTCGCTGTCCGGGGGCGAGAAGGCGCGCGTCGCGCTCGCGCGCGTCCTGGCCCAGCGGACCGGGCTGCTCATGCTCGACGAGCCGACCGCCGCGCTCGACCTCAAGCACCAGGAGCTCGTGCTGCAGATCGCGCGCCGCCACGCGGCGGCCGGGGGTGCCGTGGTCGTCGTCGTGCACGACCTGGGGCTCGCGTCGGCCTACGCCGACCAGGTCACGCTCATGGCTCGCGGCCGCGTGGTCGCCGACGGGGCACCCGCCGAGGTGCTGACGGCCGAGCGGCTGAGCGAGGTGTACGACTACCCGGTCGAGGTCGTCGAGCACCCGGGTGGCGGGGCGCCGATCATCCTGCCGGCACGGGCTCTGAGCCATTGACGACCCTGCTCGCCGAGGTAGAACGTGCTGCGCGAGGTAGAGCTCGTCGCGTTCTACCTCGCGCAGCACGTTCTACCTCGGCCCCACGTCGTGGCGGGTGTGGCAGGGAGGCCGGTGCGGCCGGTGACCTACAGGTTCCGGTCCGCGTACACAGCGAGCGCGTCCCGCACGAACGTGGCCCCCTCGACGCCGCCGTAGCTCGCAGCGAACCGCTCGTCGGCCACGTACATCTCCCCGAGCCCGACGACGTACTCCCTGACCGGCGCCGAGCCGTGCCCCGGGGTGCCCGGGATCCCGCTCAGCCACTCGACGTGCCTGCGCGCGATCGCCTGCGCCTCGTCTCCGTCGGGCGCGACGCCTGCCGCAGCGGCGGCCGCCCAGTCGGCGGCCAGCTGCCGGGTCCGGTCCTGGTACGCCGCCTTGTCCTGCGCGGACAGCCCGCGCCACCAGGCGTCGCCCGTCCGGTAGGCCTCGGCACCCCACCGCTCGGTGACCTCTGCCTCGTGCTTCGTGTGGTCGAACCCGTCGAACATGTCGTCCGCCATGAGTCGCCCACCTCCTTCCATGGTCGTGATCGTGCGCTCGACCGACGCGATCTGTCGTGTCAGCCGCTGCTGCTCGGACCGCAGGGCGTCCAGATGGGTCCGCAGGGCCCCCGCCTGCACGGCCAGGCTCGCCTCACCATCCCGATCCAGGATCTCGGCGACGGCCGGGAGGCCCACGCCGAGGTCCCGCAGGAGGAGGATCCGCTGGAGGCGGACGAGCGCGGGCCCGTCGTAGTACCGGTAGCCGTTGTGCCCGACCCTGCTGGGCACGAGCAGCCCGATCGCGTCGTAGTGGCGCAGCGTGCGGCTCGTGGTCCCGGCGAGGCGGGCGATCTCCTGGATCGACCAGTCGGTAGCGGTATGCGGTGCGTTGGCGGTCATGCGCTCCTCCTTCCTGGACGGTCGGGCCCACGACGACGCGCGCCGTCGTGGGCTGCGGGTTCTGCAGGCCTCGGGTGAGGCAGCACGATCGACCCTAGAAGTTGACGCTACGTCAAGGTCAACCCTGTGTCTGCGGACTTGTTGTCGGAAGTGCACGCGGGATGCGCCGGTGCACTCCTGCGGCTGGTCCTTGCCCCTCGGCGGGGTCCGCTCGTCACGCCCTTCGATCCGACTCTCGCGACTCCCGTGGTTCTCGCGGCCTCGCTCTTCACCGCCCGACGGCGTCACTCGCCCCGCAGCGCCCGCGCCAGCTCGTCGGCGCTCGCCACGACCGCGAGCGCGCCCGCGTCCTCGAGCTCCCCCGGCCCGGCGTACCCCCACGAGACGCCGAGGCAGCCGATGCCGTGCGCAGCGGCACCCAGCACGTCGTGCTCGCGGTCGCCGACCATGACGATCTCCTCGCGCGGCGGCATGCCGTCGGGAACGGACCCGACACGCCCCGCTCCCGGAGCTTCCTCGCTCTCCGAGGCTGCCGAGGCTGCCGAGGCTGCCGAGGCCGCCTCGTCCACCGGGGCCACCGAAGCCGTGCCCGCCACGCCGTCGGACGCTGCCAGCGACGCGAGCGCGTGCTCGATCACGTCCGCCTTGGAGCCGCGCGATCCGTCGAGGGTCGCGCCGTAGACCCCCTCGACCAGGTCGTCGATCCCGAAGTGTGCGGTGATGCGGCGCGCGTAGACCTCGGGCTTGGAGGTGGCGACCGCGAGCCGGACGCCCGCGGCGCGCGCCGCCGTCAGGCACTCCAGGATCCCCGGGTAGAGCGAGTTGTCCAGCATGGCTCCGGCCGCGTAGACCTCGCGGTACGCCGCGAGGGCCTCCGGGACCCGGTCCACGGGGACCCCGTGCAGCGCGAACGTCTCGTGGAGCGGAGGGCCGACGAAGCGCCGCAGGGTCTCGTCGGTCGGTGGCTCGATCCCCAGGGTCGCGTAGGCGTGCCGGACCGAGGAGAGGATGCCGGGGGCCGAGTCGGTCAGCGTCCCGTCGAGGTCGAGGAGGGCCAGTCGATAGGGAGGGTTCGCGGTGGTCACGTGATCGATTCTGCCGTGCACCATGGACGCACGGCCGCCGAGGTAGAGCCCTCCCGTCGAGACAGAGGTTCTGGGCCCTCTACCTCGACGCCGGCCCTCTATCTCGGTGTCGAGGTCGGGTCAGACCCGGTACCGACGTCACCGCCCCGCCGACGCGCGACCGCCCACCCCGCGACGAAGCCGAGCACCAGGAGCCCTGCCCCCAGCGCGACGAACCCGAGGACCTGGGACCACGGGCGGGAGGGGTAGAACGTCTCCCCCGACAGCGGTGCGTACGCGAACCACCCGAACGAGGCAGCACCGTAGGAGCGCGACGCGAGCCACACCCCGACGCCGACGAGCAGCACCCCGGCGACGAACCCGAGCACCTCGCCTCGACCCAGCCCGCGGGCAGGCGTTCGTGCGGGTTCGGGGACGGAGGGAGTGGTCATGCCGGACATCCTGGCGCGGCCGCCGGGAGGCCGCAACGGCCCGCGCCGGGCACCTACTCCCCGGCGCTGCCGTCGATCGCCTCGCGGATCAGGTCGGCGTGCCCGTTGTGCCGCGAGTACTCCTCGATCATGTGGATCAGGATCCACCGCAGGTCCCAGCGGTCGCCGTCACGGGCCGCCCGCACCGAGCGGGCGTCGAGCCCGGCGCCCTCCGGGTCCGCCAGGGTCTGCGCCACGACCGCGTCCGAGGCATCGATCGCCCGGTCGAGAAGCCCCCAGAGCTCGGTCGCGGTCTCACCGGCGGCGCTGTGCCAGTCCCAGTCCGCGTCGGCGTCCCAGTCGACGGTGTCGAAGGGCGGCAGCGCCGGGCCATCCTGGAAGATCTCCGTGAACCAGTACGACTCGACGAACGCAAGGTGCTTGAGCATCCCACCCAGGGTCATGGTCGACGGGCCATGCTTCTGGTCGAGCTGCGTGGCGTCGAGGTCAGCCGTCTTCCAGCGCAGCGTCTCGCGGTGAAACGTGAGGAAGCCGCGGAGGAGAGTCAGCTCGTCTCCCGAGCGTGGCGGATCCGTGCGCGGGTCGGTGATCATGTGACACGACCCTAGCCGGACCTGCGTGTCAGCCATGACCGGTCCACGCACGGTCACGTCGGTCAAGCACTCATCCCTCCCCGACGAGCCCCCGCACCACGCGGTACGACAGGTGCGTCACCAGGTGGTTGCTGCTCACTGGCCCGGGCTCGACCCGCAGGTCGCCCAGGCCCTCGAACAACCGCTCGCCCGCCCCCAGGAGCACGGGCGCGACATGGAGCCCGAACTCGTCGACGAGGCCCGCCGCGAGGTAGGCCCGCATGGTCGAGGCGCCACCCGCGATCCCGACGTGCCCGTCGCGGGAGGCGGCGAGCGCCTGCGACAACGCGGACTCGATCCCGTCCGTGACGAAGAAGAACGTCGTGCCGCCCTGCATGACGAGGGGTTCGCGCGGATGGTGCGTGAGCACGAACACGGGCGCGTGGTACGGCGGATCCTCGCCCCACCATCCCCTCCAGGACTCGTCCCACGGCCCGCGACCGGGCGCGAACATGTTGCGCCCCATGACGAACGCGGTGGGGGCGGCGATGGACTCGAGCGCGGCCGTGTTGGCCTCGGGCTCCTCGAACATCCACCGGTGCAGCTCCTCGCCGCCCTCGCCGAGGGGGTTCTCGAGGGACTGGTGCGGTCCCGCGACGTACCCGTCGAGGGACAGCCCGACGTCGAACGTCACCCTGCCCACGGCGCTCACACCGACTTCCGGGTCCGGCGGATGCCGACGAACAGCCCCACGGCGCACGTGACCGCGGCCGCGACCACGCCCCACAGGACCTCGGTGCTCGCGAACGTCCCGCCGAACAGGGCCCGCTCGGCGTCGACCATGTAGGTCAGCGGGTTGAACTTCGACGCGGTCTGCATCCACGAGGGTCCGGCCTCGAGCGGCAGCATCATGCCGGACAGGATGAGCAGCGGGAACAACAGCGACTGCTGCACGCCCCAGAACAGCCACTCGCGGCTCTTCGCGGCGAGGGCGAGCGCGCACGACAGGGCGCCGACGCCCACGCCGAACAGCCCCAGGAGCGCGAGGCCCGCAAGCGCGTGCAGCGGGTAGAACGTGAAGCCGAACGGGATGCACACGACCGCGATGAGGAGCCCCTGGACGACGAGCGGAGCGAACTCCTTGAGGGCACGACCCACGAGGATCGCCGACCGGTCGAGCGGCGTCGCGAGGACCCGCTCGTAGGAACCGGTCATCATCTCGTAGAGCAGGTTCGAGCCGGTCATGGAGGTACCGAACAGCGAGATCATGACGATCACGCCGGGCACGAACCACTGGAGCGTCGCGGCGGTCGACCCGCCGGGGCCGCCCATGCCGCCGCCCACGGCGCCGGTCAGCAGCGGTCCGAACAGGGCCAGGAAGATCAGCGGCTGGAGCAGCGAGAAGATGAGGGTGAAGGGGTCGCGCAGGACCAGGAGGATCTCGCGCGTGAACACGGCCCAGGTGTCGCCGAGGAACTTCCCGGCCCGCGAGCGCCCGACGTCGGAGCGTCGGTCGGTCTGCTCCCTCACCCCGGTCCGTGGTGCGGTCTGCGTCGAGGTCCCGCCCGTGCCGGGCGCACGGTTCGTCAGGCCCGTGCGCGCCGCCGCGCGGCCGACCTCCGGTCCGGTCCCCGGACCGGCTCCCGGACCGGCTCCCGGACCGGCTCCCGGACCGGCTCCCGCGCCGGTGCCCGTCGTCGGTTCCGTCTGCTCGTCCATCACGCCGCCTCCTCGCGCAGGCTCCGACCGGTCAGGTTGAGGAACACGTCGTCGAGGCTCGCCTGCTTGAGCCCGGCCGACCGGACCGCGAACCCTGCGACGCGCAAGGACTCGATCGCCTCGGGCAGCCGGTCGGCGCCGTGCGTCGTGGACAGGGTCACGGTGACGTCTCCCCCGGCGCCGACGGTCGCCTGCAGCCTCTGGCCGGCGGACCCGTCGGCCAGGTCGGCTCGGTCGGCCCGGTCGGGTCCGCCGGCCCGCCCCGCTCCGTCGCGCCCGACCCCTCCTCCCTCGCCCACGCTGCCCACGCCACCCAAGACCGGGGCGAGGGCGGCGCGGACGCGCGTGACGTCGTCGGGCAACTGGCCCTGGGAACCTGGCGTTCCGGCGACGACGAGCGTCACGACGTCGTCCGCGTGGTCGCGCTTGAGCGCGGCCGGCGGGGCGTCGGCGACGATCGTGCCGTGGTCGATCACGACGACACGCTCGGCCATCGAGTCGGCCTCGTCGAGGTAGTGCGTGGTGAGGACGATCGTCATGCCGTACCTCTCGCGCAACGCACCGATGTGCTCCCAGAGGTTCGCGCGGCTGTGCGGGTCGAGGCCCGTGGTGGGCTCGTCGAGGAACAGCAGGGGCGGGTGGTTCATGAGGCCGAGCGCCACGTCGAGGCGGCGGCGCTGCCCGCCCGACAGGCTCTGGACCGTGCGCTTGCCGAGGCCGTCGAGCTCGAGGGCGGCAAGGAGGTCCGCGGCGCGGCGCTGGTACTCGGCGGCGGGCAGACCGTAGAAGCGGCCCTGGTTGTGGAGCTCGTCCGCGACCCGGTAGGAGAACCCTCCCCCGTTGCCCTGGCCGATGTAGCCGATGCGCGACCGGACCTCGGCGGGCTGGGTGCGGATGTCGAAGCCCGCGACCTGGGCGCGGCCCGCAGTGGGTTCGAGGAGGCTCGTGAGCATGCGCAGGGTCGTGGACTTTCCGGCGCCGTTGGGGCCGAGGAACGCGACGAGCTCGCCCTCGCGGACGTCGACGTCGATGCCCTTGACCGCCTCGACCACTTCCTTCTTGCGATGGAACGTCTTGGTCAGCCCTTCGGTATGGATCATGGCTCACGCCTCTCACGTACGGTGTACTGGAAAGAGATTTCACGTTAGCATACGGCGTACGGGAACTGAAGGGTCCCCGGAACCGCGCGGAAGTGGGAGGATCAGGCACCATGGCCAGCAACACCGTCACCCCCGTCCCCTCCGACGGGGTGGACTCCGCCCGGACCCCCGACTCATCGGTCGACGCCGAAGCCGGCGCTGACACTGACGGCACGGACGACGTCGTGGAGGACGTCGTGGACGACCCGACCGACCAGGTCCCCCGCCCCGACGACGTGACCCGGCGCCTCGCGCTCCTGTGGGACCCGCCCGCGCCGCCCACGCGCGGGCGCAAGGCGCGCCTGACCCTCGCCGAGGTCGTCGAGGCCGGGACCGCGGTCGCGCAGGAGGTCGGGCTCGAGGCCCTCTCGATGCGCCGCGTCGCCGCACGCCTGGGTGTGGGCGCCATGTCGCTCTACACCTACGTGCCCGGGCGCACCGAGCTCGTCGACCTCATGATCGACCGGGCGTTCGGCGAGCTCGACCTGCCCCCGGCCGACGCCCCCTGGCGCGAGGGCCTGTCGCGGTACGCGCGCGAGGTCTGGCACCTCTACCAGCGACACCCCTGGATCCTGCAGACCAACATGTGGCGCCTCCCCTTGTCGCCGCACGTGCTCGACGCCCAGGAGGCCGGGCTGCGGACGCTCGTCGACACCGGGCTGCCCGCCGACCAGGTCGTCGAGATCCTCGGACTGGTCGACACGTTCGTGCGCGGCCTCGCACGGGCCGCTGTGGCTGAGACCGTCGAGAACGACGCGAGCGGCATGAGCAGCGACGAGTACTGGACGTCGATGAGCAGCTTCTGGGCAGACTGGTTCGACGTCGAGCGCTACCCCGTCATGACCCGGATCTGGGAGGCCGGCGGGTTCGACACACCCACCGACCCGTTCGACGCGTCGCTCGACAGGCTGCTCGACGGGGTCGAGATGACGATCGACCGGGCCCGCGAGCAGGGCTGACGGCCGCCCCTTCGGATGCCGGGGCGCGGGCCCTGCGGGTGCCGAGGCGCGGGCCCCCGGGTGCCGAGCACGAGGTTGTGGTCGTTCTGCCGCCCGGAACGACCGCAACCTCGTGCTCGACCGCGCGGAACCTCGTGCTCGGCATGCCGGCCGGGTGAACTCCTCGCTCGACCGGGAGCCCGAGCGGGTCCGCCGCGCGCCCGGCACCCCCGCGCGCTACGTTCCCAGGAACGAGGCCCTGCGACGCCCACGGACCCGCCGGGGGCAGGCCCCGTGAGGACGGTGGACCCCATGACCGAGCAGGACGAGTCCCTCACCGGACGCACCACCAAGATCGCCCGCCGCCTGTGGGGCCTCGCCTACCTGCGCGGCATCCTGTTCCTCGTTGTCGGCGTGGTGCTGTTCGTCGAGCCCGACCGCGGCATCCAGTGGCTCACGTGGCTCGTGGCCGCGATGGCCGCCCTCCAGGGGGTCCTCTTCCTGATCGAGGCCGGGCGGCAGCGCAAGAACGGCGAGGGCGGCGTGTGGCGCTGGGTCGTGGGAGGCCTGGGGATCGCGGTCGGCATCACGCTCGCGGCCTGGCCCTCGGCGAGCGTCACGCTCGTGCTGCGGCTCGTGGGCATCTGGGCGCTCGTCGCGGGGCTCGTGGGGCTCGTCGGCGCGCTGCGCGCCCGCAGGACCCGCGAACCCGGCTGGGACTGGGAGCTCGCCACGGCCGCGCTGTGGGTCGTGTTCGGCATCCTGGTCCTCGTGAGCCCCGTGACCGGGCTGCAGACCATCACGGTCCTCCTGGGCCTCTACCTCGTCGTGACGGGCGTCGTGATCCTCGTCGCGGCGTTCGCGCAGAGCACGGCCGCGAAGGACGCCAAGGCCGCGCTCGCGGGGCCGGCGGCGTAGACGGGCTCGGCGGCTGGGGCGAGCCCCACCGCGTAGGCAGGCTCGGCTGCCTGGGCGAGCCCGACGGCGGCGGTCCCGGCCGGTCGACCGGCACCGGCGGTCGATCGGCACCGGCGGTCGATCGGCACGGACGAGGGCACCGGCCGCCCCCGCCGAGCACGAGGGTCCGTGCAGTCGAGGACGGGGTTGTGTTCGTTCTGCCACTCAGAACGAACACAACCCCGTTCTCGGCACCCGGCTCACCCCGCGCACCCGGCTCACCCGGCGCACCCCGCTCGACCCCTACCAGCCCTACCAGGCGTCCAGGTGCCGGTGCTCGTGCCCCGGCGGCGGCTCGTACTCCGCGTGCTGCCCGGGCTGGAGGTAGGTGCGCGCGAACGCGAGCGACGCCGCGAGGTCCTCGAAGCGCTCGGCCGCCGTCCGCGCCCGCCGGGTCGCGATCTCGACCACGACGTCGCCCTCCCACCCGCGGCGCACGAGCTCGCCCAGCACCTTGTCGCACGGCTGGCCCCCGCGGCCGGGCACCAGGTGCTCGTCCGACATGGAGTCGGTCCCGTCGGCGAGGTGCACGTGCGCGAGCCGGTCGCCGAACACGTCGAGCAGGTCGAGGCTGTTCTGCCGGGCCACTGCCGCGTGCGAGAGGTCGAGCGTCACCTTGTCGTAGGGGTGGTCGGTGGGGTCCCAGCCGGGCAGGTACGCCTGGACCTCGCGCTTGCGCCCGCGCCACGGGTACATGTTCTCGACCGCGATCGTCACGCCCGTCGCCGCGTTGAGCTCGCGCACGTGGTCGGCGAACCCGCGCGCGTACAGGCCCTGCCAGCGGAACGGCGGGTGCACCACGACCGTCCCCGCGCCCAGCTCGAGCGCGAGGTCCACGGTGCGCTCGAGCTTGGGTCCCGGCAGGCGACCCCACACGCGCTGGCTGACCAGGAGCGTGGGGGCGTGCACGCTGCGGATCGGGACGCCCACGTCGGCCGAGAGCTTGGCGAGAGCCTTGGCGTCCTGGGTCGTCGAGTCGGACCAGACCATGACCTCCATGCCGTCGTACCCCAGGTGGGCCGCGGCCTCGAACGCGAACGGCGCCTTGCGCGGGTACACGCTCGCGCTGGACAGCGTGACCTTGATCCGGGGCTCGTCGCCCGTGCTGGGCTCGCCCTCGCCGGGTTCGCCCGGGACGGGCGGCTGGGCGTCGGGCGTCGTCGCTTCGCGCATGTCCGCCACCCTAGCCCCGACGGATGTGCGTCGTTCACAGGTCGTCCGTCGGGGCCACGGAACTCTGGCAGGATGCTGACCGTCGCAGCCGTCCAGAGCACAGGAGGACCCTCGTGGAACGTACCGCCGTCGTCGCTCTCCCCGACGGGCTGCACGCGCGCCCCGCGGCGTTGTTCGCCGCCGAAGCAGGAAAGCAGGCTGTGCCCGTGACCATCCGCAAGGGCGACGGCGAGGCCGTCGACGCATCCTCGATCCTCGGTGTCATGACGCTGGGGGCTGGTCACGGCGACGAGGTCGTCCTGTCCACGGACACCGACGACGAGCGGGCCCTGGCCGCGCTCGAGTCGCTCGTCGCGTACCTCGAGCAGGACTCTGCCTGAGCCCTCGGTGGCTCCTTCCACGATCCTGCCCGACGGCGGCGCGCACGCCGCGTCGTCGGCCCGCCTCCCGGGGTCCCCGGAGGTGAGGCGACGACCCGGCCCGGGCTCTGCCGTCGGGCAGGTCGCACGGCACGTCGCTCCCCCGTACCCCGAGGGGGCGAGACGCCGTGCCCTAGAGCCCCAGTCGCTCCAGGACGGTCAGGCGCCGACGGACCGCAGCGCGCGCAGCGCCCGCGGTCGGTGCGGCGAGCGCCAGGCGGGCCAGGTCGACGCACTCGCGTGACGTCGTCGACGCGAGCACGGCGGCGACGTCGCCCAGGGCGCGCGGGGTCATCGAGAGCGACGTGACGCCCAGGCCCACGAGCACCGCCGCGAGGGCCGGGTCGGCTGCCGCCTCGCCGCACACCCCGACCGGGCGGCCGCTGGCCTCGCCTCCCTGGCACGCCGCGTGGATCAGGGCGAGCACGGCGGGCTGCCACGACGTCGACAAGGACGCGAGCCCACCGAGCTCCCGGTCCGCGGCCATCGTGTACTGCGTGAGGTCGTTGGTGCCGAGGCTCGCGAAGTCGGCGTGCTCGAGCAGCCAGCGCGACTGGAGGGCGGCGGCCGGGACCTCGATCATGACCCCCGCCGACGACAGCCCGTGCGCGCGGCACGCGTCCACGAACTCGTGGGCCTCGTCGGGCGTCGCGACCATGGGGGCCATGACCCACACGTCGGCGGACTCCGCGGCCGCCGCGAGCGCGATCGCCTCGAGCTGACGGTCCAGGACCTGCGGGAAGCGCACCGCGGTCCGGAGCCCCCGCACGCCGAGCGCAGGGTTGGGCTCGACGGTCGCCCCGACGAACGCCAGCGGCTTGTCGACGCCCGCGTCGAGCGTGCGGACCACGACCCTGCGGTCCGGGAACTCCGCGAGCACCGCACGGTAGGCCGCGACCTGCTCGGCCAGCTCGGGCTCGGCGTCCCTGCCCAGGAACGAGAGCTCGGTGCGGAAGAGCCCCACCCCCTCGGCCCCGGCCGCAGCCGCGTCGCGCGCCTCGCGCGCGTCCGAGACGTTGGCGAGGAGCTGGACCCGGACCCCGTCGGCGGTCCGGCCCGTCCCGTCGAACGCCCGGAAGACCGAAGGACGCTGCGCGGCGCGCGCGAGGTGCGCGACGTCGTCGGGCGACGGGTCGCGCTCGACCGATCCCCGCGAGCCGTCCACCAGGACGGTCTCGCCGTCACGCAGGCTGCCCGCCCCCGCGACCGCGACGATCGCCGGGATCCCGAGCGAGCGCGCGAGAATCGCCGTGTGGGACGTGGGCCCGCCGCCCGTCGTGACGATCGCCGCGACCCGGTCGGGGTTGAGCGTGGCCGTGTCGGCGGGGGCCAGGTCGTCGGCGACGAGGACGAACGGGCGGTCCCGGTCCGGCACCCCGGGCGGGCACAGCCCCAGGAGCGAGGACACGATCCGGTCGCGGACGTCCCGCACGTCCCGGGCGCGGCCTGCCATCACCCCACCCAGGGACTCCAGCCGGTCGGCGAGCGCGCTGCCCGCCTCCCAGACCGCGCGCGTCGGGGTCGCGCGACGCTCGCGCACCCGGCGCACGGCCTCCTTGAGGAGCGTCGGGTCGCCGGCCATGGCCGCCGTGACGGTCAGGACCTCGGAAGCCGTCCCGCTCGCGCAGGCCGCCCGGTCCATGAGGTCCTCGCGGACCGCCCGGACGGCCGCCTCGATCGCGCCGACGACGCGCTCCAGGTCTGCGGCGTCGTCCACCTCCCCGACGGGCGGCTCGGGCACGGGGGCCGGCATGGTCGCGACGACGCCGATGCTCCGTCCGGGGCTGACGCCGACCCCGCTCAACGCAGGGTGCGTCCCCCGGCGCGGGGCGCGGGCACGGTGGTCCGAAGGGGTGCGGAGGGCGGTGCTCATGAGCTGCTCCTGACGTCGGCGTTCGGGGGCGGGGTGCTGGGGTCGGGCGATGTCGGGGGGTGCGGGTCAGGGTCCGGGTCCGGGTCCGGGGCCGCCTCTGCGGCGCGCCCGTCGCGGGAAGTCCCGCGCTCGACGGGCTCGCTGGGCAGGGACTCGCCCGGAGGTGAGCCGCCGGGCAGCGACTCACCGGGCGTGTCGTCCTCCTCGCGCCCAGGCGTCCGCAGGTTCCACCGCGTGATGACGAACCGGAAGAGGAAGTAGTAGACGACCGCGTAGCCCAGCCCGATCAGGATGAGCAGCAGGGGCATGGACGCGATGCGGAAGTTCAGGAGGTAGTCGATCGCGCCGGCGGAGAACCCGAACCCGGACTTGACGCCGAGCGCGTTGACGAGCGCGAGCGAGGTGCCCGTGAGGACGGCGTGGATCGCGTACAGCGGGTAGGCGACGTAGACGAACGCGAACTCGAGGGGCTCGGTCAGACCCGTGACGAACGCGACGAGCGCGGCCGAGCCCATGATGCCGCCGACCACCTTGCGGTGCTGCGGCTTGGAGGTGTGCACGATCGCGAGCGCGGCCGCGGGCAGGGCGAACATGAAGATCGGGAAGAAGCCCGTCATGAACGTCCCCGCCGTGGGGTCTCCGTGCAGGAACCTCGCGATGTCGCCGTGCCAGACCGCACCGTTCTGGTCGGTGTAGTCCCCGAACTGGAGCCAGGGCATCGAGTTGAGCAGGTGGTGCAGGCCGAGGGGCACGAGGAGGCGGTTGACCGTTCCGTAGACGAACGCCCCGATGATCGTCGAGCCCGTGACCCAGGTGCCGAGGGCCGTGAAGCCTGCCTCGAACCAGTGGTAGGCGAGGGCGCCCAGGACGGCGATCACGACGGCGGCACCCGCCGTGACGATCGGGACGAAGCGGCGGCCGCCGAAGAACGCGAGGTAGGCAGGGAGCTTGATCCGGTAGTACCGCTGGAAGAGGAGCGCGGCGACCAGGCCCATGACGATCCCGCCGAGGACCCCGTAGTCGATGAGCGGCTGCTCGGTTCCCGGGGGCGCCTCGCCGAGGATCGCGGGCGAGAGCGCGTCGCCCACGCCCTTGAACACGAGGTATCCCATGACGGCCGCGAGCCCCGTGGAGCCGTCGGCCTTCTTGGCGTACCCGACGGCCACGCCGACCGCGAAGAGGAGCGGCAGGTTGTCGAAGAGCGCGTTCCCGGCCGCCCCGAGGACGTCCGCGACGTACTGCATCCATCCGATCGTCCCGGCGACCCCCTCGGACCCGAGCATGTCGGGCTGGCCGAGGCGGACCAGGACGGCGGCGGCCGGCAGGGAGGCGATGGGGAGCATGAGGGATCGCCCGACCCTCTGCAGCTGGGCGAAGCCGGGGATCCCGCGCTTCACGCGCGGTGTGTCGACGGCGGTCGTCATGGGCACTCCTCGTCGGGCGCTGGTGCCGCACCGAGGGACCACGTGCGCACCGTTGGACTGGGTCGAGCTGGCGAGATCGCGACGCAGGACCGGACGGGGAGCGCGTCGTTGCTGTGGTCCCGCTATCGTTCCGACCTTGGCGCGATAGTTGTCTGGACCACTTGCGCAAAGAGTGGTCTAGACATCATCATGTGTCAAGCCCTGGCCACCCCGGGGCACCGAGAGTGAGGACGACGTGGCAGCGACGACGCAGGCCAAAGCACCCAAGGGCGGGCACAAGTACCAAGCCGTCCGTGCCTACCTGGCCGACCTGATCGTGAGCGAGCTGGCCGTCGGCGACGCCGTCCCCTCCGAGCGCGTGCTCACCGAGAAGTTCGGCGTCTCCCGGATGACCGTCCGCCAGGCCCTCGACGCCCTCGTGGCCGACGGCGTCCTCCAGCGCGAGCAGGGGCGCGGCACCTTCGTGGCCCCGCAGCACACCGACTTCGAGATGCGGCTCACGACGTTCGGCGAGGAGGCTCGGCGCCGTGGCATGGTCCCGGGCACGCAGGTCCTCGAGAGCGGCACGACCCCCGCAGGACGGCTCGTCGCCGAGGCGCTCGGGTGCGGCGAGGACGAGCTCATGCACTACGTCGAGCGCCTGCGCTTCGCCGACGGGACCCCCATGGGCGTCGAGCGTGCGTGGGTCCCGGTCCACCTCGCGCCCGACCTGCTCGACGACGGCGTCCCTGACAGCCTCTACGACGCCCTGAAGGTCCGTGGCCACGCACCCACGTGGGGCGAGGACACGATCCTGGCGGCCGAGGCCACGGCCAAGGAGCTCGCGCTCCTCGCCATGAACGGAGGGCGCGCGGTCCTGCGGGCCCACCGGCGCACGTTCTCGGACGACGGCGCCTGCATGTACTCCCAGATGTGCTACCGCGGCGACCGGTACAGCGTCGTCGTCCCGCTGCGCGAAGCACGACCGACCATCGTCCCCCGGGTCCAGCCCGACGCCGACGACACGGCGGACGGGGCGGACGCCTGATGGGCGGGCCGCCCCGGGTAGGACCGACCTCACCACCGACCTCAGGAAGGATGCAGCGATGACTGCAGCAGATGCAGCACGGGCCGCCGCGATACTCGCCGGCCTCGGCGGGGTCGAGAACATCGAGGAGATCGACCCCTGCACCACGCGCCTGCGCTCGCTCGTCAAGGACCCGACCCTGGTGGACGTCGCAGCGCTGCGCGCGGCCGGGGCCTACGGCGTCATGACGACGGGCAGGGTCGTCCAGGTCGTCGTCGGGCCGCAGGTCGACACCATCGCCTCGGACCTCGCCGACCTCATGTAGGACGCGACCGGTCGCCCCGCGCCAGGAGACACCGCTGTCCACCCTGGCCCCACCCGCCTCGCCCGCCCACGCATCACCGCTCGACGCCCCGACGCGCCCCGCGCGCAGCGGACGAGCACGCCCGGACCGCCGACCCGCGCGGCGCCCGGACCACCGACCCGCCGCCGTTCCCGCACTCGAAGGAGCACCGCATGAGCAAGGCACAGCAGATCCTCCTGGGACTCGGCGGTGACGCCAACGTCCTCGACCTGGAGCCCTGCATCACGCGGCTGCGCGTCGAGGTCCAGGACCCCGGGCTCGTCGACGAGCGTCTCCTGACGACGGCGGGCGCGGTCGCGATCGTCCGGAGCGGTCGCGCCGTCCAGGTGATCGTCGGCCCCGAGGCCGACACCCTCGCCTCCGACATCGCGGACCTGCGCTGATGCCCGCGCCGCTCACCCTCCTGGCCCCTGTCGCGGGGACCGTCGTGGAGCTCTCGGAGGTCGACGACCCGGTGTTCTCGGCCGGGCTCGTCGGAGCAGGGCTCGCGATCGAGCCCGACCCGGCCGAGGGAGCCCTCGTCGTCGCACCCATCAGCGGGACGATCGTCAAGGTCCACCCGCACGCGTTCGTGCTCCAGCACGAGGACGGTCGAGCCGTGCTCGTGCACCTGGGCATCAACACGGTCCAGCTCGGCGGCGCGGGGTTCACGCTCCACGCCGCCCTCGGCGACGTCGTCCGCCGCGGTGCGACGCTCGTGACGTGGGACCCCGTCGCGGTCGAGGCCGGAGGACGTTCTGCGGTGTGCCCGGTCGTGGCGCTCGACGGCGCGCGCGACGCCATGACTCCCCTGGCCCAGGTGGGCGCATGGATCGCTCGCGGCACCGAGCTGTTGTCCTGGGGGTGAGCCGCGCCGTCAGGCCGAGCCCGACGTCCCGGTCACGCTCGACCTGAGGGGGCGCCCCGAGGCGAAGCTCAGCCGCGGAGCGGAAGCGTCAGCCCCCGGCCCCGGGCCACCTCAGGAGCTTCGTCGTCCGGGCCGGCCGGGGACACGCCGCGGTCCACGACCCGCACCGGCACGCCCCAGTCCTGCTGCGCCAGGTGGCACGCGGGGAACACGTCGGGGTCGGGCGTCCCGTCGGCCAGCAGCGGCACGACGTCGCACGACGCGGCCTGCGCGGTCACGTGCAGCACTCCCTCGCCCACCTCGGGGTTCACGACGAGCTCCCGGGACAGGTCGGTGCCCGTCCCCGCCCCCTCGAGCAGCAGCTCGGGCGGCGTCGAGCTGACCGTGAGGCGCGTCGAGGGGCCGTACCGGTCGTCGAGCTTCTGCCCGGGGGCGGGCGAGAACGGCACGTCGAGGCGCAGGGCGCCGGCCACGACCTCGGTCACGGGGCGCTGCGTGCGGTGCGCTCCGCCGTCGAGCAGCTCCCCGGCCAGGGTCGCCGGGAGCGCGACGCGCGTGATGCGGTGCGCGGCCGACTCCACGACGAGCAGGTCGATGCGCGCGCCGGGCGCCGCGGGCGCTCCTGGCGTCCACGGCTCGCCGTCCACGAGCACGACGACGTCGCTCGGCTCCGCGAGCCCCGTCGCCAGGGTCGTCACCTGGCCCGCGACCGGGTCCTGACCGACGCCCGGGTCGGAGCCCGCGGCGGCCGGCGGGACGAACCGGCGGATCGCGCCGTTGTACGTGTCGGCGACGGCGACGCTCCCGTCGGGCAGCACGGCGACGCCGAGCGGGTGCTGGAGCAGGGCCTGGTCGGCCGCACCGTCGCGGTGACCGAAGTCGAACAGCCCCTGCCCGACGGCGGTGCTCACCTCCACCCCTTCCGGCACGACGGCGACGCCACCACCGAGCCCGGTGACGCGGCGGAGCGCCGACGTCTCGGAGTCCGCGACCCAGACCGCGCCATCCTCCCCGACCGCCAGACCGGACGGCTGCGCGAACCACGCCCCGGACCCAGGCCCGTCCTCCAGCCCCTCGTTCATGGTCCCGGCCAGGAGCCCCAGCTTCCAGCCGTCGACCGCCCACAGCGTGTGGTTGCCGGCCATGGCGATCACGAACCCGCCCAGAGCCTCCGACCACACGACGTCCCACGGCGACGACAGCCTCACGTCCAGCGGGTCGTAGGTCAGCGCGGGGTCGAAACGGCCCGAAGATCGCTGATCGGGGAGGGCGAGGAGGGTGGCGGCGGCGGGTCGTGGCGGGTCTGGCGGGAGGTCGTGAGGGACGAGCGACCGGATGGCAGACCCGCCGCCGCCACCCTCCTCGCCCGAGGCGCCCACCACGTTCTCGACACCGCCCACCATGTACTGCTGCCCGTTCCCCGCGACCGTCGTCACGTGGCCGTCTGCGAGCCGCACCCCGCGCAGCGCGTGGTTCACGGTGTCGGCGACCAGCACGTCGTAGCCGAGCAGCGACCGCAGCTCGGTCGGGACCAGGCACAGCCCGTTGGGCTCGCTGAACCGGGCGTCGTCGGGCCCGCCGTCGACGAGCCCGCGCTCGCCCGAGCCGATGCGCCGGACGAGCGTCTCGCCGTCGGGCAGGAGCTCGGCGAGCGAGTGGTGGCCCGCGTCCGCGACCAGGAGGTTGCCTCCCGGGAGCGCGATCGCCTTGGCGGGGAAGCGCAGCGTGCCCGACGTCGGGGCGGGGGGCACGTAGACGTCGTCGCTCCCCGCGGCGAGGGACCGCAACGTGCCCTTGGCGCGGTGCTCGGTCACGAGCTCGTCGACGAGCGCGGCGAGCGCGGACGCGTGCCCCTCGCCGGCCATCTGCGCGACGACGTAGCCCTCGGGGTCGATCACGACGAGCGTCGGCCAGGCCCGTGCGGTGTACGCGGACCAGGTGACGAGCTCCGGGTCGTCGAGGACCGGGTGCCGCACCTCGTAGCGCTCGACAGCGGCGGCGAGCGCGACCGGGTCGGCCTCGTGCTCGAACTTCGGGGAGTGGACGCCGATGATGACGAGGTCGTCGCGACGGGCCTCCTCGAGCTCGCGCAGCTCGTCGAGGACGTGCAGGCAGTTGACGCAGCAGAACGTCCAGAAGTCGAGGACGACGACCCGCCCGCGCAGGTCAGCGAGCGACACGTCGCGGCCGCCGGTGTTGAGCCAGCCGCGCCCGACGAGCTCGGAGGCGCGGACGCGGGGCAGGCGGGCGTGGGGGGTCGTGGAGCTCACCCGAGAATTCTGCCCCAGGCCGGGCGTCCGCCCGCCACCCGCTGCTAGCCTCGCGGCCTGAGGCTCGTGGACCGACCCCTGCGCAAGGAGGCGTGATGACTGACGAGGCGACACGGAGGTCTCGGCTCCGGAGGATGCGGGAGGACGACCTCCCGGTGCTGTTCGAGATCCAGCGCGACGCCACGGCCCAGCGCCAGGCCGCCTTCACCGACGCGACCGCCGGCGACCGCGACGCCTACCTGAGCAAGTTCCGCAGGATCCTCGCCGACGACGCGATCGTGAGCAGGGTCGTGGAGGTCGACGGCGAGGTCGTCGGCAGCGTGGCCGCCTTCCCGATCGAGGGCGACACCGAGGTCACCTACTGGATCCGGAGGGACTGGTGGGGCCGAGGAGTGGCGACAGAGGCGCTGGCAGCCCTGCTCCAGGAGGTGCCCACGCGGCCGCTCCAGGCACGGGTCGCCGAGGACAACCTCGGCTCGCGCAGGGTCCTGGAGCGCAACGGGTTCGTGCGGATCGGCAGCGAGGAGTCGTTCGCGACGGCACGCGACACGACCATCACGGAACTGATCCTCGAGCTGCCCGCCTGACGGGCCGGTCTCAGCCCGCGCCCACGTGCCCCGTGACGCGCACGACGACCGCGACGCCGTCGACCTCCTGCGGCACCTCGCCCCGCGCGTCGGCGTTGACCACGTTGACCTGGAGGCACCAGGTGTCCTCGGCCGGCTCCGCGTCCTGCGCCGGCTCGGCCTGCACGGCTGCCTCGCCGTCGCCCGCACCGGCCGGGCCGGCGGCGACGCCCGGGGTGGCAGGCCCGCGCGTCAGCCCGATCCCGGTCACGCCGTCGTGCTCCGCCAGGGCGTGCTTGAGCGCGGCCTTCGCTTCCCGGGCCTGCTCGAGGCTCGCCACGGCGCACCGCCCTCCCACCGTCCGGCGCGTGACGCGGGCCCGCGTCAGACGGCGAGCCGTGCGTCGAGCGCGGCGAGGACGGTGTCGATCGGGTTGACGTACGTCAGCCCGGTCCCATTCTCTCCCCCGGTCTCCGACCCGGCAAAGAGCAGACCGAGCGCGACACCGTCCTCCCGGTACACGAGCGACCCCGAGTCGCCGCCCCGTGAGAAGGGGCCGGTGCCCGTGGACTCGACCTCGATCTGGTCGTCGAAGCGGAGCGCCCCGAGCCCTTCGCCGTACCCGACCACGACGTCGTCGAGCTCGATCGCGGTCACGCGCCCCGCGGTGACCGCGGTCGTGCGGCCGATCTTGCCGACCACCTCGCCGCCCAGCGCGACGGCCGTGGAGGTGATGCGCCCCACGGGGTAGTCGAGGTGCACCTCAGGGTCGTCGAGCAGCGCGATAGCGGCGTCGACGGTCGCCGTCCGCCCGGGGGCGAGGGGCACGGTCGCGGCGAGCGTCCCGACCTGGTCTGCGGGTGCACGTCCGCCGTCGGCAGGCCCCGGCTGCACGACGGCGTCCCCCACCTTCGCGCGCGGGGAGCCCGCGAGCACGTGGAAGTTGGACAGGGCGTGCAGCACCTCCCCGACCAGGACGAACGCGCCGAGCGTGCCCGCGGTGACGTCGACGTGCGCGATCGAGACGCCCGGACGCAGCGGGCGCACGCGCCCCGTCTCCCCTGCTGCCTGCGCGGTCACGACGGGCGGGCGTGGCCCGGTGCCGCCCGTCCGCGCGAGCGGACGGATCCGTCCGGTGCGGCGCACGTCCACGACCGGCCCGGCCTCGGACGCGACGCGGCGCGCGATGCTCCGGGCCGCCGGGACGCCGAGCCGGTAACGCACCGCGATGCCGTACCCGCCGCCCTCGCGGGGGGCGAGGCCGAGCGCGAGCGTGGGGGCCCGCACGGCCTGCGCGGCCGCCGTGTCCTCACCGGGCGCGCCCGCGGCGCTGGCCGTCGCGTCCGTGCCCGCACGCTCCGCGAGATCTCGCGCGAAGTCCGCCAGCTGCAGCTTGATCTCCCGTGCCTCGTCCCTGTCCATGCGACGAGGCTGGCACAGCCCACCGACACGCGCGCGCCACCTTCGGGCGGTGCCGGACGCGGATCTGCCCTCCCGCGCGCAGATGATCGCAAAACTCGCGGCAGATCTCGCGTCATGAAGTCACGGTTCACCCCTCTTGAGAGGTGTACACACATTTCACCGCCGCGCATCCGCGGCCCTCACGACGATGAACAGGACCATGCACCTCGACCACGCCTTCCGGCCCACGACCGACGAGATCCGTTGCGCCATCCTCTGGGCCCTCGACCACGACCGTGCCGCTCTGGTCGAGCACCGGGCCTCGGCCCACCTGAGCCTGCGCAGCCCGCTGCGCCGTGCCGCGGACGCCCGCCTGGTCCGCCGCTGGCTCGAGGCCTCGGCGATCTCCTCGGCGCTGACCTGCGCCATGGCGGCCTGAGCGCCGCACGCCTCCCGCAGGCGTCGGCGACCATCGACGCCTACCGGCTGACGTCGACCCACTCCGCGCCGGCCAGCTCTGCGAGCCTCGTGGGTGCGATGGCGAACGCGCTCGTCGGGCTCCCCGCCGCCGGGTAGACGGTCTCGAACCCCTGCAACGACACGTCGCAGTACACCGTCACGGGCCCCGCGTGGCCGAACGGCCCGACTCCCCCGATCGGCTGTCCCGTCAGCGCCGTGGTGCTCTCGGCGTCGAGCATGCGCGGCTTGGCCCCGAACGCGGCCTTGAACTTCACGTTGTCGACCCGGGCGTCGCCGCGCGTCACGAGCAGGAAGCTGCGCTCGCCGTCGCGCAGCGCGAGCGTCTTGGCGATCTGCCCGGGCTCGACCCCCAGCGTGTCGGCTGCCATCTGGACCGTCGCGGTGTCCTTCCCCGTGTCGAGGACCGTGAGGTCGGGGGCCTGGGCGTCGAAGAAGGCGCGGGTGCGGTCGATGCTCACGGACGGGCTCCTCTGGTCGGGCGCGCGGCGTCGGTGCAGCGCGTGGTCAGGGCCATCATCACCCGCGGACGGGGACCGCGGAAGGACCCGGGCCGCGCCCGTCCGGTGCCGAGCACGAGGTCGCGGTCGTTCTGGGGCCCTGGACGACCGCAACCTCGTGCTCGACCCGGCGCAGGGTCGTTCTCGGGAGACCGCGCGGGCCACGGACCGCTCAGGCGACAGGCACAGCGCCCGACGGCGGGGTCCCCACCTCCGCGACCGGCCGCGGCACGTACGTCTCACCGGTGAGGTCTGCCCGCTCGACGCGGTCGAGCCGGAACCACCGGACGGCCTCCCGGGAGCGGCACCACGCGACGAGGTACCAGGCAGCCTCGGTGTGGGCCAGGATCACGGGCTCGACCCTCCGGACCGACTCGTTGCCGCGGCCGTCGCGGTAGCGGAGGGCGAGCACGAGCGACCGGGCGAGCGACTGCTCGACCGCCCGCAGGACCTGCAGGTGGGCGTGGGCGCGCGGGACGACCCCACCCGGGGCGACGTCCGTACCCGGGCGAGCGGCGTCGTCGGGCACCCCCGGGCCCCCCGGGGCGACGTCCGCGCCCGGACGAGCAGCGCCGTCGGGCACCGGCTGCGGGGCTTCCCGGGGCCGGCCGGCCGTGTCTCCCCGGTCGATCCACACCCTGGCAGCGAGCGCCGACGCGCGCTCGCGCGCCTCGGGGCCCAGCGCGTCCCAGACCTTGCCCTGCGCCGCAGCGGCGTCGACCGCGAACGGGCTGCCGGGCGGGAGCGCGGCGAGCGCGACCGCGACCGCGACCGCCTGCTGGGGCGAGAAGTTGACGGGAGGCAGCGACGCGGAGGGGTCGAGCACGTACCCGCCGCCCGGCCCGGCCTGCGCCCACACGGGCAGCCCGGCCTGCTGGAGCGCCGAGACGTCGCGCTTGACGGTGCGCTCGCTGACCTCGAAGAGGCGGGCCAGCCGGGCCCCCGTGGTCCCGGTACGTCCGGCGCGACGCAGCTCCTCGGCCGTCGCGTAGAGCCGCTCGGTCTTGTTCACGTCGCCTCCGTCGCGTCCCGTGCTCGTCGGTGGACCCCGTCGAACCTCCTCGAACAATGGTGACAGACAGGTGTCACCAGGGTCGGGCGAGAGTGGGTCCATGACCACTTCGACGCAGCACAGCAGCAGCGACCGGCAGACCCACGTCGTCCTCGTCCCGGGCTTCTGGCTCGGGGCCTGGGCGTGGGACGACGTCGTCCCCCACCTCGAGGCCGCGGGCCTCGCACCGCACGCCGTCACCCTCCCCGGGCTCGACGACGTCGAGACCGACCGCAGCGGCCTCACCCGCGAGGACCACGTCCAGGCCGTGCGCGACGTGATCGCACCGCTCGAGGGCGATGTCGTGCTCGTGGGGCACAGCGGTGGCGGGCCCGTGATCCACGAGGTCGTCGACCGGGACCCCGCGCGCATCCGGCGCGCGGTCTACGTCGACACGGGCCCGCTGGTCGACGGGGCCTCGCTCGCCCCCGACCTCCCCGCGGGGACGGTCGACCTCCCGCTGCCCGCGTGGGAGGACCTCGAGGCCGCCGGGTCGAGCCTCGACGGGATCGACGAGGCCGGGCTCGCCCGGTTCCGCGCGCGGGCGGTCCCCCACCCCGCGGGCGTGGCCGGTGGCCGGGTGCGGGTGAGCGACCCCGCGAGGCTCGACGTGCCCGCGACCGCCATCTGCACGAGCCTGCCGTCGGAGGTCCTGCGGCAGATGGCGCACCCCGGGCCGCCCCTGCACACCGAGCTCGGTGAGCTCGAGGTCACCTACGTCGACCTGCCGACCGGGCACTGGCCCATGTTCTCGCGTCCGGCCGACCTGGCGGCGGAGATCGTCCGGGCGGTGCGGGAGTAGCGGGGCCCGCCCCGTCGAGGACGAGGCCGTGGTCGCGCGGGGGGCCATGGCGACCACGACCTCGTCCTCGGCGCGACGGCGACGGGACCCAGCCGGGCTACGACCCGGCGGGCACCGTGACCTCGACGACGGCCGCGACGCCCAACGCCTCGGGCGCGACGACGACACCCCGCTGCCGGTAGTCCCCCGCGCGCGCGGTGGACGGGACGACGACGAGGTCGTCGGGTCCCGATCCAGCGCGGACCTGCACCTCGGTGCCCGCGTCCCCGACCCGGAAGACGACGCGGCGCGTCCTGCCTCCGACCTCGAGATCGACGGTGAGCCCGTCGGCCGTCGCCGGAAGGACGGGGTCGACCACGAGTGCACCCGACTGCTCGGTGAGACCGAGCACGCCCTGGACGAGCTGGCGCAGGTAGATCCCCGGACCGCTCGAGTAGACGCGCCACCCGCCCCGCACGCCCACGGACCCGTCGCGGAGCTTCTCGAAGTCACGGGCGAAGCTCGCCCGGTCGGGGAAGTCCGCGTCGCTCGACGAGAAGTACGCGTTGCGCTGCCGGGGCAGGGCGTGGTCGATGCGGGAGCCGAGGTCGAACGGGCTGATACGGAGCAGCTCGTCGAGAGCCCTCCCCCGGCCCAGCGCGGCGAGCGCCTCGACGTAGCGGATGTGCGCGTGCACATACATGAGCCCGACCTCGCGCCCGACGTTCGCGGCCTGCTCCGCGCGCAGGAACGTGTGAGGGATCCCCTCGTCGAACGCGGCAGGATGGTCCATGAGCCGCACGCCGTCGGGGAAGAGCAGGTGCTCGACGACGAGGCGCTCGTGCTCCTCGGCCTCCTCCGGCGTGAGGATGCCCGCGAGGATCGACTGGGTCATCGGGATGAGGCGGTACCGCATCCCCGTGCTCGTGTCCCGGGGGTGGATGACGAGCTCGTCGCCGAGCTCGTCGTGCCGCACGTACCCGGCCATGACGCCGTCGACCAGAGCGCGTTCGCGCAGGTCGTGACGCACCGACGCGGCGAGCGCCGCGGCACGCGCGGACAGGACCTCGTCGCGCCCGGCCGTGGTGCGGGCCAGGAGGAGCGAGGCCTGCACGAGCAGCGCCGACGTCCAGGTGGAGGCGAGGTTGGTACGCATCCGGGAGTCCGCCGGCTGCAGGGTGTCGTCCCAGTCGCCCTCGCCGTAGGCGGGCAGCGAGGTGCCGGGCAGCAGGTCGGTCTCGAGGTGGTCGAGGATCCGCACGACGTGCTCGGTGACGGTCGCGCGGGCGTCAGGGCCCTGCGTGGCAGGGCTCCGGCGGGCGTGGTCCCAGAAGGGGACCACCTCGTCGAGGATCCCGAGGTCACCGCTCGCCTCAAGGTACTGGGCGAGCGCGAAGAGCGGCCACACGACGACGTCGCCGTGCGAGGAGTCGTTGTACCGCTCGGCGTACTCGTCGAACATGAACCACTGCGGGAACCCGCCCCAGGTGTGCTGGTGCGCGAGGACCCGCAGCACGATCTGCCGGGCGATGTCGGTCCGGCCACCCGCCAGCGCCAGCTCGAACGGTCCCTGGCACACGTCGCGGGTCCCCCAGGCCGCGCCCGAGTACTGCTCGAGCCCGTGGGGCACGAGGAAGTGGATCAGCGCGTCGTGCGCGTACCAGGGCACGAGGAGGTCGAGCTCCTGCGTCGCGAGCTCCGGGTGCGGCTGGAAGCGCAGCCCGCGGACGAGCCCCCGCACGGTCTCGAGATGGCCCGCGAGCGTCGCCTCGAGGTCGTCGAGCGGGTCGTGCTCGGGCGCGACCAGGGCGAGCGCGCCGGCGTCGCCGTGCAGCGAACCCGCGATCGCGAGGGTCAGCGCGCCGGTGTCCGACGAGCTGTCCACCCGGTGCGCGGCGGCTCCATCGAGGGCGAGGGGGGCGCTCGACGAGACGGCGTAGCGGAGGTCGGGGTAGTGCGTCGCGACGTCCGCTCCCGGGACGGGGCGGACGACGAGCGAGGTCTCGGACGTGTGCTCGACCGTCCAGCCGCCGGCCTCGTCGTCGAGCTCGAGCGTGGCGGTGACGCGCAGCGCCCGCTCGCACCGCACGCTCACGTCGACACGGTCCTGGCGGTGATGGGCGACGGTCCGCACGTCGATGCGGCCGAGCGGGGTCTCGTACAGCCACCGGACACCGCCGACGTCGAGCACGAGCGCCGACGGGACGCCCAGCAGGCGGGGGCCCCGGCCGTCGTCGACGAGGACCCGCAGCCCGCTGCTGCGCAGCAGGTTGAGGTGGTGGCGGTGGACCGTGGCGAGCCGGTTGGCGGTCGTGTTGCCGAGGACCACGTGCGAGGCGAAGACACCGGGCGCGAACGCGGTGACGGACAGCACCTCGTCGGTGGGCAGGACCGCGTCCCCCGCCTTGAGGACGTGGCCGTGCGACCGCTCGGTGACGAGCTCCTTGCGGCCGTCGACGACGTGCGACCCACCCGGGGTGAAGAAGGAGAGCAGCGTGCCCTCGGCGTCGCGCTCGGGCAGCAGGACCTCGTCGGACGCCAGTCCGAGGGCCGCGACCAGTCCTGCCTCGTCGAGCTCGTCCCCGGCCAGGAGAGGAGCGTCGCGCAGCACCGAGCCCGTCGTGGGCAGCGGGACGGCAGGGCGCTCGGCCGCCGCGACGGCGACGGCGGCGTCCACCCAGCCGGACACCTGCTCGACGTGCGCGTCGAGCGGTCCGCGCGCGTCGACGTCGACCACGGTCACCGCGTGCACCTGGGCCGCGCCCGTCGACAGGTCCAGGGGGTGCGACACGAGCGTCTGCATCGCGTACTCGTACTGCAGCACGCCCGAGGAGACCGGGCCGAGCAGCCCGTGCGGCACGCCGTCGCGCCGCGACCGCGGGGTGAAGACCTGCAGGGAGTCGGTGAGGTGGGCGGCTGCGCCCTCGACGAGGAACGTGACGGCGAGCGGCAGTCTCGGCAGCGCCGACATGGTCTGCCTGCTGACGAGGACGCTCCCCGCGGTGGGGTGCTCGAGCGCGCGGTGCAGCAGGTACTGGCAGACGTACGCCTCGCTCGAGAGCGCGGCAGCGGGAGGCGCGAGCGCGAGGTCCTGGACGTGCACGACGTCGTAGACCGCGTCCGCACGGGTCCCCGTCCCGGCCCGGAGGTCGACGCGCCACACGAGGACCTGGTCGTCCACGGTGAGCGAGACCTCCGACTCCAGCCCGAGCGCCGCCCCGGACCACACGACGCGGTCGGTGCCGGTCTCCACGCCCGTCACGGCGGGCGCGGAACCGGTGAGCTGCGCGACCTCGACCGTCCCGTCCGCGCGGGTCGCGCGCAGGACCATGCCGCCCGGCATGCGGTCGTGCTCACCAGGGAGGTACTGGTTGACGAGCAGCCCGCCGGTGCGGACGGCGCGCACGTCACCGCCCGCCGTGAGCTCGACTGTCGTCCCGCCCGAGGCGAGGGTCGTGCCCGCGGGGGCGGCGGTCATGGCGGTGGTGGTCACGTGGACTCCTGCTCTGTGGTGTGTTCATCGGTGGCGGACGCCGCGTCCTGGACCGGCTGCAGCAGCGCGACGAAGTGGTCGAACAGCGCGACCATGTCGACGTTCTCGGGGTCCAGCAGCCACTGGAGCTGCAGGCCGTCCATGACCGCGGAGAAGAGCTGGCCGATCGCCTGGGGATCGACCTCGGGGCGCAGCTCGCCACGGTCGATCGCGTCCCGGAAGCGCGTGTCGTCCTGGTGGCGCAGCGCGCGGTAGCGGTCGCGGACGACGTCGTGCGCGGGATGGTTCGGCTCCGTGGCCTCGGCGGCGACGACGACGTGCAGCCCGACCAGCCCGGGGGTCTCGGCGTTCCGACGGACCTGGTCCCGGATGGTGGCCAGCAGCGAGGCCCCGTCGGTCTCCGCCTCGGTGCGGCGCTCGAGGTCACGCCGGTCGCGCTCCTCGATGGTCGCCGTCAGGAGCGCCGCCTTGCTCCCGAAGTGGTGCAGGAGGCCCGCCTCGGAGATCCCCACCCGCGCGGCGATCTCGCGCAGCGAGCTGCCGCGGAAGCCCTGCTCACCGAAGACCTCGACCGCGGTCCGCAGGATCTCGCGTCGGCGCTGCTCGCCGCGCACGAGTCGTCCGTCGGGCCTCTTGCCCTCGTTCGGGGTCGTGGGGTTCTTCGGGGTCGTCGCCGTGTCGGCAGCTCGCGTGCCGGGCCCGCTCTGGGTCATCACCGTCTCCTTCGTCAGGATTTGTCGGTATCCACGGTACGGCTCCGGACACCCCTGGTGAAAAGACTAACCGAGCGCACGCTATGGTAGTTTCGCATCGGCTCAGAGATCGAGCCGAACACTCGATGAGGAGGATTGCTCATGAAGCTCGGACGCAAGGCGGTCGCCGTCGGCATCGTCGGACTCCTGGCACTGACCGCCTGTGGGCGCGCCGACGAAGGGTCGGCCGATCGCCAGACCGGCGCCGCGACCACCACGACCGTGGACGACTCGCCCGCCACCGGCGACATCACCGTCTGGGCCATGGGCGAAGAGGGCGAGAAGCTCCCCGACTTCGTCAAGGGCTTCACGGACGAGAACCCCGACGCGAAGGTCCAGGTCACCACGATCCCGTGGGCCGACGTCATGACGAAGTTCCAGACGGCCGTCGCCGCCGGCACGGTCCCCGACGCGATCATGATCGGCACGTCGTTCATGCCGACCATGGTGTCGACCGGTGGCCTCGCGCCCGTCCCGGACGGGCTCGTTGACTCCGGCGACTTCGTCGAAGGAGCTGCGGCCTCGACCGTGGCCGACGGCGTCGAGTACGGCGTGCCGTGGTACGTCGAGACGCGCGTCATGTACTACCGCTCGGACCTCGCCGAGGCCGCCGGCGTGGCCGCCCCCACGACGTGGGAGGAGCTCACCGCGTTCGCGGAGGCCATGAAGGCCAACGGTTCCACCTACGGCCTCCAGCTCCCCATGGGTGACGCGGAGGACTCCACGCAGGTCATCCTCCCCTTCTACTCGCAGGCGGGCGGATCGGTCTTCAACGAGGCCGGTGACGCCTACGACCTCGACAACCAGGCGATGATCGACGCGCTGAACTACTACGCCTCGTTCTTCACCGAGGGCCTGTCCCCGCTCGCGGGCTACGGCGACACGCAGAACAGCGCGTTCGTCGACGGGTCCGACCCGGCCTTCATCTCCGGGCCGTGGATGGTCAACGTCCTCGCGGACATGCAGGGCGAGGACTGGGTCGAGCAGAACGTCGCGACCGTCCCGGTCCCCGCGGGGACCGCGAACAACGACTCGTACATCGGCGGCGCGCACCTCGGCGTCTTCGACGAGGCCAAGAACGCCGACGGCGCATGGAAGCTCGTCCGCTGGCTCGCGGAGCCCGAGACGCAGCAGGAGTGGTACGCCGCGACCAACGACCTCCCGGCAGTCAACAGCGCCTGGGACGACGAGGCCCTGACGGCCAACCCCCGCACCCAGGTCCTCCAGGAACAGCTCAAGAACACGGTCGCCCCGCCGACCGTGCCCAGCTGGGACGAGCTCTCGGCCACGATCGAGACCGAGGCCGAGAAGGTCGCCAACGGTCAGGTCACCGCTGAGGACGCGGCCAAGACGATCCAGGCCAAGGCCGATGCGCTCGGGCTCGGCTGGTAACGAGCAGCCATGACAACGACCACCGAGGGACGGCGCCGACGTTCGGTCGGCGCCGTCCACCGGCGACGTCAAGCCGTCGTCGCCTGGCTGTTCGCGCTGCCGTTCGTCGCGGTCTTCTCGGTCTTCATGCTGGGACCGCTGCTCGCGTCGTTCGGCATGTCGTTCTCGGACCTCACGATCCGTGACATCAAGACCCCCTTCGCGGTGAACTTCGTCGGGCTCGACAACTTCGCCCAGGTCTTCCAGGACGAGCTGTTCCGCAAGGCGCTCGTCAACACCTTCTTCTTCGTGGTCGTCGGGATCCCCCTGACGATGGCGCTGGGCCTCGCCCTGGCCGTCGCCCTCAACTCGGGCATCGAGAAGTTCCGCAGCGTCTTCCGGGTCGGTTTCTACACCCCCGTCGTGACGTCGATCGTCGCCGTGGCGGTCGTCTGGCGGTTCATCCTCCAGGACTCCGGCCTCGTCAACACCGTGCTGGGCTGGGTCGGCATCAACGGGCCCGACTGGCTCAACGACAGCACCTGGGCCATGCCCTCGATCATCGTCATGGCCGCGTGGCGCAACATGGGCACGCTCATGATCATCTTCCTCGCCGGGCTCCAGGCGATCCCGCGCGACGTCTACGAGGCTGCCGAGGTCGACGGCGCCGGCGCATGGCGCCGCTTCCGCTCCATGACGGTGCCGCTCATGCGCCCGACCCTGCTGCTCGGCGCCGTCCTGCTGTCCGTCGGCTTCCTCCAGGTGTTCGAGGAGCCGTTCGTCATGACCAAGGGCGGACCGGTCAACTTCACGCTGACGATCAGCTACTACGTCTACAACCAGTTCGGCTACGGCAACTACGCGTTCGCGTCCGCAGCGGCCTACGTGCTCTTCGCGCTGATCGCCGCCCTCGCCGCGGTCCAGTTCCGCCTGCTGCGGTCGAAGGAGGATTGACATGCCCCCCACGTCCTCGCGGACCACCCCCGCGCCGTCGGGCACGAGCACCCTGGTGCGCCCGCCCCGCCGCCCGATCCGCTGGTCGCGCGGCGCCACGTACACCGCGCTCGTCGTCGGTCTCCTGCTGACGCTCATGCCGTTCATCTGGATGCTGCTCGGCAGCTTCAAGACGCAGGGCGAGCTCCTGCAGCGCCCCATCACCTGGTGGCCGGAGAGCCCGACGCTCGAGAACTACGAGAAGTGGCTGTCCCAGCTCAACTACGGCCAGTTCTTCATGAACTCGATCGTCGTCGCCGTCGCGGTCGTGCTCGGCAACATCATCTTCTGCTCGATGGTCGGGTACGCCCTGGCCAAGATGCGGTTCCCGGGCAAGAAGGTGCTGTTCGCCCTCGTGATGCTCACCCTCATGGTCCCGGGCGTCGTCACGCTCGTGCCGATGTTCGTCCTCGTCTCGAACATGGGGCTCGTCAACACCTATCCGGCGCTCATCCTGCCCTTCCTCGCCGGGCCGCTCGGGGTGTTCCTCATGCGGCAGTTCATCCTCGGCATCCCCGACGCGCTCATCGAGGCCGCACGGATCGACGGCGCGGGCGAGTTCCGCATCTTCTTCCGGATCGTCCTGCCCCAGTGCGGGCCGCCGCTCGCGACGCTGAGCATCCTCACGTTCCTCGGCTCGTGGAACAACTTCCTGTGGCCGCTCGTCGTCGCGCAGACCGAGAACATGTACACCCTCCCGGTCGCGCTCTCGCTCTACTCGGTCGGCTCCAACGGCACCTACTACGGCCTGCTCATGGCCGGTTCGGTGCTCGTCGTGACCCCGATCCTGATCCTCTTCCTCTTCCTGCAGCGCTACTTCGTGCAGGGCATCGCCATGACCGGCATCAAGTAGGAGATACCCCATGCCTCTCACCTTCCCCGACCCCTTCGTCTGGGGCGCCTCGACCGCCGCCCACCAGATCGAGGGCAACAACGTGAACAGCGACTGGTGGGCGCGCGAGGTCGCGCCCGACTCGACGCTCGCCGAGCCTTCGGGCGACGCCGCGGACAGCTACCACCGCTACGCCGAGGACATCCGGCTGCTGGCCGAGTCCGGCCTCACGTCCTACCGGTTCTCGATCGAGTGGGCCCGCATCGAGCCCTCCGAGGGCATGTTCTCCCGCGCGGAGCTCGACCACTACCGTCGCGTCGTGCAGTGCTGCCTCGACCACGGCGTGACGCCGCTGATCACGCTGCACCACTTCACCTCGCCCCGGTGGTTCGCCGAGGACGGCGGATGGACCGACCCGCGGTCGGTCGAGCGCTTCGCCCGCTACGTCGAGCGCGTGCTGCCGCTGCTGGACGCCGCCTCGCACGTCTTCACCATCAACGAGCCCAACATCCTCGCCATGATGATCACGGCGGCCAAGGGCGAGGAGCAGCTCCAGGCGGGCACCATGCACGCGCCGGACCCCGTCGCGACGCAGCACCTCATCGCGGCCCACCGCCGCGCGGTCGAGCTCGTGCGCACCGTCGGGGTCCCCGTGGGCTGGCCCGTGGCTCCGCAGCAGTTCTTCGCGGACCCCGGTGCCGAGGAGGTCCTGCGGGAGTACGCCTACCCGCGCGAGACCGTCTTCCTCGAGGCCGCGCGCGGCGACGACTTCGTCGGCGTCCAGGCCTACACGCGCACCCGCATCACGCTCGACGGGCCGCTCCCCGCACCCGAGGACTCCGAGAAGACGCTCACGGGCTGGGAGTACTACCCGGCCGCCATCGCCGAGGCGGCCCGCCTGGGCCACGAGATCACCGGCCTGCCGGTCCTCGTGTCGGAGAACGGCATCGCGACCGCCGACGACGCCCGCCGGATCGACTACACGCGCGACGCCCTGCGCGCGCTCCGCGCCGAGGTCGAGGCAGGACTGCCCCTCATCGGGTACCTCCACTGGTCGCTGCTCGACAACTACGAGTGGGGCTCCTTCGCGCCGACCTTCGGGCTCGTCGCCTGGGACCCGGAGACCTTCGAGCGCACCCCCAAGCCGAGCCTCGGCTGGCTCGGGTCCGTCGCTCGCGGGGAGATCTCGCTCGACGACTGACCCGAGGGTGCGCCGCCCTCGGAGCCGACAGGTGCCCGATCGGCGCGTACCTGCTCGACGCGCGGTCGCCGGTCGCCGGTCGCCGGTCGCCGGTCGCCGGTCGCCGGTCGCCGGTCGCCGAGAACGAGGTTGTGGTCGTGATGGAGCCCCATCACGACCACAACCTCGTTCTCGGCAGACCTCGTTCTCGGCAGACCTCAGCCCCCGGAAGTCGGTCTCACCGGGTGCGCCCCCGGTGTCCGGGTGCATCCTGGGAGGAAGGGGTTCCGCCCCGGAGCTCCCCGGTCAGGGAGGAGTCGACATGTCCGGCCTCATGCTCGCCAGCAACGTCGATGCTGCGATCTACGTCCCGACGGGGTCGGGCCCCGCCAACTGGTTCCTGCTCTTCGGGATCGTGCTGATCGCCTCGATCATCGTGTTCATGATCGTCGAGATGGTCCGAGCCGCGCACGACCGGCACCTCCCACCGCACCGGAGGATGTCGCACTAGCGCACGGGTCGCCCACGCCCCGCACGTGACGCCGTCGGGCCTTCACCCGTGGGGGCGTGCCACCCGGGCGGACGCCCGCCGAGGTAGAACGCGGTGCGCGAGGTAGAACGCGATACGCACTACCTCGCGCACCACGTTCTACCTCGCGCCTCCCCGCACGGCGACCGCGCCTCTCACCTCATGGGTGGAACAGGTCAGGCCTCCCCCGCGCGGGGGCGGACCTCGGTCAGCCCAGCGTCGTCGGGAGCTCCGCCGCACCCTCGCCCGGGGCCACGCCCAGCACGCGCTCCGCGAGGAACGCCTGCACCACCTGGTACCAGACGACCGAGTGCTGCGGCTGGAGCACCCAGTGGTTCTCGTCGGGGAAGTACAGGAAGCGGTGGTCGGTGCTCCCGTCCGCGGCCGCGGGCAGGCCCGACGCCGACAGCAGCTCGTACCAGAGGCGCAGGCCCTCGCCGATCGGGACGCGGTAGTCCTTGTCGCCGTGGATCACGAGCATGGGCGTCACGATGTCCGCCACGAACCGGTGCGGCGAGTGCTCGGCCGCCATCTCGGGGGTCATCTCGCGCTGCCAGTAGTAGCCGGCGTCCGTCGTCGGGCCGAACTGGTCCAGCGCCCACAGGCTCGCGTGCGTGACGATCGCCTTGAACCGGTCCGTGTGGCCGGCGACCCAGTTCGCCATGTATCCGCCGAACGACCCGCCCATCGCGGCCGTGCGGGTCTCGTCGATCTCCGGCAGCGCCTCGGCCGCGTCGGTGATCGCGAGCAGGTCGGTGTACCGGGGCCGCGCCCCACGAGCCCCAGCCGCGCTGCACGAAGTCCTGGCCGTAGCCCGTGGACAGCGCCGGGTCCGGGAGCAGGACCGCGTAGCCCTGGGCCACGAGGATCCACGGGTTCCACCGCCAGCTCCACGCGTTCCACGAGCCGAGCGGGCCGCCGTGGATCCACAGCAGCAGCGGCGCGGGGTCCTCGGCGCTCGCACCGTGCGGCAGCGCGAGCCAGCCGCGGACGCGCACGTCGTCCGACGCGGCGGTCTCGATCTCGGTCAGCGTGCCGGGCAGGTCGGGGCTCGCGACCGGGCCGCGCAGCGCGGTCGCCGCGACGGGCGTGCGCTCGCCCGCGGGGGCCGCGAGGAAGTCCGTGAGCTCGATCCGCACGGGGTGCGAGGGCTCGAGGTAGCTCACGCGCTGGGCGTAGGCGGCCGAGGCGTCGGGCGCGATGCGGACATCGGTGAACATCGCGTCGTCCGAGGTCAGGCGGGAGACCGTACCGTCCTCGCCCGAGCCGTCGGGCGTGAAGGCGACGTGGAAGACCGGGCCGCGCCCGTCGTCGTCGGCCGTGACGAGCAGGCCCGAGCCGTCGGGCAGCCACGCAGCGGAGGTGGGCCACCGGTCCCAGCTCGCGGCGAGCGAGCGCAGACCGTGGTTCGCGCCGTCGCTCGGGTCGCCGTCCGAGCCGTCACCCGGGCGCAGCGGCACGACGGCGAGGCTCTGCTCGGGCGCCGCCTGCGGCGTCGTGATGGTCTCGCGGACGAACACGACCCAGGCGCCGTCGGGCGAGATCACGGGCGAGGAGGCCTCGGCGCCGGGCTCGTCGACGAGCGTGCGACGCTCGCCCGTCGAGGTGTCGACCGCGACGAGGATCGAGCGCTGAGAGGCGTCCGGCCCGGGCACGGACCAGGACGTGACGAGCGTGGTCCCGTCCGCGGACAGGTCCGCGGAGTGCTCGCGCAGCGCGGGCCCGACGGCGGGAGTCACGTCGCGCAGCTCGACGCGCCCCACGGGGAGCTCGGGCGTGGCGTCCTCCGCGTCGGTGCCCGCGGGCGCCGGGAGCGGACGCGCCGGCTCGTCCGTCAGGTGCGAGAGGTCGGCCACGAACCGGTGCGGCTCGGACGGCCCCAGGTCGTGGTCCCAGTACCGCACGGGGTACCCAGTGTGGAGGATCGCTGCGACCTTCTTGTCCTTGCGGGTCTTGCGCAGCTCGGCGTCGTGGGCCAGGTCGCGCGCGCTGGGCAGGACGTCGGCCGCGAGCGAGAGGACGGGCGCGCTGCGCGCGACGAGCGGGGCCGAGACCCCGGCCGGTGCGGACGCGACGACGCGTGCCTCGCCACCGGCCGCGGGCAGGAGCCACAGGGCCGAGGTCGGGTCGCCCTCGCTGGTCGCCGAGGCATCGCTGTCGGGGCGGGCCGACGTGAAGAGCAGGTCGCCCTCGGCCGTGAAGGCCGCGCCGGACTCACCCTTGGTGCTCCGGGTCAGGCGACGGGCCGGGGCCTCGCCGGTGGGGTCGACCTCCCACAGGGCCGAGACGTACGCCGTGCGCTTCGCGTCGAGCGTCGACACGCTCGTCACGAGCCGACGGCCGTCCGGGGACATCACGAGGCCGCCCGTGCGGGGGATCGCGATGTACTCGTCGAGGTCGTGGAAGGGGGTGGCGCCCGGCTGGTCGGGGGCGCTCGCGGAGTCGGTGGTCACTGCACCGTCCTATCACGGCGGGGGGCCCAGGTGCGTCTCCGTGTCGGGCGCATACTGGAGCCGTGCCCAAGGTTCCCCTCCCCGCCCTGACCGTGTGCGCCGCCGTCGGGCTGCTCCTGACAGGCTGCGGGTCCGAGCCCGCCCAGGACCTCGACGAGACCGTGCTCGCGGGGGTCCAGGCCGCAGGCCGCGCCGACGGCGAGCTCGACCTCATCAGCACGACCCACTTCGACTGGCAGAAGGCCGTGATCGTCTGCCCCGGTGACGACGTGACCGAGGTCGCCGAGGCCGCCGGGAGCGACGCCGGACCGGTCACGGGCGACCTCCCCAACACGGTCGACGTCGGCACGGGCTACCTCGTGTTCGTCAACAACAACGAGGTCGCGCACACCGCGACCCTGCGCCTGGCCCAGGCCGACGTGTGCAGCGAGGACCTCTCGATCGCCAACCGCGTCCTGAGCCCCGGCAGCGCGACGCTGCACGTGGCGCGCGGGACGGGCGACGGCTGGATCGTGACGCGCAGCTGAGGGGTGCGGCCGGTCCGGCGGGTCCGGCGGCTCCTGCGGGTGCTGCGGGTGCTGCGGGTGCCGAGCACGAGGTTGCGATCGTTCCCAGCGTGAGAACGACCGCAACCTCGTGCTCGGCGACCCTCGGAACCGCGCCGGCGTCAGGCGTTGAGCCGCGCCACCAGCCCGGGGAGCTCGGCGACCGAGTCGAGCAGGAAGTCGTGCCGCTCACGCCCCAGGTCCGCCGCGCCGAGCTTGCCCGTGAGCACGCCGACGACCGCCCCGGCCCGCGCGTTGACTCCCGCGCGCAGGTCGAGCACTGTGTCCCCCGCGGCGAGCACGCGCGCGACGTCGAGCACGCCCGTGCGCTCCATGTCGCGGTGGATCATGTAGGGCGCGGGACGTCCGAGCGGCACCTCGTCGGCGCACGTCACGGCGTCGAGCGTGACCTCGGGCGAGAGCCACTGCTCGGCGCCGGCCGCGACCGTCCAGCCCAGCACGTCGAGGATCCCCTGGGTCACCTCGCGCGTGAAGCCCGTGGTCAGCGCGACCTTGACCCCCGCGGCGCGCAGAGCCGCGAAGGCCTCCGGCGCGCCGGGGATCGGGGTCGGCGGGTTCAGCAGGTAGGCCTCCTGGAGGAGCGCGGTGAAGCGCGCGAACGCGGCGTCGACCGTCGCGTCGTCGGGAGCGTCGTCGGGAGCGCTGGGAGTGTCGGCACCGATCGCGAGCAGGGCCGTGATCGCCGCGCGCTTCTCGGCCCCCATCCAGTGCTGGATGTCCGACGACGTCGCGCCGCTCCCGTGCTCGAGGACCGCCGCGTGCAGCGCCTCGTAGACCGCGCCGCCCTCCTCGACGGTCGTGCCCGCGATGTCGAGCGCGACGAGCTCGATCACGAGGGGTCGGCGGGCGGCGGTCGTGGCCGGGCTGGTCGTGGAGGTACTGGTCGTGCTGGTCATGCGGTGGGCTCCTGGTTCGGGTCGGTGGCTGCGGGGCCTGTGGTGGCTGCGGTCTCGGCCGTGCCGGCAGTGCCAGCTGTGCCAGCAGTGCCAGCTGGGCCGGCTGGGCCGGCTGGGCCTGCCGTGCCAGCGGTGAAAGGGTCGAGCCCGGCCGTGGGCGACACGAGCGACGCGGCGGCGGCCGACGCCGTCGGGAAACGGACCATCGAGAGCGACGTGTCCTGGGTGTTGTCGATCGTGAAGGCCGCGAGCTCGGGCAGGTAGCGGTCGTCGGCGTACTCGACCGGGACGCCCGCGGCGTTGCGCGTGGTGCGGCGCTCGCGCAGCAGCGGGGCGCCCGCCGCGACCTCGAGGAGGTCGGCGTCGGTCTCGTCGGCCGCGACCGCGTCGATCACGTGCCGGGCCGCGTGCAGGTCCGCACCGCGTGAGATGAGGTGGTCGTAGATCGAGCCCGTGTCCGGGTCGAACTCGAAGATGAGGCGCCCGACGGGCTCGATGAACGTGTCGCGCTCGACCATCGCGGGGACGCCGTCGAGCAGGCGCAGGCGCAGGACCTCGACCACGGGCGTGCCCTCCTCGAGGCCCAGGGCGTCGGCCGCGACGCCGTGCACGCCGCGGCGCGCGACCTCGACGGTCCGCTGACCGGGCACGCGCCCCACCCCCGCGGCCCAGCGGCTGAAGGACAGGAAGGTCTCGAAGGGCTGCGGGACCGCTCGCGAGCGCACGACCGGCGGTCGCCCCTGCCCCCCGCCGATGAGCCCTTCGCTGCGCAGCGTCCCGAGCGCCTGCCGGACCGTGCCGCGCGAGATCGAGAACTCGGCGCACAGCGCGGACTCGGAGGGCAACGAGTCGCCGATCGCGTACGTACCGGACACGATCCGACGGCGCAGCTCTCCCAGCACGTGCTGGTGCAGCGGGCCGTGGGGCGCGGTGGCCGCGTGCGGCGTGCGGGACGGGACGCCCGCTCCGGGTGGCGGGACGGCATGCGGGGACGACGAGGATGGTGCCATGACTTGACCATACAGGCGCCCGTTCCACGGTGGACCGAGAAACGGGTGACGGTCGAATGAACCTGGCACACAGCGCGCCAACCACAGGTGAACACTCCGGAAACTTGTCTGGACAAGTGCCGGATTCGCTTGATCGCGGCTCGGACGGCACGGCAGTGTCCGTGTCGTGAGCAGCACACCACCGCCGTCCCGGGCCGCCTCGACGGGCACACCCGGCACGACCCCCCGCACCGGGCCCGACCTCCCCGCCCGCGTCGACCTCGTGGTCGTCGGGGCCGGCATCGTCGGGCTCGCGCACGCGGTCGAGGCCGTCGGTCGCGGACTCTCGGTCCTCGTGGTCGAGCGCGACGACCGTGCGGTCGGCGCCTCGGTCCGCAACTTCGGGCACGGGTGCTTCACCGCGCAGGACGGCGAGGCCCTCACCTACGCGTTCACGGCCCGCGAGCGCTGGATCCAGCTCGCCAAGGAGGCCGACTTCTGGCTCCGTGAGTCCGGCACCGTCGTGGTCGCGCGCGCCGACGACGAGATGCAGGTCCTCCAGGACTTCGCCCAGGTCCGCGACGGCCACGCCCGCCTGCTCGACCGCGACGCCGTGCTCGACCGCGTCCCCGGCGACCCCGACGAGGTCCTCGGCGGCGCGTTCCTCCCCCAGGACATCCGCGTCGACCCCCGCGAGGCCGTCCCCGCGATCGCCCGCTGGTACGCCGAGCAGCGTGGTGCCCACGTCGCGTGGTCCACCACGGTCCAGGGATTCGAGGCCGGCAGCGGCGTGACCCTCGTGCGCACCTCCCGGGGCGACGTCGTGACGACCAAGGTGATCCTCGCCGTCGGGCACGACGTGGACCGGTTCTTCCCCGACACGGCCCGCACCGCGGGCATCCAGCGCTGCACGCTCCAGATGCTGCGCGTCGACGCCCCGGCAGGCGCAGCCGGCGGGCCGCGCGAGATCGACCCCGCGATCTTCACGGGCACCTCGATGCTCCGGTACAACGGGTTCCGCCTCTCCCCCGCGCTCGCCGCGGTCCGCGAGCGCCTCACGGCCCAGCACCCCGCCCTGATCGACGCCGCAGTGAACCTCATGGTCACGCAGCGCCCCGACGGGACGCTCACGCTCGGCGACACGCACGCCTACGCGACCACGCCCGGGCCGTTCCACCCCGAGGCCCTCGACGAGCTCCTGCTCACCGAGGCCGCGCGGCTCTTCGGCACCGGTCCCCTCACGGTCCGCGAGCGCTGGCAGGGCGTCTACGCCTCCGCTCCCGCGCCGTTCCTCAACGCCACGCCCATGCCGGGCGTGCGCGCCGTGTCGGTCACGTCCGGCATCGGCATGACCACCGCGCTCGGGCTCGCCCCGCGCGTGCTCGACAGCTTCCTCTGACGAACCCGCCTCACCCGTTCCACCGACCAGACCAGCCTCTCTCGCGAACCCCCACACCAGGAGAAGACATGCACCGCAGCCGCACCGGCCAGGCCACCTCGGTCCTCGCCGCCGCACTGCTCCTCGGCACGCTCAGCGCGTGCTCGACCGGCACCGCCGACGCGGGCACCGGCACCGACGGCACCGCCTCGGCGACGTGCCCGAACGGCGCGATCCGCTTCGGCATCGAGCCCTACGAGGACCCCGCCAAGCTCGAGCCCGCCTACCAGCACCTCGCCGACGCGCTCGCCGAGAAGCTCGACTGCCCCGTCGAGCTCACGATCGTCGAGGACTACTCGGCCGAGGTCCTCGCCATGGAGAACGGCAAGCTCGAGCTCGCCCAGTTCGGCCCGCTCGGCTTCGTGTTCGCGAGCGAGCGGGCGGACGCCGAGCCCCTCGCGTCGTTCGGCCTCGCCGACGGGACGCTCTCGAGCTACACCGCGGGCATCTGGGTCCCCGTCGACTCGCCCGTCCAGAGCATCGACGACCTGCCGGGCCACACGCTCGCGCTGGGCTCGACCGGTTCCACCTCGGGCGACGCCCTGCCCCGGTTCGCGATCCTCGACGCCGGTCTCACCGAGTCCGACGTCGAGATCACCTACGCGGGCGGCCACCCCGAGGCTCTCCTCGCCCTGACCAACGGCCAGGTCGACGCTGCCCAGATCAACTCCCAGACGCTCGCGACCGCCGAGCGCGAGGGCACGTTCGACTCCTCGAGGTACCGCCAGATCTGGGAGTCCGACGCCATCCCGAACGACCCCATCACCGTCGCCGGCTCGCAGAGCCAGGAGTTCAAGGACGCCGTGCGCGACGCACTCCTCACGCTCGACACGGCCGACGTCGAGGCCATCGGCGCGTTCCTCGACGTCGACCCGGCGGGCCCGCTCGTCGAGGTCGACGTCGACACGTACAAGCCGCTGTTCGACCTCGCGAAGACCCTCGAGCTGACGTCCGACGACGTCTGATCCCTCGGGACGGTGCGGGTGGGGCGCCCGGCGCCCATCGCCCGGCGCTCCACCCGCACCCGTTCGCCCGGTCGACCACCACTGCCGACCGCCCTCTCTCCCCGCGGGCTCGCGTCCCGCACCAGCAAGGAGTTGTTCCAGATGGCTTCACACCACGGCGCGGTCGAGCCGGGCTCGCCGCGCGGGCCCGGCTCGGCCGGGGGCGTGCTGCACCTGCCCGACGGCGTCCGCTCGCCCGGTCTGCACGTCCGGGACCTGCGGGTCCAGTTCAGCACCCGGTCCGAGGGCGGCGAGAACGTGCTGCGCAGCGCGGTCGACGGCATGGACCTCGACGTCGCTGCGGGCGAGCTCGTCGCGATCCTCGGCGCGAACGGGTGCGGCAAGTCGACCACGCTCAAGTCCGTGATCGGGCTCGCGCCCGTGACCTCGGGCGAGGTGTGGGTCGACGGCGAGCAGGTGCACCCTCACCACAGGACGTCCGCCGCGGACCAGCACGAGGCCCGACGACGGGTCGCCATGATCTTCCAGCAGGTCAACCTCGTGCGGCGGCGCACGGTGCTCGACAACGTGTGCGCCGGGGCCCTCGGACGCCTGCCCCTGCGACAGTCGCTCGTCGCGTCCCTCTTCCCCCGCGAGCTGCGCGCCGAGGCCATGCTGTGCCTCGAGCGGGTCGGCCTCGCGGACCGTGCGCTCGACCGGGTCGGCCAGCTCTCGGGCGGTCAGCAGCAGCGCGTGGCCGTCGCCCGGGCCCTGTGCCAGCGGGCGAGCGTGCTGCTCGCCGACGAGCCGACGTCGGCTCTCGACCCCGCGGCCTCGACCCAGGTCATGGAGCTCCTCGCGACCCTCGCGCACGACGAGGGCCTGGCGGTCGTCGCGGTGCTCCACGACCCCGAGCTCGCACGCGAGCACGCCGACCGCCTCGTCGGGATGGTCGCCGGACGCGAGCGGCTCAACGGTGCGCCCGACGCCGTGACGCGTGACGCCGTCGAGCACCTGTACGCGGTGGACACCGCCGCCCCGACGACCGACGGCCTGACCGCCGGAACGAGGATCCCCGCATGACCACCACCGCCCCCTCGCACGCGCCCCGACCGCCCCGCGGCGCTGCCCGCGACCGCACCGACGGCCCCTCGCGCGAGCGGCTCGAGCACGTCGTCGTGCCCACGGCCCACCGCTCGGGCCGGCAGGTCACGACCTGGGTCACCGCCGGTGCCGTGCTGCTCGGGCTGCACGTCCTGGCCTGGCAGGGCACCGGCTTCTCGATCAGCGCGCTCGTGGGCGGCTGGGAGGGCATGGCCCGGTTCGTCGGCGAGGCGTTCCCGCCCGACCTCGACTGGTCGACCGTCGTGGCTCCCGGGCTCCAGGCCACGCTCGTGACGCTGTGGATCGGGCTCCTCGGGACCACGCTGTCCATCCCGTTGTCGCTGCTCCTCGCGGTGCTCGCGGCCCGCGGCAGCACCCCGGGGTCGTTCTGGTACCAGGGCTCGCGCGCGATCCTGTCGTTCTTCCGCGCCGTGCCCGACGTCGTGTTCGCGCTGATCTTCGTGACCGCCGTGGGGCTCGGGCCCTTCGCGGGGGTGCTCGCGCTCGTCGTCCACAACACGGGCGTCATGGGCAAGCTGTGGGCCGAGGCCATGGAGGAGATCGACCCCGGGCCAGCCGACGCGCTGCGCTCCAACGGCGCGGGCCGGACCCAGGTCGTCACGCACGCGGTGCTGCCCGCGGTCGTGCCGCAGTTCCTGGGCCTGCTGCTCTACCGGTTCGACGTCAACGTGCGGTCCTCGCTCGTGCTCGGGCTCGTGGGCGCGGGCGGGATCGGGTTCCTCATCAACAAGTCGATCAAGCTGTTCCGGTTCGACGAGATGCTGACCTACAGCCTCATGGTTCTCGTGCTGGTGTGGGTCGTGGACCGGTTCTCGTCGTGGGCCAGGGCGCGGATCGCGGTCTGAGCCTCCGGGCGCTTCGTGGTGCCCCGTGGTGGGGCGTGGCTCCCCGTGGTGGTGCCGAGCACGAGGTTGCGGTCGTTATCCGGCAGATTCCGACCGCAACCTCGTGCTCGACTGCGCGGAACCTCGTTCTCGCGGCCCGGCCGGGGTGTGCGGCAAAGGAGGGCCGGCCGAGGAGGGCGGTGAGGAGGGCCAGCCGGACAGCGGCACACGGGCACCGACCGGGCACCGGACCCACGGGCAGTTCTCCCCATGGGAGAGATGCAGGTGCGTCATCGATTCTCTGAGACAGTGTGGGCGATCCCCACCCTCGATCGGAGCACCACCATGCGCACTTCCGTGCACCGCACGATCACGGCGACCGCACTCGCCGTCTCCCTGGTCGCCCTGACCGGCTGCTCGCTCCTGGCGGGAGGCGAGCCTGCGCCGTCGGGCACCCAGAGCCAGGCCGCGAGAGCGCCGGGCACGAAGGCGGAGCCAGCCGCCGCGCCCAGCATCTCGCCCGTCGACCCCGACGCCGTGGTCCTCGAGGAGACGCTCGACGTCCCCGGGCGCCCCGGCGACACGGTCCGCGTGGGCATCGAGTCGCTCACCGTGCGGGGCGACCTCACCGAGCTGCGCGTGATCTTCACACCGACCGCCTCGGCCGACGACGGCGGGGAGCGCAGCGTCTACGAGCTCACGGGCGCCACCTCGTTCGACGCCGCGCTCGTCGATCGCGAGAACCTCAAGAAGTACGTCCAGATCGTCGACGAGAGCTACGACCCGATGGGGTCGAGCATCTTCACGACCACCGCGGTCGGCGGCGAGTCCGTCCGCTGGACCGGCGTCTTCGCAGGTATCGAGGACGACGTCGCGACGCTCGACGTGAGCGTCGTGGACTCGTGGCCCACGTTCGAGAACATCCCGGTGACACGATGAGGCCCGCACGCGCCGTGCTCGGCCTCACGGTCGCCGCGCTGCTGCTCGGCACGCTCCCGGCGTCCGCGACCGTCGACGCACCGGTCGAGTTCGACATCACGACCCTGCCCGAGCCGACCGCCGAGCAGATCGCGGCGTCGATCTCGCGCTTCACGCTCGAGGGCAGCGTCCAGACGATCGACACGGTCGAGACCCAGGGCGAGGAGACCGTCATCACCCTGACCTCGGACATCCTGTTCGAGGTCGACGGCGCGGAGGTGTCCCCCGCAGCGGCGGCGGCCGTCGCCGGGCTCGTCGCGAACGTGCCCGACGGCGCGACCCTCTCGGTCCACGGTCACACCGACTCGGTGGGCGACGACGTGCACAACCTCGACCTGTCGCTGCGGAGGGCCCAGGCTGTGGGGGCCGCGGTCGCCGCATCGAGGCCCGACCTGGTGCTCGACGTCCAGGGCTTCGGCGAGACGCAGCTCAAGACGCCCGAGGAGGGCGACGACCCGGGGCCGGCGCGGGCCGAGAACCGTCGCGTGGAGCTGCGGTTCAAGGGCTGACGTTGTCCTGGTGCCGCCTGGGGTGCCGAGCATGCGGTTGGCGTTCGAAAACCCGCGGATCCGAACGCCAACCGCATGCTCGAGTGACGACGACCGCATGGTCGGCACCGTCGGGCCCTACCTAGCGCCCCAGCATCCTCCGCACGACCTGTCCCACCCCCGGGAGATCGCGATGGGTGAAGCGCAGCACGTCTACCCGACCGGTGGCGACGATCAGGTTCTGTCGGTACCGATCGGCATAGACAGCGCTCGGCTCGCCGTGCACCTCGTGGCCGTCCATCTCCGCCACGAGCCACCGGCCGCTGTCCCTCCGCCACGCCATGTCTCCTCGGAGAGTGGACATCCCGTCCGGGTGCTCGATCGGCAGCTGAAGCACAGTCGGCGGGACACCCTCGTCGAGGCAGTCGAGCCTGCCGAAGGACTCGAGCGGCGACTCTGCGCGCGCGTCCGCAAGGGCCCAGAGCTCATGGGTCCGAGCGACGCCCCTCCGCCCGCGAGCCATGTGGTGGGCGACCTCCAGACCTTGGCGGCCGATCGCGCCGCGGTGGAGTGCCGAGTCGAGGACCGCCAGTGCGTTCGCTCGCGGGAGCTCGGGGACCGCCTGGGCGAGCGCCCAGTCGAGAGTGACGAGTCGTCGCGACCCGACGCGAGTCGTCGTCATCCCGTTGTCGAACTGACGCAGCCGCATCGCAGCGCGGTCGACACGGTTCACGGCCCGCGGGAGTGCCGCTTCGGGCCTGATGCTGGCGGGTAGCCCCTGGATCTCGTGGAGCGCAAGGGCACAGGCACCTACCGCGACCGCCTCCGGTCCGAACGCGAGCAGCGCCGCCCAGGCCGCGCGGCGGCGTCGTTCGCTGAACGACCGTTCGCGGATCGGGAGATTCGACGTGTCGTAGACCGCCCGTGCGATGCGAAGCCAGATGCCCCGTGTGACGTACCCACGAACCTCGCCGTCGGTGAGCCCTGCGGCGCACGCCTGACGGACATCGACCAGGCCTGCCTGGTCGGCTGCGAGCGTGAGGAGTGCGGGCGGGACCGGGCGTCGAGGCATCGGTCCAGTTCAGCGGATCCGTCCGAGCCGCACCGACGACCCGCAGGCCTTTGTGGACGTGAGGGTGACGGTCAGCCCTGTGGACAGGCCAGCCCCGGGTCGAGCATGCGGTTCACGTCCGTCGAGCATGCAGTTCACGTCGAGAATCGACGAAAACTGAACGCCAACCGCATGCTCGGCACCCCAGGAGCCTGCTCAGTCCTTCGCGTCCCGCTCCGCCATCTTCGCGAGCATCTCGTTGTACTCGTCCATCTCGACGTCGCCCACCTGGTCAACACGCCGGTCGCGCCGCTTGGCCTCGCGGTCGTCGGACCTCGACCACATGATCGCGACGATGATCGCGAGCGAGAGCGTCGGCAGCTCGCCGATCCCCCACGCCACGCCTCCGCCTCGCTGCTGGTCGGCGATCGCCGTGATCCCCCAGTCGTGGCCCAGGAGCCCGAACCACTCGGGCACGAGCAGCGCCGTCCCGGTCGTGAGCGCGACACCGAAGAACGCGTGGAACGCCATGGTCGCGAACAGCAGGAGCAGGCGCTGGGGCCAGCCGGGCCGGTGCGGACCGGGGTCGATCCCGATGAGCGCGTTCGCGAACAGGTACCCGGCGAGCGTGAAGTGCAGCAGCATCGCGAGGTGCCCGACGTACGTCGTCAGCGCGAGCTCGAACGCGGGCGTGTAGTAGAAGACGATCATCGAGCCGGCGAAGTTCACGGCCGCGACGACAGGGTTCGCGAAGAACTGCCCCCACTTCGAGGTCACGAGCGCGAGGACCCACTCGCGGGGCCCGCGCGAGCCGTCCTTGCGCACGGGCACGGCGCGCACGAGCAGCGTCACGGGGGCGGCGAGGACGAGGAAGATCGGCACGACCATCGCGAGGACCATGTGCTGGACCATGTGCGCGCTGAACAGCACGTGCCCGTACATCGCGGGCCCGCCGTTGGTGACCCAGAACAGGATGACGATGCCGAAGCACCACGAGATCGTGCGTCCCACGGGCCACCTGTCGCCGCGCCGGGCGAGGCGCCGGACCCAGCGCAGGTAGACGACGAGCGCCGCGACGCACGCGAACGCGGGCAGCAGGTCCCAGCGCCACTCGGTGAACCACCGGCCCAGGTCCGGCTCGGGGGGCAGCGGGTGGCCCGTGACGATCTCGGCGGGCGTGGGGAGCGCGGGGGGCTCGTCGGGGATGGGCGGGGCCGTCGAACCGAGGGCCACGGCGACGCCGGACACGGCCCCCATGACGAGCAGCTCGACCGCGACGAGCCGCCAGAACAGCCAGGTCGCGGCCTTCTCGGTCGCGGGAGCCACGGCGGTCCGGGCAGCGGCCGCCCCCTTCTTCTGCCCGACGGCGGAGCCGCCCGCCGTCGTCGCCCCACCCGGGGCGGTGGTCGCGCGGGCCGAGGCAGCGGCCTCCTTGTCGGCCGCGGCAGCGACCCCTCGCCCACCGGTCGTCCTCCCCGCCGGACGAGCGTCTCCCGCGGCACGCGCGGACCCGCTCGCGCCGCCCGACCCACCGGCAGCCCCGCCGCGTCCCCGGCCGGCCGCACCCGCCGGGCCGACTCCCTGGAGCCTTCGCACGACGAGCTCGCGGTGCGCGAACCCGAGCGCCCCGAGCACGACCATGAGCCCGACCTTGGCGAGGATCAGGATGCCGTAGTCGGTGCTGAGCCCGTCGATGCCCCCGACCCGGATCCAGGCGTTCGCGACGCCCGAGACCGCGACCGCGACGAACGACCAGCCCGCGATCGAGGAGTAGCGCGAGACCGAGGAAGCGAACGACGTCCGGTCGAGCCCGCCGCGCAGCCGCACGATCGCGAGGACGCCGAGCCCGCCGATCCACAGGGCCGCGCCGCCGAGGTGCAGGAACATCGAGGAGATCGCGAGCTCGTGGCTCGCCGCGCCCGCCGTGTGACCGGTGTTGGCCTGGAACGCGAGGGCCGAGATCGCGAGGAGCGCGGTCCAGAGCGCGCCCGTGGGGGTGCGGACCGCGAGCGCGCACGCCGAGGTGAGCGCGGCGACGATGATGACGCCCAGGAGGCTGCGGCCCAGCGAGATCTGGGTGACGAACGCCGCGAGCTGGTCGCCGAACCCGATGCTCGAGACGGGCATGCTCGACAGCACCGAGTAGCGCAGCACGGTCTGCACGACGGTCAGCACGGCCCACGTGGCCGACGCCGCACCGGCGACCCCGAGCGCCCGGCGCATGGGTGGGCCGGCGGGCAGCACGCAGGCGGCGAGGACGAGCGCGCCGATCGTGAGCGAGATCGCGAGCTCGGTGAGGACCGTGGAGACGGGCAGGCCCCAGCGGGAGACCGCGCCGGGGTCGGCGAAGCCCGTGAGCGCCTCGAAGGCTCCGGAGAACGCTCCGGCGGCCAGGACCGCGAGGACGGCGACGACGACCGCGGCCGGTCCGGCCGCCACGAGCCACCAGGGGTTGCGCGGGGAGTCGACGACGTCCCGGCCGGGGGTGCGCGCGGCCCGGTCGGGCGCGGTTCCTGGGGTGCTGCGGGGGGCGGTAGCGGTCACCGGTCCAGGGTAGGCGGCGTGCGGCGGATCGTGGTATTCCCGCTGGTCGGCCCCTCCCGTGGGCGAGGAGCCGCGCCCGGTGGGCGGCGCACGGGTGGGGACCTCGCACCATGTCCCACCTGTGGAGAACCCGGTCCCGCGTCAGGGTCCGCTGGCATACTGGGCCGGGTTCGCACGGCGTCCCCCTCGTGGGCGACGGCCGTGACCACGTCCTCAGCACGACCCGAGCACACGCGAAGGACCTCCACCATGGCCACAGGTCACGGCAGCATCTCCACGACGGACCTGGACCGTGCGGGTCACCTGCTCAAGCGCGTCGAGCAGGTGTTCGACCAGCGCGTCGTCGGGCAGGAAGCCCTGCGCACGGCCCTGATCAGCTCGCTGCTGGCGGGCGGCCACATCCTGCTGGAGTCCGTCCCGGGCCTCGCCAAGACCACGGCCGCACAGACGCTCGCGGCGGCGATCAACGGCTCGTTCCGCCGCATCCAGTGCACGCCGGACCTCATGCCCAACGACATCGTGGGCACCCAGATCTACAACTACGCGACCGGGTCGTTCACGACACAGCTCGGGCCCGTGCACGCGAACCTGGTGCTGCTCGACGAGATCAACCGGTCGAGCGCCAAGACGCAGTCGGCGATGCTCGAGGCCATGCAGGAGAAGCAGACGTCGATCGGCGGCGAGAACTTCCCGCTGCCGTCGCCGTTCATGGTCCTCGCGACGCAGAACCCCATCGAGGAGGAGGGCACGTACGTGCTGCCCGAGGCCCAGATGGACCGCTTCCTCATGAAGGAGGTGCTGACGTACCCGGCCCCCGCGCAGGAGCTGGAGATCCTCGACCGCATCTCGACAGGGCGCATGACGGCGCCCATCACGGCCGAACCCGTGAGCATCGACGACGTGGTGTTCCTCCAGCGCCTGGTCGACGACGTGTACGTCGACGAGTCGATCAAGCGGTACATCGTCGACCTCATCAACACGACCCGGCTGTCGGGGCCGCGTCCCGTCCCGGGCCTCGACCAGCACGTGCGCGTGGGCGCGAGCCCGCGCGGCGGGATCGCGCTCATGCGCGTGGGCCAGGCCCTCGCGATCCAGGCGGGTCGCGCGTTCGTCATCCCGGACGACATCAAGGCCGTGCGCTACTCGGTCCTGCGGCACCGTCTGGTGCGCACGTTCGACGCGCTCGCGACCAACGTCCAGCCCGAGCAGCTCATCGACGCCGTGTTCGACGCGGTCCCCACCCCGTAGGGCGCGGTCCATGGCAGACGTGTCGCGACTGGCCCAGGTGCGAGCCAGGCTCGAGCTCCCGCTGGCCCGGCGGGCCTCGGGGCTGCTCGAGGGGCGGCACCGCTCCGTCCTCAAGGGGCACGGGCAGGACTTCGACGACCTCCACCTGTACGCGCCCGGCGAGGACGTGGGTGACATCGACTGGAAGTCGAGCGCCCGCGCTGGCATCCCCGTGGTGCGCAGGTTCGTGCGCGAGTCCAACGTGAACCTGGTCCTCGTGGTGGACACGGGACGCAACATGGGTGCGACCGCGGCGAGCGGCGAGCCCAAGGCCGACGCGGTGAGCTTCTGCTGCGCGCTCGTGGCCTACCTCGCGCGCGACCGCGGCGACCGGGTCGCGCTCGTCGCGGCGGACGCCGGGCGCATCGTCCAGCTCCCGCCCAGGGCCAGCACGCAGGACCTCGAGCTCATGCTCCGCACGGTCGAGAAGCAGCTGAGCGTCGACGCGCCCGCGAGCGACCTGAACCGGGCGCTCGACCGGGCGCTCAACGCGTTCCAGCGGCGCTCGCTCATGGTCGTCGTGACGGACGAGGCCCGCCCGGGTCCCGAGCACGAGCGCCTGCTGCGGCGCCTGCGCGTGCGCCACGAGGTCATGGTCGTCGCGGTCGCGGACCTGTCGCCCGTCGGGGTGGCGACCGTCGGCGCCACGGCCGGCCCCGCGGCGCACCGTGCCCTCGGAGCGGTCGCGGACGTCGACGGCACGCTCGACCTGCCGCCGTTCCTGCGGGGTCGCGTGGACGTCGCCGAGGGCGCGGCGCAGGCCGTGCGTGCCCGGCGCGAGTCGGTCGTGGCCCTGCTGCGCACCCTCCAGGTGGAGGCCGTGAGCGTGACCGGGACCGACGACGTCGTGCCTCGTTTCGTCGAGCTGCTGGGGAGGGCGAAGCGTGCCCGACGATGAGCTCTACGCCCCGGTCCTCTACAGCGGCTGGTGGGCAGCCCTCGGGGTCGCCCTGCTGCTGCTCGTGGTCGGGTGGATCGTGTTCGCGTTCCTCTCGACGCGCGCGTCGGCCGAGGAGAAGGCCCAGCCCCCGGCCCCGCGCCTGCCGACGGGACCGTACGACCCGTACGCGGGCCTGCGCGCCGAGTTCGAGGCTCATCTCGACGCGGTCGAGCAGCGCTACCTCGCGGGCGAGCTCGACGAGCGCGGGCTCCACCTGGCGCTGTCCAAGGAGGTCCGCGGCTTCGCGTCGGGTCGTCTGGGCGTGGACGCCTCGGTGCTGACGCTCTCGGAGATCGAGCGCATGACGGGCACCCAGCACCTGACGCGCCTCATCGCGCGCTACTACCGCCCGTCGTTCGCGGAGTACGACGTCGACCCGCTGGCCCGCCTCGACGAGCACGGCGTCACCCCCACGGGCAGGGACTCGATCGACCGCGCCCGCACGGTGGTGAGGACGTGGTGACACCGCTGGCCGCAGCTCCCGCGGTCCTGACGCCCGGGCCGCAGGGCGCCTCGATCCTGTGGCCGTGGCTCCTCGCCGCGGTCGTCGTCGTGGTCCTCGCCGCGGGTGCGGCGGCCTGGTGGCTGGCACGCCGCCGTCGGGCACGCGCGGAGCAGGCGCGGGACGCCGACGGCGTCACGTGGGTCGCGAACTCGTCCTACCTGGCGCAGGTCCCCGCCTTCGCGGCGTGGGTGCGCCGCTACCGGACGCTGCAGGTCGCGGGGCTCGTCGGGCTGCTCGTGGCCCTCGTCGGGGTCGGCGCGGTCGCGGCGCGGCCGGTCGAGACCGACGTGGTCGTGGACCGGCTGGGGACCCGCGACATCGTGCTGTGCCTCGACGTGTCGGGCTCCATGACCGCGTACGACGGCGAGATCCTCAAGGTGTACTCGGAGCTGGTGGACAACTTCGAGGGCGAGCGGATCGCGCTGTCGATCTTCAACTCGACGTCGCGCACGGTGTTCCCGCTGACCGACGACTACACCCTGGTCAAGGAGCAGCTCGCGGCGGGCGTCGCAGCGTTCGACAAGGACCCGAGCACGCTTGACTTCACGCGCGAGGGCGACGAGAAGGACATCCTGGAGTACCTCACGTACACCGCGGGCACGCTCGCGAACGAGTCCGCGGCGAGCCTCATCGGGGACGGGCTGGCGAACTGTGCGCTGCAGTTCGACGAGGAGGCCACGGAACGCTCGCGCTCGATCATCCTCGCGACCGACAACTACGTGGCGGGCGAGCCCATCTACACGCTCGAGCAGGCAGCGGCCCTGGTGACCTCGCGCGACATCACGCTGCACGGGATCTACGGGGGCTCGGACCTGTACGCGGGCACACCCGAGGAGGTCGAGTACCGCGACGTGGTCGAGGCGGGCGGCGGGCTGTACTTCCTCGCGGGAGACCCGCAGGCCGTCGAGGGCATGGTCGAGGACGTCGTGGCGCAGCAGGCCGTCGAGCTCGACGCGAGCCCCGAGGTGATCGTGACGGACCTGCCGACGGTCTGGTTCCTCGTGGCGACCGCAGGTGCCGCGCTCCTGCTCGTCGTGGCCTGGAGGTTGCGCGAATGACCTTCCACCCGTTGATCCCCCTGTGGGCGTGGGCCGTGGTGTTCGTGCCGCTGCTCGGGCTCGCCGTGTGGCAGCTCGTGGCCGCGCTGCGAGGCTCGTCGCGGGGCTCCGCCGGCAGGCAGGGCCCGCCCGCGGGCCCGCCGGGCGCGTGGGCGCGACGCACCGCGCTCGTCGCCGTCCTCGCCGTGATCGGCCTCGGGCCCTCGGTCCCCGTGACGGACCGGGACACGTCGGTCGCGAACGTCGACCTGTTCTTCGTGGTCGACCGCACGGGCTCCATGGCTGCCGAGGACTTCGACGGCACGAACGAGCGCCTCGTGGGCGTGCGCCACGACATCGCGAGCCTCACGGCCGACATCCCGGGCGCCCGCTACTCGATCATCTCGTTCGACTCGCAGGCCAGCCGCCAGCTCCCGCTCACGACCGACGCGCGCGCCATCACGTCCTGGGCCGACACGTTCAAGCGCGAGATCACGCTCTACTCCAAGGGTTCGCTCACCGACCGACCGCTCGACGAGCTGCGCGACGCACTGCAGGGAGCCGCGGCCGAGCGCCCGTCGAACATGCGGCTCGTGTTCTTCCTGTCCGACGGCGAGCAGACCGCGGACGGCGAGCCCCGCTCGTTCGAGGACCTCGCCCCGCTCGTCGACGGCGGCGCGGTGCTGGGCTACGGCACCGCGGAGGGCGGGCGCATGAAGGAGTACATGCCGGGCGAGGACCCGGCCGCGGCCGAGTACATCGAGGACCCGTCGCAGGCGACGATCGACGAGTCCGAGGTCCCCGACGCCCTGTCGATCCTCGACGAGGAGAACCTGCGCGCGATCGCCGACCAGCTGGGGGTCCCGTACGTGCACCGAGAGACGACGAGCCCGACGGCGGAGCTCGTCGCGGGCGTCGACCCGCAGCAGGTCGCGGCCGACGGCAGGCGCCTCGTCACGGCCTACCGCCCGATCGTGTGGCCCTTCGGGCTCCTCGCTGCCGGCCTCCTGGGCATCGAGGCATGGTTCGCGGGCCGGTCCGCGGCCCGCCGGGTGGGGGTGCGCGCATGAGCGGCGACGGTGTGCCCCCGCAGCAGCCCCCGTGGGGCAGCGCGAACGGGTCGGGTGAGCCCTCCGGTTCCCCGGCCACCGGGGGCCGGCCTCCGCGGCCGGCCCCGCCGTGGGGCGGGCCGTCGACGGTCCGCCCCGGCGCGCCGTACCCGCAGCCGCCCCGCGCGCAGCGGCCCGGCCTGCGCTCCCCCCGGGCCGCGGCGCTGCGCTCCAGGCGGCTGCGCCGTCGGGCACTGCTGCTCCTCCTGCCGATCCCGCTCCTGGTCGCCGCGATCGTGCTCGGGGTCAAGCTCGCGTTCCTGCCCGTGATCGCCTCGATGGGTTCCGACGACTACGACGCGGGCGACTACTCGGACGCCGCCGACCTGTTCGACGTCCAGAAGACCATGAACGTCGTCGACCCGTGGAAGGCCTGGTTCAACACCGGGACCGCGCGGCACAGCAGCGGCGACGACTACACCGCGATCAACGACCTCCACCGGGCCTACGACCTCGCCGAGGGCGAGGACCCGATGGTCCGCTGCCAGATCCAGGTCAACCTGTCGATCTCCTACGAGACCTCCGGGGACTACGAGAAGATCACCGCCGACGACTACATGGCGCAGAAGAAGGCGCTCGAGGAGGCTCTCGCCTCCCGAGCTGCGGGCGAGGACTACGACGCGACCGTGATCGACCCCTTCGGTGACGGCAACGAGCTCACGCCCGAGCAGGTCCAGGACGACGCCACGACCTGGTACTCGTTCGCCGAGCGCTCGTTCGCGACGGCCGAGCAGGTGCGCGGCTGGCCCGGGTGCGAGGACCGGTCGGAGCAGGAGAAGGAGCAGAACGAGCAGTCGGTCCAGCGCCTGCAGGACAAGCAGCAGCAGGCCCAGGACGCGCAGCCGCAAGAGCCCCAGGACCCGCCGGAGGGCGACGAGCAGGAGCAGCCCGAGCCCGACCAGACCGAGGAGGAGCGGGCCGAGGCCGAGCGGCAGGAGAAGCTCCAGGAGCAGAACTCCGAGGCCAGGGACGACGAGGACCAGAGCCAGCAGGAGTACCAGAACTACTACGGGGGCGACGAGCCCGCGGGGGGCACGGGCGAGGAGCAGGGCGGCGGAGGCTCGACCAAGAACTGGTGAGCGACGGGTGGTTCGGTCCGCCCCTCAGTCGTCCAGACCGTCGACCAGCAGCGTCCGGGGGCCGGGGCCCTCCTCGGCCAGCACGTCGTGCGGGTTGGCCAGGACGCACTTGCGCAGCGACAGGCAGCCGCACCCGATGCAGTCCGTGAGGTGGTCGCGCAGGCGCACGAGCTGCTCGATCCGCGCGTCGAGGTCCGCGTGCCACATGCGCGAGAGGCGGCGCCAGTCCTTGGCGGTCGGGGTGCGGTTCTGCGGGAGGGTCGCGAGGGCCTCGCGAACCAGCGCGAGCGGGATCCCGACGCGCTGGGAGACCTTGATGAACGAGACCCGGCGCAGCGTCTCGCGCGGGTAGCGCCGCTGGTTGCCGGGGGTTCGGCGCGCCGTGAGCAGGCCCTCACGCTCGTAGAAGTGCAGCGCCGAGACCGTGACGCCGCTGCGGCGCGCGAGCTCGCCGACCGTGAGCTCGTCGTCGGGGTGGGGCCCCTCGTCAGGCATGATTGCTCCAGGCATTCGTCACTCCGGCCATCGACGGGTCGAATGCACTTGACCTCGACAATGGTTGAGGTTCGAGACTAGTCGAAGCGCTCGACCGAGCGCACCCGTCGCGCGACGCCCCACCAGGCCGGCGCCCACCCCTGCGAGGAATCATGGAACCACCACGCCCATCGGCGCCCGAGGCAGACGTCGCCGAGGCGATCGCCGACTCCCCTGCCTTCGGTTCGCCCTTGACCGCCGCGCCGGAGGCCGCGCCGGCGACCGGTTCGGTGGACCACCCCCTCGCCGACGCGCCGAGCGTCGGCACAACCGGCACCACCGACACCGACACCGCCCCCCGGAGCGGCGGCCTGTCCCCCGCGACCCAGCGCACGGTCATGATCGGCATGGTCGCCCTGGTGCTGCTCGGGGCGTTCGAGGCCCTGGCCGTCGCGACCGCGATGCCGACCGTCGCGCAGGCCCTCGACGGCCTGACGCTCTACGCCGTCGCGTTCGCGGGGTCGATCGCGGCGAGCGTCGTCGGGATGGTCGCCGCCGGTCGGTGGTGCGACAGGTTCGGACCGAGCCCGTCGCTGTGGGCCGGCGTCGGCCTGTTCCTCGCCGGCCTGGTGGTCGCGGGCCTCGCCCCGACCATGGAGGTCTTCGTCGCCGGGCGTGTGGTGCAGGGGCTGGGCACCGGGATGTACATCGTCGCGCTGTACGTGCTCGTCGCCCGGGTGTTCCCCGAGGACCGTCGCCCGTCCGTGTTCGCGGCCTTCGCCGCGGCGTGGGTCGTGCCCTCGATCGTCGGCCCGGCGGTCGCGGGGCTCGTCGTCGAGCACGTCGGGTGGCGCTGGGTCTTCCTCGCGGTGCCGTTCCTCGCGGTCCCGGCCGTGCTCATGATGCGCCCCGGCCTGCGCGCCGTCGTCCAGGACCGCCGCGCGAGCGACACCCCGGACCCTGCGGGGAACGCCGCGCTCTGGTGGGCCGTGGCCGCTGCTGTGGGCATCGGTCTCCTGCACTTCGCGGGCCAGCAGGACGGCGTGCTGCTGTACGCGGCGCTCGTGGTCGCGCTCGCCCTGGTCGTGGTGAGCGTGCCGCACCTGCTCCCGCGGGGCACGGTGCGTGCGGCGCGCGGGCTGCCCTCGGTGATCGCGATCCGCGGCCTGGTCGCGGCGGCCTTCACGGGCACCGAGGTCCTGCTGCCGCTGCTCCTCTCGCACGAGCGCGGCCTGTCCCCCGCACAGGCGGGCGGCGTCCTGACGTTCGGCGCGATCGGCTGGTCCGTCGGCGCGTGGCTGCGCGGCAAGGCCCACTGGGGGTGGCCGCACTCGCGCTTCATCCTGATCGGGTCGTTCCTCATCGCGGGCGGGATCGCGGGCACCGCGCTCCTCGCGTGGCCCTCGGTGCCCCCGATCCTCGGCATGCTCGCGTGGACCGTCGCGGGCCTGGGCATGGGCATGGTCCACCCGACGCTCTCGGTGCTCACGCTCGCCCTGTCGCCCGAGGACCAGCAGGGTGCGAACAGCTCGGCGCTCCAGGTCTCGGACGCGCTGTCCGCGGCGATCGCGCTGGCCGTGACCGGGTCGATGCTCTGGGCCCTGCACGACGCGTTCGGCCTCCTGGCCTACGTCATCTGCTTCGGGGTGACGGTCGTGATCGCGCTGCTCGCGGCGTTCGTCGCGCCGAGGACGCGGGTCCAGGCCTGAGCCGTGGCGCCGCCCGGGCTCGGCCCGTGCGGCGCCCGCGTCGCACCTGAGCGGTTGCGCGCAGCCGTGGCCTAGCGACCAGGCAGCGCCGCGACGCCCTCGGCGTAGCGGTCGAGGACGATCGCCGTGAGCCGGGCGTCGGGGGCCAGCGGCGCGGTGACGACGTCCGCGCCGGCCTCGAGCAGGCGGTCGTGGAAGAAGCCGGGGGCCAGCAGGTAGGCGGCGATGACCACGCGGGGGGCGGGCTCGCCCTCGCTGCCCGACGGCGCAGCACCGGCCGCGTCAGCAGCTCCACCCGGGGCGGTGGGCGATTCGCCCGGGACGACGGCAGCGCCGAGCGCCTCGCGCGCCGCCTCGACCGCGTCCCGCACCGACGGGGTGGCCATGGCGCCGAACCCGACCGTGACCGGTCCGTCGTGGTGCGCACGCAGGTGCTCGGCGACGGCCTCGACGTCGCGCGCCGCCCCCGACCTGCTCGATCCGGCGGCGGCGAGGACGACCGCGTCGTGCGGCCGGACCCCCGCCGCGACCAGGCGGTCCGCGAGGATCTCGGCGAGCCGGGGGTCGGGTCCCAGCGCGCGGGCAGCCGTCGCTGCGCCGTGCTCCGGCCCGCGCCCCTCGTGCTCGGGCGAGACGGCCTCGGTGATGTCGACGTTCACGTGGAAGCCCGTGGAGAGCAGCAGGGGGACGACCACGGCCTGGCCTCCCGCCCCCTCGCCCGGGGCGCACGGTGCGACCGCGTGCGTGACGACGTCGGCCACCTCGGGCTGCTGGACGTCGACGAACGCCTCCCGGACGTCCAGGTCGGGGCGCGTCGCACGGACGTCGTCGAGCAGCGCACGGATCGCGGCCTGGCCTGCGACGTCGTTGGTCCCGTGCGAGCAGCCGACGAGCACGGGAGCGGCCGCTGCGCCTGCAGTGCCCGCTGCGCCTGCCGTACCCGACGACGGGCTCCCCTCGGTCTCGCCGGAAGGGAACCCCAGGATCTCCGTGCTCATGCCAGCTCCAGTCGATAGCCACGTTTGACGACGGTCTTGACGAGGGCGCGCTCGCCCACGGCCTCGCGCAGCCGCGCCACGGCGACCTCCGCGGCGTGCGGGTCGCGCGAGTCGCCGGGCAGCGCCGCGAGGACCTGGTCGCGGGTCACGATCTCCCCGGCCCGCGACGCGAGCAGGCGCAGGACCTCGAGCCCGCTGGGCGAGAGCGGGAGCACGCGACCGTCGAGCACCGCGACGCGCGAGCGGATCTGCAGGATGCCCGCGACGGTCACGAGCGCGAGGGTCTCGGCGTGCTCGTAGTGCCCCACGAGCGTGCGGACCAGCGCGCCGAGGCGCCCGCGGTCCGGCTGGAGGGTCGCGATCCCTCGGTGCGCGAGGGGGCGGGCCGTGATGGGTCCGACGGCAGCGGCGATCATGCCGCCGCTCGCGAACCGTGCGACGACCGCGTCGCCGACGCCCTCGGACTCCGCGGCCGCGAGCCACGCCTCGGCGCCCGGGGCCGAGGTGAAGACGACCGCGTCGATCTCGCCGCCCGCGGCGGCGTGGACCGAGGCGCGGAGCGCCGCCTCGTCGGGCGGCGGACCCCAGCGGTAGACGATGAGGCTCGCGACGTCCGCACCTGCCTGCGCGAAGACGGTGTCCAGTCCGTCGGCCCCCGCTCCGTGGTGCTGGACGGCGATGCGCAGCCCGTCGACGCCCTCGCCGAGCAGGACGTCGGCGATCTCGCCCGACGTCTCCGACTCTGCGACCCAGTCCGCCTGGAGACCCGCAGCCTGGATCGCGCCGCGCGCCTTGGGGCCTCGGGCGACGAGGCGGGCCCCGCCCATGACGGCCAGGAGCTCGTCGGCCAGCCCGTGGGCGTCGGCCGCCTCGATCCACCCGCGGAACCCGATGCCCGTGGTGACGACCACGACGTCCGGCGGGTGGGCGATCAGGTCGCGCGTGCCTGCGAGGAGCGCCTCGTCGTCCTCGTTGGGCACCATGCTCAGGGCGGGCGCGTGGCGCACCTCGGCCCCCCGGCGGACCAGGGCCGCGGCGAGCTCGGCCGAGCGGCGGTCGGCCGTGACGAGGACCGTGCAGCCCGCCATGACCTGGCCGAGCGCGGGGCGCTGCGATGCGGTGGCGGGGACCGCGGACCCCTGGCCTGCTCCCGTCACCGGGCCATCTCCGGGACGAGGGCCGGAGCCAGCAGGCCCTCGGCCGCGACGTCGCCCACCACCACGACGGCCGGGGCGCGGACGCCGACCTGGGCGGCGCGCTCGACGAGCGTCCCGAGCGTGGCGCGCGTGACCCGCTGGTGCTCCGTGGAACCCGACTCGACGACGGCGACGGGCGTGCCGACGTCGGCCCCGGCGGCGACCGCCTGGTCCGTGATCTCGCTCAGCATCGACACTCCCATCAGGATCACCAGGGTAGCCGTGCGATCACGGACCGCGGCGAGGGCGCCCACGTCCAGCCCGTCGTGGCCGTTGACCACGTGGAACGCGCCGACGGTCCCGCGGTGCGTGAGCGGGATGCCCGCGAGCGCCGGGACGGACAGGGCGCTGCTCACTCCGGGGACCACCTCGACCGCGACCCCCGCGGCCCGGCAGGCCAGGACCTCCTCGCCTCCGCGGCCGTAGACGAACGGGTCGCCGCCCTTGAGGCGCACGACGGTCCGGCCGCGCTGCGCCTGCTCGACGAGGATCGCGTTGATCTCGTGCTGCGGGACCGGGTGGTGGCCCGGGGTCTTGCCGACGTCGATGATCTCGACGCTCCCGGGCAGCTCGTCGAGGACCCCGACCGGCCCCAGCCGGTCGGTCACGACCACGTCGGCCGTCGCGAGCGCGCGCCGGCCCCGGAGCGTGAGCAGGTCGGTCGCGCCGGGGCCGCCCCCGACGAGGGTCACCGACCCGGCGGCGGGTACCCGTCGCGTCGCGGCCCGGTGGGCTCCCGACAGCTCGTCCGGACGGGGGCGGCGCAGGTCGACCCGGCCCTCGCGGAGCTGCTCGGCGAGGCGGTCTCGCAGCGCTCCGGCGTGGTCCTCGTCGCCCGCGAGCACCGCGACCTGGACCCGTCCGCTGCGCGTCGTCGCCGGTGCGACGGCCGAGGCGGCGCCGGCCCGACGGGCGCCGCGCCCCGGGCTCCCGGGACCGGCCCCCGCGAGGCACCACACGCGCGCCGACTCGGCCCACGCCGTGACGTGCCGGTCCTCGACGTCGTCGCCCGTGGCGGCCACGACGAACCAGGCCCCGTCCAGGTCTGCGGCCTCGGCCGAGCCCACGCGCCAGGTCGCGTCGGGCGCACCGGTCAGGACGTCGGTCATGTCCTCGCACAGCGCGGGGGCGACGACGCGGAGACGCGCTCCGTCGTCGACCAGCGCGCGGGCGCGGCGCGCCGCGGCCGGTCCGCCACCCGCGACCACGACCAGGCGTCCGCGCAGGTCGAGCCCCACGAGCGTGCTCACGGCGTCGGCCCGTCGGCCCGGGTCCGGCCCGCCCGCCGAGCGCCGCCCACCTGGGCGGCCTCGTCGGCCGGCGCGACGACGTGTGCAGGACGAGCCACGTGCACGACGCCGCCCCGCACCTCGACGGGCCACGTCGCCAGGTCCGGGCCCGCCGCGAGCACCGGGAGGAACCCCACGGGGTCGAGGCACACCCCGGTCTCGAGCGCGAAGACCTGCTTGTACATCGGTGACGCGACGGTCGGGACTCCTGCACGCGTGCCCACGATCCCGCGCGACATGACGTTGGCCCCGCTGAACGGGTCGACCTGCTGGACCGCGAGCACGCGCCCGTCGGTCAGCCGGAAGAGCGCGACCTGCTGCCCGTCGACGAGCGCCGCGGCGCCTCGCTCGACCGCGAGGTCGGTGGCCCGGCACACGGCCTCCCAGACCGTCCCGGTGTCCGCGCCCGTCCCCTCCCCCTGCTCGGGCAGTCCTGCTGCGGCCTCGATACCCATCGTGTTCGTGCTCATCTCCGCACCTCCAGAGTCGTCCCGGCGATCAGGACCCCACCCGTCGTGGCGCTCTCGCGCTCGGCGGCCGTGGCCGGGCGCGGCTGACCGCGCTCGGCGACGTACGCGAGGTCGGGGTCGGCCGTCGCGGGCGCGTTGACGAAGGACCCGAACCGCTTGAGCTTCTCGGGGTCCTCCAGGACGGCGCGCCACTCGTCCTCGTACGCGTCGACGTGTCCCGCCATCGCGGCGTCGAGGTCCGCGGCGATCCCCAGCGAGTCCTCGAGGATCACGGCGCGGATCCCGTCGAGGCCGCCCTCCACCTCGTCGACCCAGACCGACGTGCGCTGCAGGCGGTCCGCGGTGCGGATGTAGTACATGAGGAAGCGGTCGATCGTGCGGATCATGGTCTCGTCGTCGAGGTCCTCCGCGAGGAGGCGGGCGTGCTTGGGCGTGAAGCCACCGTTGCCGCCCACGTACACGTTCCAGCCCTTGTCGGTCGCGATCACCCCGACGTCCTTGCCGCGCGCCTCGGCACACTCGCGCGCACAGCCCGAGACACCGAGCTTGATCTTGTGGGGTGAACGCAGCCCGCGGTAGCGGAGCTCGAGCTCGACCGCCATGCCCACCGAGTCCTGCACGCCGAACCGGCACCACGTCGACCCGACGCACGACTTCACGGTCCTCAGCGACTTGCCGTACGCCTGGCCCGACTCGAAGCCGTGCTCGACGAGGCGGCGCCAGATCTGCGGGAGCTGCTCGATCCGCGCACCGAACATGTCGATCCGCTGGCCGCCCGTGATCTTGGTGTAGAGCCCGAAGTCCTTGGCGACCTGCCCGATCACGAGCAGCCCCTCGGGCGTGATCTCGCCCCCCGGGATGCGCGGCACCACCGAGTACGTGCCGTCCTTCTGCATGTTCGCCATGACGTGGTCGTTGGTGTCCTGGAGCGCGGCCTGCTCGCCCGACAGGATGTGGCCGTTGCCCAGCGACGCCAGGATCGACGCGATGACCGGCTTGCAGATGTCGCAGCCACGGCCCGGGCCGGAGGCCGGGAGCCCGGCCGGTGCGGCGTCGTCGGGCACGTGCGTGGCCGCTGCCGGGACGCGTCCGAACCGCGCGATGATCTCGCTGAACGTGTGGAGGTCCGCGACACGGACCGCGTCGAAGAGCTGCGCCCGCGAGAGCTCGAAGTGCTCGCACAGCGCGTTCGAGACCTCGATGCCGGCCTTCTCGAGCTCGGTCGTCGTGATCTTCTTGACCAGCGGGAGGCACGAGCCGCAGCTCGTGCCCGCCTTGGTGCACGACTTGACCGAGGCGACGTCGGTGCACGCGTGCTCGGTCACGGCCGAGCGGATCGTGCCCGCGGTGACGTTGTTGCACGAGCAGACGGTGGCCTCGTCGGGCAGCTCGAGCCCCGCCGCACCGCCGCCCGACGACCCCTCGGGCAGGAGGAACGCGCCCGGGTCGCCCGGCAGCTCGCGCCCGACCATGGGACGCAGCGACGCGTACGGCGTCGCGTCGCCCACGAACACGCCGCCCAGGAGGGTCCGCGCGTCGTCGGACAGGACGAGCTTCTTGTAGACGCCCGCGACCGGGTCCGCGTAGACGAGCTCCATGGCCCCCTCGGTGCGCGCGAACGCGTCGCCGAAGCTCGCGACGTCCACGCCGCGCAGCTTGAGCTTGGTCGCGGTGTCCGCACCCGGGAACGTCGCCTCGCCGCCCAGCAGGCGGTCCGCGACGACCTCGGCCATCGCGTAGCCCGGGGCCACGAGGCCCAGGCAGCGCCCCTCGATGCACGCGACCTCGCCGATCGCCCACACGTGCGGGTCGACGGTGCGGCACGACAGGTCGACGACCGCCCCACCGCGCTCGCCGACCGGCAGCCCCGCCCCACGGGCCAGCTCGTCCCGCGGTCGGACACCCGTCGCCATGACGACCACGTCGACGTCGAGCCGCCCGCCGTCCACGAAGTCGAGGCGGCCCACATGACCCGTCGTCCGCGCGGGACGCATCTCCTTGGTCCCGGTGCTCACGCGCACCGCGATGCCCATGTCGTTGATGAGACGCCCGAGCGCCTGACCGCCGCCCAGGTCGATCTGCGCGTCCATGAGGTGCGTGCCGAACTGGATGACGGTCGCCTGGGCGCCGAGCGCCTTGAGCGCACCCGCGGCCTCGAGGCCCAGGAGCCCGCCGCCGATGACCGCGCCACGCACCGGGCGGTCGTACGACGACCCGGCTCGCTCCTCGCGCTTGGCCTCGACCCAGCCGCGCAGGGCCGCGACGTCGTCGATCGTGCGGTAGACGAACACCCCCGGCAGCTCGTTGCCGGGGATGGGCGGCCGGGCAGCGCTCGAGCCCGTCGCGAGCACGAGCTCGTCGTAGTCGTGGACCCGGCCCAACCGGTCGGTGACCTGGCGTGCGTCGCGGTCGATCGAGACGACGCTGCAGTCACGGACCAGGCGCACGAGCGGGTCGTCCCACAGCGCAGGGTCGCCGAGGTTGAGCTCCTCGGGGTCGCGCGCCGAGAAGTAGGACGTGAGCGCCACGCGGTCGTAGGGGTAGCGCGGTTCCTCGGCGAAGACGGTGACCCGCCAACCGCCGGCGGTGTCACGGGCACGCAGCGCCTCGACGAGGCGCTGGGCGACCATGCCGCCGCCGACGATCACGAGGTGGCGGGGAGAGCTCGATGGTGTGGTCACGGGGGCTCCTGGGGGTGCGGTCCGGGTGTCCGGGAAGCAGCTGCTGCTCCGGACACTAGAGACGCGCGGTTTCCGCGCCGCACCCTCTCCTTTGCCCCTCCGTAACGTTCTTCTCACGCGCACCGCCGCAGGCGCGTGAGAACCCGCCAGGGCTGCGGGTCCCCGGGGCCCGCAGCCGTGACCGTGGACCTCCGGCTCAGCCCTCCCCGCGTCGACGGCGCGCCACGACGACCAGGGCTGCTCCGGCCAGCGCGAGGGCCGCCGCGAGCGCCGCGGCGCCCGCGGCCTCGGCCCCCGTGCTCGCGAGCGGGCCGTCGGGGCCGGCCGAGCCGCCCCCTCCCCCGTCCGTCGGCGCGGGCGTGGGGCTCGGCGGGTCGGTCGGGGTGGGCGTGGGGCTCGGCGTGGGCCCGACGGCGGGGACGAACGTGTTGACCACGGTGCACGTGACGTCCCCGCCCGCCGAGACCTCGACCGTCCCGTCCGTGACGGTGCCGCCCGTGCACGTCCAGCCGCTCGCGTCGTAGTCCTCGGGCCCGCCCGACTCGGTCAGCGCGTAACCACCGGGCTCGACCGTCACGTGCGAGACCTCGACGCCGCCGCTCACCCCGGCCAGCGCCTCGGGGCCGTCCGCGTGGAGCGTGAAGTCGTCCGGGGTGGCGGTGCCCCCGCCCGTGTTGTCGACCTCCTTCACGAGGGTCAGGTGCGGGAGCACCGCGGTGTTGGTCACGGTGCAGGTGACGTCGGCGCTCTCTGCGACGCTCACGACCCCGTCGACGAGCGGCGCCTCGCCGCAGTCCCACCCGGTCTGCTCGTAACCGCTGGGCCCGCCGGACTCCGCGAGCACGTAGTCGCCCGCGAGGACCGTCGCGCCCGTGACGGCGGGGGCGCCGCCGGCACCCGTGATCGAGACGCCGTCGGTCGGGCTGCCGGCCACCCCGTCGGCCGCGAGGGTCCATGCGCCGGGGGGCGCCGAGCCGCCGTCGACCTCCTTGAGGAGCGTGAGGGTGCCCGAGGTCCAGTGGTTGGTCAGGAGGCACCTCACGTCCTCGCCCTGGGCGACCGCGACGTGGCCGTCGACGACCGGGATCTCGTCTCCCCCGACCTCGGTGCACGTCCACGTCCCCGTGCGGTAGCCCGCGGGACCGGAGCCCTCGGCCAGCTCGAACTCGCCCGACGGGACGAGCTGCGAGGTCACGCCGACCGAGCCCGTCGGGCCCGAGACGACGGCCCCGGCCGCACCCGTCCTCGTGCGACCGGTCGCCCGCAGCTCCCACGACTCGGCGGCAGCCGGACCTCCGGTGACCTCCTTGAGGAGGGTCAGGCGACCGCCCTCCCACACGTTCTGCACCGTGCACGTGACGTCCTGGGCGAGCGCGAGGGTGACCTGCCCGGTGTCCGTCACGGGGACCGTCGCACCGGCCGCGTCGGTGCAGGTCCAGGGCCGCGCCGAGTAGCCGAGCGGGCTGCCGACCTCGAACAGCCGCCACGTCCCGGCCGTCACCGGGGCGTCGGTCACCTCGGGGCTCCCGGAGAAGCCCGTGACCAGGCCGGGCGACCCCGCACCGAACAGCCGCCAGTCGTCGACGTCCGACGGCCCGCCGACGACGTCCTTGACCAGGGTGAGCCGTGGCGCGATCGCCGAGTTCGTGATGACGCACGCGACGTCGGTGTTCTCCTCGATCGTGACGACGCCCCCGGGGGTCACGTCCGCTCCCTGGCACACCCACGCGCCCGCGCGGTACCCGTCGGGGCCGCCCGACTCCGAGAGCGTGTAGTCGCCCGGCGGGACGGCGACGAACGAGACACCGGGCGAGCCGCTCGGTCCCGAGAGGTCCGTGCCCGCTCCGTCCGTCGCGGCGAGCGTCCACGCGGTGACGGGAGCGAAGCCGCCGCCCTGGTGGTTCACGAGCTTGATGAGCGTGAGGTGCTGCGTCGCGAGCGGGCTGTTCGTGAACGTGCAGGTCACGTCGTCCCCCGCTCCCACGGTGACCGTGGGTTCCTCGACGCTGGTCCCGGCCGAGCCCGTGCACGTCAGGTCCGTGAGCTCGTAGCCGAGCGGGAACGCGTCGGACTCGGCGAGGTCGTAGTCGCCGGGCGGCACGGGCACCGCCGTGACGCCGGTCGATCCTGTCCGGCCGGTCAGGGTCGGCAGGCCAGCGTCCGTGCCCGTCGCGGTGAGGTCCCAGGCCGAGGCCGGGGCGCCGCCGCCCGCGACCTCCTTGACGAGCGTCAGCGTCCCCCCGTCCCAGGTGTTGGTGATCGTGCAGGTCACGTCGTCGCGCTGCCCGATCGTCACGATCCCGTCAGGGGCCGTGGCGCCGTCACAGACCCAGTCGCCCGCGGCGTAGCCGAGCGGTCCGCCCGACTCCGAGAGCGTGTAGTCGCCCGGCGTGACGGCCTGGTGCGTCACCGCGGGGCTGCCGCTGGCCCCCGCGAGGGGTGTGGCGCCGTCGGCCGCGAGCGTCCACGCTGCCGGCTCCGCTGCAGGGCCGCCGTCCGGACCCACGACCTCCTTGACGAGCGTCAGCGACGAGCCCGCGAGGGTGTTGGTCGCGGTGCACTCCACGGCAGCGTGCGTCCCGACCGTCACGCGGTAGGTCGCCCCCGGCCCGCCCGACGACGGGTCCACGACCAGCTCGCCGCCCGTGCAGGTCCAGCCGACCAGGTCGTAGGCGTCGGGCCCGAGCTCGGTCAGCGTGTAGGAGCCCGCCGGGACCCCGGCCCCCGTGACCGCGGGCTGCCCCATGGTCCCGGAGTGCGCGAACCCCGCGTCGTCGGTCGCGACGAGCTGCCAGGCCTGCGGTGGTGCGCCGCCCTCGGCGACCTCCTTGAGCAGAGTGAGCGACCCGCCCGTCCACGTGTTGGTGACCGTGCAGGTCACGATGTCGTCGGCGTCGAGCGTCACCTCGGCACCCGACAGCGACCCGCCGTCGCACGTCCACGCACCGGGGGTGTAGCCCGGGCGGCTCGACTCGCTCAGCGCGTAGGTCCCCGCCGAGACGCCCGCCCCCGTGACCGCGACCGACCCCGAGGGGCCCGAGATCGTCGTGGGTCCCGTCCCCGTGAGCGTGAAGTCGCCCGGGACGGCCGGGCCGCCACCCTCGTTGACGACCTCCTTGCGCAGCGTGAGCTGTGGGGCCGCCGAGGTGTTGCGGATCGTGCACGTGATGTTCTCGTCGAGGCCCACGGTCAGCCGGTTGCCCACCAGGACCGCGTCACCGCAGTCCCAGTCGCTCGGCGTGTACCCCGTGGGGCCGCCCTGCTCCGAGAGCGTGGAGTCGCCGATGCGGACCGTGCGGTTCGTGACCTCGGCGGACCCGCTCGCTCCGACGAGGTTGGTGGGACCCTGCGCCTGCAGCGTCCAGTCGGTCGGCGACGCCGACCCTCCCACGACCTCCTTGACGAGCGTCAGCGTGGGCTCGATCGCCTCGTTGTCGACCGTGCACGTCACCTGGCCGCCGTCGGACACCGTGATGACGGGGGTCGGGTCGGTCGTCTCGGAGACGTCGGCGCCGCTGCACGTCCAGTCCTGGAAGCGGTAGCCACCCACCCCGCCGCTCTCGGAGATCTGGTAGCGCCCGGGCACGACCTCGAGCGACTGGACCCCGTTGAGCCCTCGCCCGTGATCTCCTGGCCCGTGTCGAGGTTGAGCGCATGCATGGTCCACAGCTCGCGGCGCCCTTCGCTCGCTCCGCTGTCGAGGTTCTCGATGCGCTTGAAGAGCGACAGCCGTGCGGTCGCCTGCGGTTCGACGACCGCGGACGACGACGTCGCACCGGCCCCCGCGACCGCCGCCAGCAGGACCACCAGGCTTGCCGCCGCGATACCTCGTCGCACGCTCTACCTCCGGATCGATCGGGCCGGGGAGCCGTGCGGACGCAGGGGCTCCGGACTCCTCCGAGGCTAGGAGAGGGGTCGCGCGTCCGCACCCGCAGCCTCTCAGCCGTGGACCGGCACGGACTCGGGAGCCGGTTCGTCCGCGCGGGACGACGCGGACGCCGTCCCGGGCTGCTCCGGGTCGGCCTTGCGCAGCCAGTCCGCGAGCCCGCACACGACGTCCTTGCAGCCGCCACACCCCGTGGTGGCCCGTGTCGCGCGCGCGATGTCGGCCGTGCTGCGAGCGCCTTCGCGCCAGCTCGCGACGATGTCCCCCTTGCTCACGCCGTTGCAGCTGCACACCGTGGTCCGGTCGGGCATGTGCGTGGGGTCCGACGCCGGCGCGGCGGCCTGCGCGACAGGTTGCAGCAGGAGGTGGGCCGGGTCGGCGGGCACGGGGATCCGGCGCGTGTAGGTCGCCGTGAGGTCGGCGCCGATCTGCGGCGCGCCGACCACGGTCGCGCCCACCAGGAGGCCGCCCGCCACGACGACCTCGACGTGGCGTCCCGCGTCGGGGTCGGTGAGCCGGAGAGTGCGGTGGCTCGGGTCGTGGGCGCGCCGCGCGCCGCAGACCCCCATCGCCACGACGTCGAGGCCCGCGGCCTTGAGGCGCACGACGTCGGTCGGTGCGGCGGGGGGCGACGGCTGGTCCGTCGGCGCCACCTGTGGCCGCCGCTCCCGAGATGCGGCCGACGGGGCTCCTGGCACGCCTCGGCCCTCCGCGGGCCGCATCTCGCGAGGATCGCGACCCGACGGGTTCCACGCGGCCCGCTCGACGTCGAGCGCGATGCGCAGCGCCATGCTCGGGCGCTCGGCCGCTGTGAAGCGGACGTGCGCCCGGCCCTCGGGCGGGGGCGGGAGCACAGCGTCCGTCGTACCCACCGCGTCGGGGCCCGTGAGGCCGAGGGTGCTCGCTGCGTCCGCCAGCCTCTCGGCGAGCAGGGACGCGAGCCGCCGCGACTGCTCCCACCCCTGCGCGATGAGCCCCGTCCCGCCCTCGGGCGGCTGCGCGCAGTCACCGATCGCGTACACGTCGGGGTCGTCGGGGCTCGCCAGCCCGTGCCCGACGACGACCCCCCGGTCCACCGTCAGGCCCGCGGTCCGGGCGAGGGTCGCCTCGGGCACGGTCCCGCAGGCCAGCACCAGCAGGTCGGCCGGGACCTCGTCGGCCGGGCCGCTCGAGTTCGCGGCAGGGCGTCCCCCCGCGTCCGGGTCCCGCGGCTCCGCGTCCGGGCCCGTGGACCCGTGGCCCGGTCCCCCGTCTCTCCCGGGACCTGCCGCGCGGGGCGGGCGCCCGCCGTCGGGCACGAGGACGACCCCCGTGACGGCCGCGCCCCGGCCACCGTCCCCGCTCACCACGACCTCCCGCGTGCGGGCCCCCGTGCGTACCGTGATGCCGAGCCCTGCGAGCGTGCGCGAGGCGGCGAGGCCCGCGTCGGGGCCGAGCTGGCGGTCCATGGGGCTCGCCCCACCGTGGACCACGGTCACCGCGAGCCCGCGGCGGGCCAGGCCGCACGCGACCTCGAGGCCCAGGACACCCGCACCGATCACGACGGCGCGGCGCGCGTTGGCGGTCGCGGCGACGATCTCGCGTGCGTCGTCGAGCGTGCGCAGCGCGTGGACTCCGGCGGGCAGGGCTCCTCCGGGACCTGACCCGAGCCCCGGCACGTCAGGGACACGGGCGGCCGAGCCCGTCGCGAGCACCACGGCGTCGTACGGGAACGCACCGTCGCTCGTGAGGACCGTGCGCGAGCCGCGGTCGATCGCGATCGCGGGGGCGCCTCGGTGGACCTCGGCGCGCGCGTCGCCCGTCGAGGGCAGGGTCAGCGCGCCGATGTCGGCACGCCCTGCGACGACCTCGCTCAGCAGGACGCGGTTGTACGGCTCGTACCCCTCGTCGCCGAGCACCGTGACGCGCAAGGGCCGGGCGCGGTGCTCCGTGTCCGGGCCGGCCGTCGCCAGGAGGTCGGCCGCGAACCGGGACCCGACCATCCCGTCGCCCACCACGACGACGCGGAACGGCCTGGCTGCGCCGTCCACGGGCGGGCCGTCGGAACGGGTGCCCGCAGGCTGCGCCGGTACCGGCGGTCGAGCAGCGGCGTCGGTCATGCGACCACCTCCGGGGAGCGTGCGGGCGCGACGGCGACCGCGCAGACCTTGAACTCGGGCATCCCGGAGACCGGGTCGGTCGCGTCGGTCGTGATCCGGTTGACGCTCCCGGCCCCGCTCCAGTGGAACGGCATGAAGACCGTGTCGGGGCGGATCTTGTCGCTCCACCGCGCAGGCGCCCGGACCTCGCCCCGGGCCGACGTGAGCCGCACCGGGTCACCGTCCTGGATGCCGAGGCGGAAGCCGAGGATCGGGTGCATCTCGACGAACGGTCCGGGCACGATCCGGTCGAGCTCGGCCACGCGTCGCGTCTGCGCACCCGACTGGTAGTGCTGCAGGACGCGGCCCGTCACGAGGTAGACGGGCGCGTCGGGGCGGACGTCGTCGCTCGGCCCCACGTGGTCGACCGCGACCATGCGCGCACGCCCGTCGGGGGTGTGGAAGCGGTCGAGGAACAGTCGCGGGGTGCCGGGGTGCGCCTCTCCCCCGGCCGCTGCGGGCGACACCGCAGGCACTGGCCAGAACAACCCCGGCCCGCCCGCGGCCTCGTCGGCGTCGAGGCGCGCGTGGCTGAGCCCCGAGTAGTCCGCGACACCGCCCGCCGAGGCCCGCGCGAGCTCGTCGAACACCTCGGCGGGGTCGAGCGGGAAGGACACGGTCGACCCCAGGCGTCGCGCGAGCTCCGCGAAGAACCACAGCTCGGACCGCACGCCGTCCGGCGGGCTCCCGGCACGGCGCCGGCGGATCACGCGCCCCTCGAGCGAGGTCATGGTCCCCTCCTCCTCTGCCCACTGCGTCACGGGCAGCACGACGTCGGCACGCAGCGCGGTCTCGGAAGGCACCAGGTCGCACACCACGAGCAGGTCCAGGGCATCGAGACGCTCGGCGACGTACGTCGCGTTCGGCGCGCTGACCAGCACGTTCGAGCCGTGCACGAGCAGCGCGCGCGGCCCGCCCGGCGTCCCGAGCGAGCGCAGCAGCTCGACCGCAGGCCTGCCCGGCCCGGGGAGGGACGCGGGGTCCACGCCCCACACCGCGGCGACGTGGGCGCGCGCGGCCGGGTCGTCGATCTTGCGGTAGCCGGGGAGCTGGTCGGCCTTCTGGCCGTGCTCCCGGCCGCCCTGCCCGTTGCCCTGCCCCGTGATCGCGCCGTACCCGGAGCCGGTCCGGCCGGGCAGGCCGAGCGCGAGCGCCAGGTCGATCGCCGCGGTCACGGTCGCGGTCCCCTGGGTCGACTGCTCGACGCCGCGACCCGTCAGGACGTACGCCCCGCGCCCGCCGCGGGAGGGCGAGGCCGCCGCGAGCAGCCGCGCGACGCGGCGGAGCTCGTCGGCCGAGATCCCGCACACGGTCTCGGCGCGCTCGGGCCACCAGGCCGCGACCGCGCGGCGCACGTCGTCGACCCCGGACACGCGCGCGGCGAGGTACTCCTCGTCGGCGAGGCCCTCGGCCCACACGACGTGCAGGAGCGCGAGCAGCACCACGAGGTCGGTCCCGGGGACGGGCTGGAGGTGGAGGCCCTGAGGCGGCCCGTCCGCCGCACCGCCGGGCGCCCCGGCGCCCGTCAGCGCGGCCGTGGCCGACCGCCGCGGGTCCACGACCACCAGCCCGCCGCGCGAGCGCACGCCCGCGAGGTGCTGGACCGAGGGCGGCATGGTCTCGGCCAGGTTCGAGCCGAGCAGCAGCACCGCGTCGGCCCCCGCGAGGTCCGCGAGCGGGAACGGCAGCCCGCGGTCGGCACCGAACGCGCGGTTGGCACCGGCCGCGGCGCTCGCCATGCAGAAGCGCCCGTTGTAGTCGATGTTCGCGGTCCGCAGGACCGTCCGTGCGAGCTTTCCCAGCGCGTACGCCTTCTCGTTCGTGAGCCCCCCGCCCCCGAAGACCGCGACCGCGTCGCGCCCCGACGCGGCCTGGATCGCCATGATGCCGCGCGCGACCCGCCCGAGCGCCTCGTCCCACGTCGCGGGCCGCAGCCCGCCGCGGGTCACGACGCCCGCCGCGTCGACCGAGCGGTCGCGCACGAGCGGGACCGTGAGCCGGTCGTGCGCGGTGAGCAGGCTCGCGCTGGTCCAGCCCTTCTGGCACAGCCCGCCCTTGTTGGTGGGGAACTCGCGCGGTGCGACGACCACGCGGGGCGAGGCTCCGGCGTCGGGCACCTCCGGTGGCGCGGGCGTGAGCGACACGCCGCACTGCAGCGCGCAGTAGGGGCAGTGCGTGTCCGCACCGCTGCCCGACGGCGCCGCGCGCCCGGGGCGGACGACGCCGGCCCGGGCGCCGGGCGGGTCGAGGACGGTCGGGACCGCGACGGGGTGGACGACCATGCTCAGATCCCGGCCGCGGCCATGGGCGCACCCCGACGCTGGTACACGGCCCACGTCACCACGGCCATGACGGCGTAGACGCCGATGAAGATCCACAGGGCCGGGACGAGCGACCCGGCCAGGTCGTTCGAGATCGCGAAGCCGCGCGGGATGAGGAAGCCGCCGAACGCCCCGATCGCCCCCGCGATGCCGATGCAGCCCGCGGCCGCCTTGCGGACCCGGGTGCGGTGGGCCGCGCGCTCGTCGTCGGGCAGGACCGCGGCGGCGAGCTCGCCCGAGGCCGAGAAGACCGCCGGGATCATCCGGTAGGTCGCGCCGTTGCCGACGCCCGTCGCGACGAACAGCAGCAGGAACGACCCGAAGAACACCCCGAAGCTGTGCGACTCGAGCGCCCGGATCGCACCGAACGCCCCGACGGCCATGACGCCGAACGCCGCGATCGTCACGCGGGCCCCGCCCACCCTGTCGGCGATCGTCCCGCCGAGCGGCCTGGACACCGAGCCCACGAGCGCGCCGAGGAACGCGATCGAGAGCGTGACCTCGGGGAACTGGTTCTTGAGCAGCGTCGGGAACGCACCCGAGTACCCGATGAACGAGCCGAACGTCCCGATGTAGAGGAACGAGATGATCCACGTGTGCCGGTTGCGGGTCGCTGCGGCGAACGAGCGGAAGTCGGCCTTGGCGTGCGACAGGTTGTCCATGTACCGCCACGCGAGGAACGCCGCCAGCAGGATGAACGGGATCATCATGAGCCCCGCCCGTTCGAGCGCGATGCCCGCGCCCGCGACGATCACGAGCGGCACCGCGAGCTGGACCGCGGCCGTCCCGAGGTTGCCGCCCGCGGCGTTGAGGCCCAGCGCCCGGCCCTTCTCCTTCTCGGGGTAGAAGAACGAGATGTTGGCCATCGACGACGCGAAGTTCCCGCCGCCGACCCCCGCGAGCGCCGCGACGAGCAGCATCACGCCGAACGGCGTCCCGGGGTTCTGCACGACGACCGCGAGCGCGACCGTGGGCACCAGGAGCAGGAGCGCCGACACGACGGTCCAGTTGCGGCCGCCGAACAGCGGGACCGCGAAGGTGTACGGGATGCGCAGGGTGGCGCCCACGAGGCTGGGGACGGCGATGAGCCAGAACTGCTGGTCCACGGTGAAGGTGAAGCCGGCTGCGCCGAGCTGCGGGACGACGATCGACCACAGGGCCCAGACCGCGAACCCGAGGAACTCGGCGAAGACCGAGATCCCCAGGTTGCGGGTCGCGACCTTGCGGCCGCCGTCGCGCCAGAACGTGGGGTCCTCGGGGTCCCAGTCGTCGATCCAGCGCCCGCGACGGCGCGGGGCGCTCCGGGCCGCGGGGTCTGCGGCGGTGCCGGACCGTCCGTCCGTGCCCGACGGCGCAGCGACCGACGCGAGCGCGGGCGCGGGGTGGTCGGTGGCGGGGTGGTCGGTCGTGGTCGTGGCCTGCGAGGGGGGACCTGCGGGGACGGACATGGCGCCTCCTGGAGCGGTGACCTGGAGCGTCGAGCGGTGCTCGACCAGTACCCGTGACGGTAGGAAACGTGTGTTTCCCGGGGGCGAGCCGACCGTTTCCCTGCCGTAAGGCTTTGCGCACAGCCCCTGCCCGGCGGCTGTGAGAGGGAGCCCCACCCTCGTGCTCGACCTGTCGCGGGGGTCGGTGGCGCATGCCTTCGAGACACGAGCAGGAGTCCGGCGTTTCATCCTGTCCGGTCCACATGTTCGCGGTCTAGACTCACGCCAGCCCACGCGTCGTCCACCCCTGGAGCGGGCGCTCTCCGAGGACCCGGACGACGACGGCCCGCCGTCGGACCGACGTCCGACGGTCGAGATCGAGCAGAAGGATCCGCGCATGCCGCGTCAGAGAATCGCAGCACTCGCAGCAGCCAACCCCCTCCGCGCCCTCTCGGCACTCGTCCGGCTCGCTCGGGCCGACGGCCCCGGCGACGTCGAGAACCGCGCGACGCTGTGCCGCGTGTGCGCGTGGGACCTGGAGGAACCTGGCTGGACCCTCGACGGACCCACGCACGCGATCTGCGACTGCTGCGGGGCCGAGAGCGGGGTCGAGGACACCACGCCCGAGCGGATCATCGCGTACCGCCGCCGCTGGACCCGGGGCGGGCACGTGTGGTTCGATCCCTCCCGCATGCCCGCGGGCTGGTACTACGACGACGAGCTGCCGTACGACACGCAGGACCGCTGGCACGCGACGACCGGCCACGGTTAGCACCTCGCGCCGTCGGCGCCCCGGGAGGGGCATCCGGCAGCGAGCCGCCCCAGGACGGGCAGGTACCGTCCTTCCGCCCGGTGGAGCCCGGTACGGAAGGACGGCGCCTCGACGCCGGACCTACTCGCGACCCGCGAGGTGCCGGCGACGGGCCGCGACGATCGTGAGGCCGATCGCGACGAACAGGACCGAGACGCCCGCGAGCAGCGCGACGTCGGCGCCCGTCGAGGCGAGGTCGTCGCCGGGCGTGGTCGGGACCGTCGGGGTGGGCGTCGGGGTCGGGACCACGTCGGCCGTGTTCGTGACGACCACCTCGGCAGAGGCTCCCCCCGCCACCACGAGCCGGTTGGTCCCTCGTCCGTCGACCGTGATCGTGGGCGTGCCCCAGGTGACGCCCGGGATCCCCGGGAATCTCCTCGAACGTGACGACCGTGCCCACGGGCAGGTCCTGGGGCCCGAGGACGGGCGTCCCGTCGGAGGGCACCCGGACGTCCTGGCTGACCGTCGTCCCGTTCACGACGTAGGTGTAGCGCACCGTGAACTCCGTGTCGTCCGGCACCTGCGCGTCGCCCTCGCCCGTCAGGGCCTTGGCGATCGAGAAGCCGCCGATCGCGCTGACGAACGTGTTCGTCACCGTGACCCCGACGATCCCGCTCTCCCCGGTACCGATCACGACCTCGCTCGGGTCGACCGTGGACCCCGACCACTCGTACGTGGTGCCGGCGAAGTCACCGGGCTCGGTCGTGAGCGCCGCCTCGGTGAAGGTGCACGTGCTCCCGACCGGGAACCAGGCCTCGCTGCCGTCCACCGTGGGGCGAGCCGTCGCCCCGGCGGCGACGCTCACGGTGCCCGACGACACCGCGGGATCGACTGCGACTCCGTCGACGTAGGCGCCGGCCGAGCACTGCCAGTCGACGTCGAAGCTCCGGTCCCCCACGTACCCGCCCGCGGGACCGGACACGACCTTGGTCACGTCGACCGTGCCGAGCAACGCGTTGACGACGCCGATCGTGATCTCCTACCCGTCCTCGGTGATCGTGAAGACGTTGGTGGCCTCACCGTCGATCGTGAAGACCGGCTCGGCCCATCGCCGGTCCCCGACGTCCACCAGGACCAGCTCACCGTCGACCTCCTGGTACACCCCGCTGAGGTCCTCGAGGATCACGCACGTCTCGCCCAGGGGGATGTTGCCGAAGACGGTGACCTCGTCGGCCTTGACGGCCCAGCGCGTCACGAAGATCGCACCTCCGGGGAGGCTGCAGCGGGCAGAGCCCGTGAAGACGAGGTCCGTGAGCCCGGACCCGGGGGTCACGCTCTTGGTCACGCTGACCGACCCGACCTCGGTCGGGATCGGCGGGACCTCGTCCTCGCACGGGAACGCGTAGTTCCACGGGTAGTTGTGGTGCTCGGTGCCCGCTCCGCCCATCGTGTGGTCACCACCGACGAGGATGCGGCCGTTGGTGCTGGTCGTCGCCGTGAGGTCGATCTCCGGGCCCAGGATCGACCCCATGAACTGACCGTTCTGACCGATCGACACCTGCGTGTCGCCCGTGAAGTTCCACAGCAGGCTCGACGCGAAGGCCCCGAACCCGGGGAAGCCGAACGCGTCGACCCGCACGCCGTCCGCGGTGAAGTCCTGGGGCGAGAAGGTCACGGGCCCCCCGGTCACGTTGACCACGATCGAGTCGCCGTCGGGGATGCCGTTGAACTGGATAGCGTTCGAGCCGTCGAGCGTCGCGGCGTCGACCTCGAACACCTGGAGCCCCGGGTGGGCCGGGTCGTCGGCCCCCGCGGTGAAGATCACCGTGTCACCCGTGCGGGCCGCCGTGCCGTTCGCAGCGAACGCGGCCATCTCGGCCGAGACGTCGATCATCTCCTGGGGGAAGACGTCCGGGTCGTACGGGGACAGCGCGGGGCCCTGCCCCATGTTCTCGATGGCTCCCGCACCGTTCGTCAGGAGCCGGGAGTCACCGTCGATCGTGCCGCCGACGTGCACGGCGCCCCCTCCCGCGGTCCCCGCGCCGACGTCCACGGCCGAGGTCGGACCGATGGTCAGGTCACCGCCCACGGCCAGCATGGTCGAGCCGGGCGTGGGCACCGAGCCGGACCCTGCGCCCACGACGCCGACGTTGAAGATCCCGTCCCGCTCGAAGCTCGCGTTCCCGTGGACGACCAGCAGGCCCTCCGACTCGGCCGCGTCCTCGTTCGCGGTGAAGTCACCGCCGACGTAGACCGCGACGGCGTTGTCCGTGAACAACGGCGGCCCGACGGTCCCGTCGCTGTCACCGTCCGGGCACGTCGGCAGCTGCTCGGCCGCGGCAGGGGCGACGAACGGACCCAGGGCCGCGGCCCCGAAGGTCATCACCGCACCGAGCACGAGCACCGACGTCGAGGCGACCAGTCGCCTGCGCGGAGGCGCCGCCGCTCGTCCGGACAGAGGGGTCTCGCTGGTCATGTCACGCCCTTTCCTCGGTGGGTGCTGACAGTCTCAGGCCGAGGAACGGGGTGGGCAACCGGTGGTAGGTATTCACCGGGCCGCCGTGCGCGTCCAGGTCACGGCCCCGTCACCCGACGATGCACCGCGTCCAGGTCGGCGCGTCGCACGAGCACCCCGTGCGCGTCCCGCTCCCGGCACCGACCGGCCGCGTCGGAGAACGTCATGAGGCCACCACGGCAGCGAGCGTCCCGATCGCGATGAGCGAGTTCAGGACGAACGTCAGGACCAGCTCGTTCTCGACGATCCAGGCTTCCACGCACCGATCTTGGCGCGTCGGCGTCCGGAGCGCACGGCCGTCGGCTCGGCGGCCGGTCGATGTCGCGCCTCGGTCGGGCACCACCCCGGACAGGCAGGGCGCGGGCTCTCGGCGCGTGTCGTCTCCTCACGCCCCGCTCGGGACGTCGAGGGTGTAGAAAGACAGAGGCCCGGGCAGTTCTCAGCACTCGAGAGGGGCGAGGCGATGGACCTGGCGACGGACGTCGACGGTGTCGAGCAGGAGGTGGCGACGGGGGCGCTGCCGGGGTGGGACCAGGTCGAACGGCTCGTGCACGCGGCTCACGAGCGGTGTCGTGCCCATGACGGCGGTCAGGTGGCGGACTACATCCCCGTGCTCGCCGAGGTGGATCCGGGGCTCTTCGGCGTCGTCGTGGCCGAGTCGGGTGGAGAGGTGCACGCCGTCGGGGACGCCGACGTCGAGTTCTCGGTCCAGTCGATCTCCAAGGCGTTCGTGTACGCGCTGGTGTGCGAGGCGTACGGGCACCAGGAGGTGCTCGAGCGCGTCGGGGTGAACAACACGGGCCTGGCGTTCAACTCGGTCATGGCGGTCGAGCTCAACGACGGGCACCCCCGGAACCCGATGGTCAACGCGGGGGCGCTCGCCACGACGGCCCTGATGCCCGGTGCGACGCCGGCGGAGCAGTGGGAGAACGTCCGCACGGGCCTGTCACGGTTCGCCGGTCGCCAGCTCGAGCTCGACGGGGTCGTGTACCGCTCGGAGGCCGAGACGAACATGCGCAACAAGGCGATCGCCCGGCTGCTGGAGAGCTACGGCCGGATCCGGACCGACCCCCTCGAGGTGGTCGACGTGTACACGCGGCAGTGCGCGCTGCGGGTCAGCGCCCGCGATCTCGCGGTCATGGGCGCGACGCTCGCGGACGGGGGCGTCAACCCGGTCACGGGCGAACGCGTGGTCTCGGCGCAGGTGTGCCGCGACACCCTCGCCGTCCTGGCCTCGACCGGGATGTACGAGAGCTCGGGAGAGTGGCTCTTCGAGATCGGGCTCCCCGCGAAGTCGGGAGTCTCGGGCGGGATCGTCGCCGTCGCTCCCGGCAAGGGCGCGATCGGCACCTTCTCCCCGCTCCTGGACCCCGCCGGGAACAGCGTCCGCGGGCAGCGAGCCACGGCCTACCTGTCCCGGGCCCTGGGCCTGAACCTCTTCGCGTCTTCCGTGCACGTGCCCGAACGAACGGAGCCCTCCGCATGAGCCGAACCGATGCAGCCGCAGGAACGACCGTCGAGGAACGCCGGTCGTGGGTCCCGATGGTGGGGCTGTTCCTCGCCCAGGTCCTCATGTCCTTCAACGTCGCGGCCCTGCCCGTCTCGTTGGGCGGGATGGTCGAGGAGTTCGGCGTCCCTCCGACGGTCGTCAGCTCGACCATCGTCGTCTACGGGCTCGCCGTCGCGGCGCTCGTCATGACGGGTGCCAAGCTCGGCCAGCGCATCGGGTGGGTCGTGGTCTTCCGCGTCGTGGTCGCGACCTTCGCCGCCTCGGCACTGATGATGATCTTCTCGCCGACGGTCGGCTGGGCCATCGCGGGCCAGGCCGTGGCCGGGGCCTCGGCCGCGATCATCGTGCCGGCGCTCGTCGCGCTCATCGCGGAGAACTACCACGGCGCCCAGCAGGCGACCGCGATCGGGTCGCTCGGCTCGGCCCGCGCGATCTCCGGGGTCAGCGCCTTCTTCATCGGCGGCGCGCTCGGCACGCTCGTGGGATGGCGGCCCGTGTTCGGGATCGTGCTCGCGCTCGCGGTGGCCGTCTTCGTGTTCAGCTTCCGCCTGCGCTCGGACCGCGGCGACCCCGGGATCCGGATCGACCTGGTCGCTGCCGTGCTCATCGGCGCCGCGATCGTCCTCCTGACGCTGGGCTTCAACAACCTCAACGCCTGGGGGCTGCTCTACGCGACGCCCGAGGCGCCCTTCTCGGTCCTGGGGGTCTCGCCCGCACCGCTGTTCGTCGTGGTGGGCATCGTCCTGGGGCAGACCTTCTTCTGGTGGACACGACGGCGAGCCGCGGCCGGCAAGGTCCCTCTGGTCGACCTCAGCGTCCTGGGGGCCTCGAGCGAGCGCGCCGCGGTGTACGCGATGTTCATCGTCGTCGCGCTCGAGGCGGCCCTGAACTTCACCGTGCCGCTCTACATCCAGATCGTGCAGGGCCGCACCCCGTTCGACACCGCGCTCGCGATGATGCCCTTCAACCTCACCGTGTTCGTCACAGCCACCCTGGTCGTGCGGTTCTACGGACGGTTCAGCCCCCGGGTCATCGGCGTCTTCGGCTTCGTCCTCACGACGGTCGGGCTCGCCTGGCTCGCGCTCGTGGTCACGAACAACTGGGAGACCCTCCCGACGATCCTGGGGCTGTTCGTGTTCGGGGTGGGGCAGGGTGCGCTGGTCACGCTCGTGTTCAACGTCCTCGTGACCTCGGTCCCCAAGACCCTCGCGGGAGACGTCGGATCGATCCGCGGCACCACGCAGAACCTCGCCTCGGCCGTCGGCACGGCCGTCGTCGGTGCCATGCTCGTGACGATCCTCGGGATCTCGGTGGGGCGCGCCGTCGTCGAGCACCCCGAGCTGCCCCCCTCGCTCGTCGCCCAGGTCGACCTCGACTCGGTCAACTTCGTGAGCAACGACGACCTGCGCGAGGTCCTCGCGGCCACGGATGCGAGCACAGCGCAGGTGGACGCCGCCGTCGCCCTCAACGAGCAGTCACGCCTGGACACCCTGCGCATCGGGCTGCTCGTCCTCGCCGCGATCAGCGCCACGGCGATCCTGCCCGCCAGCCGGCTCCCGGGCTACCGACCCGGCGAGATCCCCGACCCCTCCCCCGAGGACACCGAATGACCGGCCTCCGCCGTCAGCCCCAGACGAGCGCCTGGGCCGGGTCCTCGAGGATCTTCGCGACGTCGCTCAGGACGTAGGCGCCCAGCGCACCGTCGACCAGGCGGTGGTCGAAGCTCAGCGCGAGCTGCGTGACCCAGCGCTTCTTGATCTTGCCCTTGTGGACCCACGGCTGCTCGCGGATCGCGCCGAACGCGAGGATCGCGGCCTCGCCCGGGTTGAGGATCGGGGTGCCGGTGTCGATCCCGAACACGCCCACGTTGGTGATCGTGATGGTCCCGTCGGACATGTCGGCGGGCGTGGTGCGCCCGGCGCGAGCCGTGGCCGTGAGGTCGGACAGGCCCTGCGCGAGCCCCTTGAGGTCGAGGCGGTGCGCGTCCTTGATGTTGGGCACGACGAGCCCGCGCGGCGTGGCGGCCGCGATCCCCAGGTTCACGTAGTGCTTGTAGACGATCTCCTGCGCGGCCTCGTCCCAGCTCGCGTTGATGTCCGGGTGGCGGCGCACCGCGAGCAGCAGGGCCCGAGCCGTGATGAGCAGGGGCGTGACGCGCACGTCCTTGAACTCGCGGTCCTCGCGGAGCTTCGCGACGAGCTTCATGGTCTTGGTGACGTCGACCGTGTGGAACTCGGTCACGTGCGGGGCCGTGAAGGCGCTCTGGACCATGGCCTCGGCCGTGCGCTTGCGCACCGACTTCACGGGCACGCGCGTCTGGCGTCCGTCGGGGGTCACCGACGACCCCGTACCGGCGTCGTTGAGCCACGGCGAGTCGTCGCCCGCGTAGGTCGCGAGCGTGCGGGGCTCGGAGCGTGCGCTGTAGGCGAGCACGTCCTCGCGCGTGATGATCCCGCCGGGACCGGTCGCGGGGACCGACGCGAGCTCGACGCCCAGGTCACGGGCGAGCTTGCGCACGGGGGGCTTGGCGAGGACGGTGCGTCCGGCGGTCGCGGCCGAGACCAGGGCACGGATGGGGCCCGACGGCGCAGGTCGCACGGGCGCCGCGGCCGCCGGTACCGCGACGGGCGCGGCAGGTGCGACGACGGGAGGGGCGGGCTCCGCCGTCGGGCCGGAGGGGGCCGCAGCAACTGCAGACCCGCGGCGCGGGCGACGCGCGCTCGCCTGCTCGGCGACGCCGTAGCCGACCAGGACCGCGCCGCTGCCCGACGCCTCCCCCGCCGCCGGCTCCGTGGCCGGGGCACCGGCCGACGTGGCGCCCGACGGGTCGGTGTCGACCACGATGATCGGGACACCGACCTCGACCGTGTCCCCCTCGGCGACGAGCAGCTCGGCGACGACGCCCGTGTAGGGCGACGGGAGCTCGACGAGCGACTTGGCCGTCTCGATCTCCACGATCGTCTGGTTCACCGTGACCTCGTCACCCACGGCGACGTGCCACTGCACGATCTCCGCCTCGGTGAGTCCTTCGCCGGCGTCAGGGAGCTTGAACTGCTCGAAGGTGGGCACTGCCTGCTCCTCGGGTGATCGTGGTGCTGTGGTCTGGGGGTGGTGCGACGGGCCGGGCGGGACCGGGCCTAGAACGCCATGGCGCGGTCGACCGCGTCGAGGACCCGGTCGAGGCTCGGCAGGTACTCGTGCTCGAGCTTGGCGACGGGGTACGGCGTGTGGAAACCGCCCACGCGCAGCACGGGCGACTGGAGCGAGTAGAAGCACTCCTCGGTCACGCGCGCGGCGATCTCGGCTCCTGAGCCGAGGTACGTCGCGGCCTCGTGCACCACGACGCAGCGCCCGGTCTTGCGGACCGACGCGACGACGGTCGCGGTGTCGAGCGGCGAGATGTTGCGCAGGTCGACGACCTCGATGCTCGTGCCCTCGGCGGCGGCCGCCGCGGCGACCTTGAGCGCGGTCGGGACGGTCGGGCCGTACGCGACGAGCGTCAGGTCCGTGCCCTCGCGCACCACGACCGCCGAGTTGAGCGTCGAGTCGCCCACGGGGCCGTCGAGCACGACGTCGCCCTTGTCCCAGTAGCGGCCCTTGGGCTCGAAGAACAGCACGGGGTCCGGCGAGGCGATGGCCTCGCGGATCATCGAGTAGGCGTCCTGCGGGGTCGACGGCGACACGACGCGCAGCCCGGGGGTGTGCGCGAACAGCGCCTCGGGGCTCTCGCTGTGGTGCTCGACCGCGCCGATCCCGCCGCCGAACGGCACCCGGATGACCACGGGGAGCTGGAGGCGCCCGCGCGAGCGGTAGTGCATCTTGGCGAGCTGGGTCGTGATCTGGTCGTAGGCCGGGAAGATGAACCCGTCGAACTGGATCTCGCACACGGGCCGGTAGCCGCGCAGCGCGAGCCCGATCGCCGTGCCGACGATGCCCGACTCGGCGAGCGGGGTGTCGACCACACGGTCCTCGCCGAAGCTCGCCTGGAGGCCGTCGGTCACGCGGAAGACTCCGCCGAGGGGGCCGATGTCCTCACCCATGAGCAGGACCTTGGGGTCGCTCGCGAGCGACGCGCGCAGGCCCTCGTTGATGGCCTTGCCCAGCGTGAGGCGGGACGTGGTGGTTGCCGTGGTGGTCGGCGCGCTCATCGTGCTCCTCCGTGCTGGTCGTGCGTGCGGGACGCGCCGTCGTCCGTGAAGGACGCCTCGTACTCCTCGAACCACTGGCGCTCGGCCGTGACGACCGAGTGCTCGGTCGCGTAGACGTGGTCGAACATGGACTCGGTCGAGGGGCGGCCCAGGCCGCGGACGAACGTCCGCAGGCGCTCGCCGAGCGCGTCGCCCTCGGCCGCGAGGTCCGCGGCCCACTGCTCGTCCCACGCGCCCTCGGCCTCGAGGAGGAGGCGCAGGCGGTCGATGGGGTCCCGACGACGCCACAGCGCCTCCTGCTCGGAGGTCCGGTAGCGCGTGGGGTCGTCCGAGGTGGTGTGGGCGCCCATGCGGTACGTGTAGGCCTCGATGAACGTGGGGCCGCCACCGGAGTGGGCCCGCTCGATCGCCTCGGCCGTCGCGGCGTAGCACGCGAGGACGTCGTTGCCGTCGACGCGGACGCTCGGGACCCCGAACCCGTGCGCGCGCTGGTAGATGGGCACGCGAGACTGCTTGGTCGTGGGCTCGGAGATGGCCCACTGGTTGTTCTGGCAGAACAGCACGAGCGGCGCGTTGTTGACCGCGGCGAAGACCAGCGCCTCGCTCACGTCGCCCTGGGACGTCGCGCCGTCACCGAAGTAGGTGACGACCGCGGTGTCCTTGGTCGGGTCGCCCGTGCCGACCAGGCCGTCACGCTGCACGCCCATGGCGTAGCCCGTCGCGTGGAGCGTGTGCGAGCCGATCACGAGCGTGTACAGGTGGAAGTTGTGCTCGTCCGGGTCCCAGCCGCCGTGGTCGACGCCGCGGAACTGGCGCAGGATGTCGGCGAGGTCGAGACCGCGCGTGTGGGCGACCCCGTGCTCCCGGTAGGACGGGAAGACGTAGTCCTGCGGCGACAGCGCGCGGCCCGAGCCGATCTGCGCGGCCTCCTGGCCGAGCGACTGCGGGAAGAGCCCGAGCTCGCCCTGGCGCTGGAGCGACGTGGACTCGTCGTCGAACCTCCGGGTCAGGACCATGTCGCGGTACAGGCCGCGCAGGGCGTCGGCGTCCAGGTGGGCGACGCGCTCACGGTAGGCCGCGTTCTCGGGGGTCTCGACCCGCTCGCCGGCCGGGGTCAGGAGCTGCAGGAGCTCCGCGTCGACCGGGAGACCTGCCCCGGTGCCGATCTGCGGGTCAGCGGAGGACCCGACCTCGGGATCTGCTGCAACGGCGGTGTTCTGCTGGTTCACACGCTCTCCTTGGGTGCGGCCGGAGGCGGGGGCCCGGGTCGCTCGGGGGGTCGGTCCTCGGTCGTCTCCGACCGAACCTACGTTACCGTAGCTTACGCAAGCGTAGGCTACGAGTGCGTAGCTTCCTCCGCCATTGGAGGACAAACCTGGCCCGCCCGTCTTTGGAGGTTCCCTCCAAACGCCCGAGGGGCACTTCCAGGTCTCACCGGGCACGGACGACCGGATCGTTGGCACATTCCGTCAGGTCCGGCGCCGCCCGGCCCACCCCGGGCGCGCGGCGCGCGAGCGATGCGAGGGTCTGCCCACCGAGACGTGGGGGTCAGCCCGGCGGGTACGTCCCGGAGTACCCGGCCTGCGCCCGCAGGGCGTCACGCTCTCGCGTGACGGGCCACGTCGAGAACGCGAACACCAGGAACATCACGATGTTCAGCAGGGGCACGATCCCGACGAGCACCCACCACCCCGAGTAGCCGGCCTTGCGGATGATCTGGATGTAGGCGATCAGGAAGATGATCGCGACGGCAGCCCAGATGATCAGGGCTGCAGTGCCGAAGAGCCAGCTGTACTCTTCGGGGAGCTGGTCGACCGTGGGAGTGTCCATACCGGGAGTCTTCTCCCGGCTGGTCGCTGCGGCAACCGCTACCCGGGCGGCTACCGCCAGCGGGCCGCGACCCGCAGGAACGCCTCGGTCGCCTCCTCCTCGCCCACGCTCACCCGGATGCCCTCGCCCGCGAACGGACGCACCAGCAGGCCCGCGGCCGACGCGCCCACGGCGAGCTCCGCCGTCGGGCCACCGAGGGGGAACCACACGAAGTTCGCCTGCGTCTCCGGCAGGTCCCACCCCTGGTCCCGCAGCCCCTCGACCAGGCGCTCGCGCCGGGCGACCAGGTGCTCGACGCGCTCGAGCAGCTCGTCCTTGACCGACAGCGCCGCGAGCGCCGCGCGCTGCGCGACGTGCGAGACGCCGAACGGCGTCGAGACCGCGCGGATGCCCGCCGCGAGCGCGGGCTCGGCGACCGCGTAGCCGACGCGCAGCCCCGCCAGCCCATAGGCCTTGGACAGCGTGCGCAGCAGGACCACGTTGGGGTGGGACGCGAGGACCGCGAGGCCGTCGGGCGCCTGCGGGTCGCGCACGAACTCGAGGTACGCCTCGTCGAGGACGACCAGGACGTCGCCCGGCACGGACGCGAGGAACGCGTCGAGCTCGTCCCGGTGCACCACGGGGCCGGTCGGGTTGTTGGGCGTGCAGACCAGGACGACGCGCGTGCGGTCGCTGATCGCCGCGGCCATCGCAGGCAGGTCGAGGCGACCGTCCCGGGTCACCGGGACGCGCACCGACGTACCGCCCGCGACCGCGACCGCGATGGGGTAGGCCTCGAACGAGCGCCACGGGTAGACGACCTCGTCGCCCGCGTCCACGACGGCCGAGAGGATGTGCGCGAGCACGGCCACCGAGCCGTTGCCCACGACGACCTGCGCCGCGTCGACACCCAGGTCGGTCGCGAGCGCCTCGGTCAGGTCGGTCGCGTACATGTCCGGGTAGCGGTTGGTGTCCGCCGCCGCGTCGACGATCGCCGCGACGACCGCAGCGGGCGGCGGGTAGGGGTTCTCGTTGGACGACAGCTTGAACGCGCTCGACCCGGGCGCGAGGCGCGCGCCCGGCACGTAGGCCGGCAGGGCTGCGACGGCGGCACGCAGGGGGACACGGACCTGGGACGCTGACGCTGCTGCGGACGTGGGCACGGAGGGCGTGGGGCTGGTCACGCCCACCAGGATGCCACCCCGTCCAGCCGCCCGACGGCGTCGCTCACCTCGCGGGCCGGGCGCGGCGGGCCGGGGCACGGCGCGAGGCGTGGCCGGGGTACGGCGCGAGGCGTGGCCGGGGTACGGCGCGAGGCGTGGCCGGCCGCGAGAGCCGGGATCGGGGCGACCGCGTGTACGGGAGACCTCTCACAGCGGGCGATGGCAGGATGACACGCATGAGCTTCGTCATCCGCGTCATCGTCACCGGCATCGCGATCTGGCTCACGAGCCTGTTCATGAGCAGCCACTTCGAGATCGTCGGCTCCGACACCGTCGGCGGCCAGATCGTGATCGTCCTCGCCGTGGCCCTCATCTACTCGCTGGTCAACGCGATCATCAAGCCGATCGTCCAGATCATCTCGATCCCGCTCTACATCCTCACGCTGGGCCTGTTCACGCTCGTCGTGAACGCCCTCATGCTGATGCTCACGGCGTGGATCACCGAGCAGACGGACTGGGGCATCCGCATCGACGGCGGGTTCTGGTGGGCGCTGCTCGCCGCGCTGATCATCGGCGTCCTGAACTTCGCGATCTCCGCGGTGGTCGCACCCAAGGCGCGGGTCTGACCGACTGCCGGGTCCAGGGACGGGCGCGGGCCGTGCCCCGTCCCCGCACCCGGCCCCGGCCCCGGCCCCGGAGCTGTCCGGTACCGACCGTGGAGATGGACACCCATGAGCCTGTGGAGCGACACCACGGCAGGACTCGTCGTCCTGCCGGGTGGACGACGAGTTCGCGGTCGTGGCCTGCACGCCGGGCCGCCTGACCTGACCGAGGCCCCGGAGCTCGGGCTCTATCTCACTGCGCGGCCGCACGTCGAGGTCGCGTGGGAGTCGCGGTGGATCAGCTGGCCGGACTTCCGCCTCCCCCGCTCGCCGTCGGACGCGGTCGCAGCGCTCCGGGACGCATTCGAACGCTCGGCCTCGTCGCGGGTGGAGATCGCGTGCGACGGCGGCACGGGCCGCACCGGCACCGCGATGGCTATCCTCGCCCGGCTCGCCGGAGTCCCGGACGACGAGGCGGTCGCCTGGGTCCGTGCGCACTACCGCGAGCGGGCGGTCGAGACGCCGTAGCAGAGACGCTTCGTCGCCCGCGTCGAGCTGGCTCGCTAGACCGTCCTCGGCGGCCCGCCGTGGACGTCCCTCAACCACTGCGCGACCTCTCGAGCCCCTCCACGAGGCGCTCGACCGCCCCGAGCGGGGTCACCGAGCGGGCGACTGCCGCGGGATCGAGCTCGAGCGCCCCCCGGAAGTAGCGTGCCTCGACACGCTCCCCCGACACGGCGTCGTCGATCGCCGCGAGGTTGTCGGCGAGCCCCGGCTGGCCGACCTCACGGGCACGGCCGAGGACCTCGACGTGGAACGGCACACCGTGCGGCACCTTCCCCCCGGTGCCGGGAGCCCCCTGCGCCTCCAGGTCCGCCCGGACGGTGACACGGTCCCGGCCGACGGGGTTGTCGGTGCCGTCGAGCTGGGACACTCCCTCCTGCTCGATCTCGACGTGCGTGCCCCGCACCCCGGCGGGCAGGGTCGCACCTCCCACGGGGGCGCCGGCCGTCAGGACGTGCCGGACGTCGTAGCGGGCGGCTCCCCCCGGAGCCCCGGTGGCGCCCGCTCCGGCGGCGGTGCCCGTCACCGCGGTCGCGACGGCCATCGCGACCATGCCTCCTTGCGAGTGCCCCACGATCAGGACCTCCTCGCCCGCAGGGATCTCGGCCTGCCGCATGGCCTCGAGGACGAACGCCGTGCTGTCGGCGTCGGCGCCCTGCACCAGGTCGAAGTTGGAGGTCATGCTGAACGGCGTCGTCGAGTTCCCCAGCTGCGTGCCCGGTACGGTCACGACCCATGTCGCGCGGTCGTCCGCTCCGACGTACCTCTCGACCGACACGACCGAGTCGGGCAGGTCGTTGCCCTTGCCGTAGACCACGTCGATCCCCGACAGCAGCGCCTCGGCGCTGTGCGCCACCGGCTTGGCGAACCCCACGGGCAGGGCGTCCCCCGTGAGCTCGGTCGTCGTGACGTCCGGGGCGAACAACCCCCGGTACGGCTGCGACACCCCGCGCAGCGCCCCCGCGGCCCGGCCCACGCTCGACTGCCCCGTCAGGGCCGCTCCGGGAACCAGGAGGCCGATGCCCACGCTCGCCCCCTGGACGATCTCGTCGTGGTAGGCGCCCGAACCCGTGAGGAGACGCGCCGGCTGGAAGCCCTGACCTGTCGCCAACCCGTTCCTGACGCTCACGATCCCCATGCCGACGAAGACCCCGACCCCCGCCACCGGCACCCTCGCGAGCCACGACAGCAACGCCTCAGTACCCGACTCACCCTCCTCGTAGATCCCGGCGGCGTTCCTGAGCCGGTCGACGAGGCCTTGGAGCATCCCCTCGACCGAGACCAGCGCCTCGGTCAGAGCCACGATCTCGTCGAGCAGCGCCGCGCGGGCCGCGAGGACCTCGACCGGGACCGGCGCCCACGAGCCCGGCATGCCACGGAGCAGGGACTGCCCGGCGTAGCACGCGGCCGTGCCGTCGACCCAGCGCACCGACGAAGAGGGCCCGGAGAGCAGCCCGCTGACCAGGCCGTGCGCCCGCCGTGCTCCGACGAGCGCGGCCTCGACGCGCTGCGCGGCCACTCCGACCACGAGCGCGGCCGCCACCAGGTCCGCGGTCTCCACGAACGTGACGCCCCCTGAGACCACGATCCCCGCGGTGGGGTCGGACGTCCCGCTCATCGCAGGCTCGCCTCGGCGTTCGCGGCCTCGACGGTCCGGACGTACCTCGTGGCCGCACCCACGGCTCCGTCCGCGACCCGGTCCACGCGGTGCAGCTCGCGGACGGCCTCCTCGACGAGGGCGCGGTAGCCCTCGGACGCCTCGCCTCTCCAGGCGATCGTGGTGCTCTGGTCCACGAGGGGGATCGCTGCGGCCGCCTGAGCGGCCGCCTGCTGCAGCTCGGGTCGTGGATCGACCACGTCGAGCGCGGGAGACCAGGTGGACATGGCACCGGGCAGTGGAAGAGGGGGCGACATGCGCACGACCGTAGGGTCTTCCCCAGGCGCCTCGTCCGGCTGCCAGGACCGGCTGTGGAGAAGCGTCATGGGAGCCTGGCCTGTGCACGGCCAGACGTCCCGCTGCCGGCGCCCCGCCCTCCCGCCGCCCGACCGCGAGACGCCCGCTCCGCCGTCGGGCACGCGTGGGAGAATGGCGCCATGCCTACGGACTCCGCCGACTCCGCCGCGCCTGTGACCACCTCCCAGCGCGCCACGCTCGCCGACATCACCCCGCCCATCGCCCTGGGCCCGCTCGACGGGCGCTACCGCCGCGCCGTCGCGCCCCTGGTCGACCACCTGAGCGAGGCCGCGCTCAACCGCGAGCGCCTCCACGTCGAGGTCGAGTGGCTCATCGCCCTCACCGAGGGCCCCGTGGTCCCGGGCGCGCCCACGCTGAGCGACGCCGAGAAGGCGTACCTGCGCGCGATCGTCACGGACTTCGACGCCGCGGGCATCGCCGAGCTGGGCGAGATCGAGCGCGTCACGGTCCACGACGTCAAGGCGATCGAGTACTACATCAAGCGTCGCCTCGAGGCCGCCCCGAGCGTCCTGGGCGAGGGCACGGTCCTGCCGTCCGCGGGCGAGCTCGTGCACTTCGCGTGCACGAGCGAGGACATCAACAACCTGTCGTACGCGCTCATGGTGCAGGGCGCCGTGCGCGCCGTGTGGCTGCCCGCCGCGACGGCCCTCGCGGACCAGGTCGCGGACATGGCGCGCGAGCACGCGGCCGTCCCGCTGCTGAGCCGCACGCACGGCCAGCCCGCGACGCCGTCGACGCTGGGCAAGGAGCTGGCGGTGCTCGCGCACCGCCTGCGCCGCCAGCTGCGCCGCATCGAGGGCGCCGAGTACCTCGGCAAGCTCAACGGCGCGACGGGCACCTACGGCGCGCACACGGTCGCCGTCCCGGGCGTCGACTGGCCGGCCGTCTCGAAGTCCTTCGTGGAGAGCCTCGGCCTCACGTGGAACCCGCTGACGACGCAGATCGAGTCGCACGACTGGCAGGCCGAGCTCTACAGCGACATGGCCCGCTTCAACCGCATCCTCCACAACCTCAGCACCGACGTGTGGACGTACATCTCGCTCGGCTTCTTCAAGCAGATCCCGGTGCCGGGCGCGACGGGGTCCTCGACCATGCCGCACAAGGTCAACCCGATCCGCTTCGAGAACGCCGAGGCGAACCTCGAGATCTCCTGCGCGCTGCTCGACACGCTCGCCTCGACGCTCGTGACCTCGCGCCTGCAGCGCGACCTCACGGACTCGACGACGCAGCGCAACATCGGCCCGGCGTTCGGCCACTCGCTGCTCGCGGTGGACAACGTCTCGCGCGGCCTGCGCGCCCTCGCGGTCAACGCGGACCTGCTCGCCGCGGACCTCGACGCCAACTGGGAGGTGCTCGGCGAGCCCATCCAGTCGGCCATGCGCGCGGCCTCGGTCGCGGGCGTCCCCGGCATGGAGAACCCGTACGAGCGCCTCAAGGACCTCACGCGGGGGCACCGCCTGACGGGCGAGGAGATGCGGGAGTTCGTCCAGGGCCTCGGCCTGCCCGACGACGTCACGCGCCGCCTCACGGACCTCACCCCGGGCACGTACACGGGTATCGCGGAGCAGCTCGTGGGCGAGTACCTGGACTGAGTCCGGGTTCGCTCGGGCTGCCGAGAACGAGGTTGCGGTCGTTGTCCGTCGGATAGCGGCCGCAACCTCGTTCTGGGCGGGCGCGGGACGGCGCGAGCAGGGCTGACCTAAACGATTCACCCCCTGCCCGGGGCCCGGACCCCGGACCTACCCTCGAGCCGTCCGACGCCGCCCCCGGCAGCGTGTCCGGACGGCGGACGGCGACGAGGCCGGCCGTCCCGCACGGCGAGGAACGGTGGACCATGCCAGACCCCAGAACGCGCACAGCACTGACCGCCTCCGCGGTCGCCGTCGGACTGGTCGTGGCTGCCGCCGGCGCGGTCACGGCCGCGCAGGCCGCGCCCACGAACGGGTGCCGCGTCGACTACGCCGTCTCGAGCCAGTGGACCGGCGGGTTCCAGGGAACCGTCGACGTCACCAACCTCGGCTCGCCCGTCAGCTCCTGGGAGCTGGCCTGGACCTTCGCCGACGGCCAGCAGGTGTCCCAGGCGTGGAACGGCACCGCGCAGCAGACCGGCAGCTCGGTCGTGGTCCGCAACGCGGCCCACAACGGGTCGCTCGCGACCGGGGCCAGCGCGTCGTTCGGCTTCATCGGGTCATGGCACGGCGCCAACTCGGTCCCGGTGTCGTTCTCGCTCGGGGGCACGGTGTGCACGGGGAAGGTCGCGCCGACGACGGAACCGACGCAGGAGCCCACGCCCACCCCGACGCCCACGCCGACGCCGACGCCGACCGATGGGCCCACGTCCGGGCCGTCGACGCCGTCTGCCCTCTACGTCGACACGACGACCCAGGCGTACACCGCCTGGAGCACGTCCTCCGGCACCACGCGGACCCTGCTGGAGAAGATCGCCCTGACCCCGCAGTCGTACTGGGTGGGGAACTGGGACGACGCGGCGCACGCCCGCGACGAGGTCGCGGACTACACGGGTCGCGCCGTGGCTGCGGGCCGCACGCCCCTGCTGACGGTCTACGCGATCCCCGGACGCGACTGCGGCAGCCACTCCGCAGGGGGTGTCGGCACGAGCGAGTACGCGCGCTGGATCGACACCGTCGCGGCGGGGATCCAGGGCGAACCCTGGGTGGTCCTCGAGCCCGACGCCCTCGCCCAGCTCGGCGACTGCTCCGGGCAGGGAGACAGGGTCGGATACCTGCGCTATGCGGCGCAGGTGCTCAGCGAGGCCGGCGCGCACGTCTACATCGATGCCGGGCACTCAGCCTGGTTGAGTGCCGGCGAGGTGGCTTCCCGGCTCCAGCAGGTCGGCTTCGATCATGCCGAGGGGTTCGCGCTCAACACCTCGAACTACCGGACCACGGCCGAGTCGCGCGCCTACGGCGAGCAGGTGTCGGCGCTGGTCGGTGGCAAGCCGTTCGTGATCGACACGTCGCGCAACGGCAACGGGTCGAACGGCGAGTGGTGCAACCCGCGTGGCCGTGCCCTCGGCGAGCGACCACGACTCGTTGACGACGGCACGCACCTGGCCGCGCTCCTGTGGGTCAAGCTGCCGGGCGAGAGCGACGGTGCCTGCAACGGTGGCCCCGCAGCCGGGGCGTGGTGGCAGGACGTGGCGCTGGAGCTCGCGGCCAACGCGCAGTGGTGACGATCGGCGCAGCCGAGAAGTGAGTAGATGCCCCTGATTCGATCGGATCAGGGGCATCTACTCACTTCTCGGCACGACGTGGGCAATCCGACACGACTCAGACGCGGGGACGCTTCAGGACGGTGTCAGGTCGCCGCGTGCCCCAGAGACCCCGGTCGTGGCGCCCAGGAGCTCGTAGTGCGCCGCCCGCGCCCCGGCGAGCTCGTCGAGTCGGTTCGCGAACCATCGAGCAGCGATCATCGCAGCGAGAGAGCATGCGAGGAGCGCAAGGATGTTGCCGAGGTCCTCCGTCCCGATGTTCCGGTTCCCTGACCAGAAGATGTCCGACCGTCCCAGCCCGACACCGACTGCGACCCCCAGGAGCACAGGCACCGACTGCCGGGTGCGCGACCACAGAGCCCCAGCCCCCAGCACGACGGCGACGGCCAGGGCGACAGTCGCATCGCCCAACGTGCTCGGCCCCGCGCTGGACCACCAGGGGGTCCCGAACCTCATGTCCCCGGACATCACCGTGACGTAGCCACCGAGGGCGAGCGCCGTGCACCAAGCCGTGCCGACGGCGCGGCGCCAGCCGTGCCCAGGGGTCCGACAACGGGCGTGCTCCGCGACGACCACCACGTGCGCGACCAGTCCGAGCACCCATCCGAGCTCGAGGTAGGCGGTGTGCTCGCTGCCGGCCATGACGAGCGCTGAGACCGTGGCGATCCCCGCCACGGCCGCGGCCCCGACCAGGACGCGACCCGTGCGCGCCAGCCCGCCGAGCAAGGCGACCATGCCTGCGCACCAGATCACCCACATCGCCACGGTCGGGACGGACGACAAGGTGTACGCGAGCAACGTGTCCTCGTCACCCACGACGGCGCCGCCACCGAGGAGCAACGACGCATAGGCGATCGCCCTGGCCGCGGGGATCACGAGAACTGCAGGAAGCAGCACGAACAGCAAGCCTGTCGCAGCGCGCCGTTCCCGAGCCATCGCGCCCAGCGGGGCGAGCAGCCACTCCCTCGCCGCAGCGCGCAGCAGGTCGCGACGCTCGGCCGACGTCGGGCGAGACTGCCCCGGGCGGGCTCCGTCGAGCAGGTGGCCGAGCATCTCGGCCCCGCGCTCGCGCCGGTACGTGAAGGGGAAGAGGCGGACGAGCCGCCGGTAGTCGCGGACGAGCACGGGCGCGACAGGCAGCGGCTCGTCGGCGTGACCCGCGGTGTCGGGGGCGGCGGCGCTCACGCGGGCACCGGCCCGGCGCCCAGGCCCGACGGCGCAGCTCCCGTCGCGCGTCCGGGTGCGCTCGCTCGGGACTTCCCGCGGGCGTCCAGCCGTTCCAGGGCACGGCGCGCCTGGGCCTCGGCTCGGAGCGCCTCGGCCTCGAGCCGTGCCCCGCCCTCGGCCGTGAGCCGGTAGTACCGGCGCAGCCGCGAGTCGACGACCTCCTCGTGGTCGACCTCGACGAGCCCGGCCGCGGCGAGCCGGTCGATCGCGCCGTAGAGCGTCCCGACGCGCAGCGTGATGCGGCCGTCCGAGCTGGCCTCGACGTCCTTGGCGATGCCGTAGCCGTGCAGCGGTCCCGCGGCGAGCGCGGACAGGATGAGGAACGCGGGTTCCTGGAGCGGTCTGGATGCCATGCCGAGGAACATACTCTCGTCACGAATACATAGAGCGGCGACACTCCGGCGACGGACTCCTCGATCGCCAGCAGCCCGACCACCTCGAGAACGAGGTTGCGGTCACTCTCGGCCCGCTGGCGACCGCAACCTCGTTCTCGGCCGCGCAGATGCCGCCGCGCGACACGTCTCCACGGATGGCGCAATCCTTCACAATCAATAAGAACTATGAAATTCTCTTCCATGCATCTGACCCGTACCAACGGAGGCATGGACATGACGCACCACCCGAGCGACCCCACGGCGGTCGCCCCCGCTCCCACCACCCCCTCGACCGAGGACACCGGCCTCGGGCGCCGCGGCTTCCTCACGCTCGCGACCGCGGGCATCGCGGCCAGCACGCTGAGCGTGACGATCGGCTCCTTCTCCCCCGCCGCGGCCGCGGCCGCACCGGACCCGACGACGGGAGCGGCGCCGTCGGGCCCGGTGCCGCGCAAGCGCGAGCTGCGCGCCATGTGGATCTCGAGCGTCGTCAACATCGACTGGCCCTCGGCCGCGGGCCTGAGCGCGGAACAGCAGAAGGCCGAGTACCTGCACTGGCTCGACGTCGCCGAGCAGTACCGGCTCAACGCCGTGTTCGTGCAGGTCAGGCCCACGGCCGACGCGTTCTGGCCCAGCCCCTACGAGCCGTGGTCGCAGTACCTGACGGGGACCCAGGGCAAGGACCCCGGCTACGACCCGCTCGCGTTCGTCGTCGAGGAGTCGCACAAGCGCAACATCGAGATCCACGCCTGGTACAACCCGTACCGCGTCTCGATGCAGGCCGACCCCGCCCAGCTCGTCCCCGAGCACCCCGCCCGCCGGCACCCCGAGTGGGTGTGGGCCTACGGCGGCAAGCTCTACTTCGACCCGGGCCTGCCCGAGGCCCAGGAGCACATCCAGCGCGCGATCCTGCACTCGGTCGAGAACTACGACCTCGACGGCGTGCACTTCGACGACTACTTCTACCCCTACGCGATCGCGGGGCAGACCATCCCCGACGCCCAGACCTACGCGACGCACGGCGCGGGCTTCGCGACCGTAGAGGACTGGCGCCGCCACAACGTCGACACGTTCGTGCAGTCGATCTCGCAGCGCATCAAGGCGACCAAGCCGTGGGTCAAGTTCGGGATCAGCCCGTTCGGGATCTGGCGGAACGCCTCGACCGACCCTCGCGGCTCGGCCACGAGCGGCTCGCAGTCCTACGACATGCAGTTCGCCGACACGCGCAGATGGGTCACCGAGGGCTGGCTCGACTACATCAACCCGCAGATCTACTGGCAGATCGGGCTCGCCGTCGCGGACTACGCGCAGCTCGTGCCGTGGTGGGCCGAGGTCGCGGCGCAATCCGGCACGCAGCTCTTCGTGGGCGAGGCGCTCTACAAGGTCACGTCGGGCGTCTTCACCGATCCGGCCGAGATGTCGAACCACCTGACCTTCACGCAGCAGGTCGACGCCGAGGTCGCGCCCGTGCTGGGCAACGTCTACTTCTCGGCCAAGCACGTCCCCGCCGACCCGCAGGGCTCCATGACCCGGGTGCTCGAGGAGCACTACCGTCACCCCGCGCTCGTGCCCGCGATGCCCCGGCTCGGGGTCTCACCGCTGCGCGTCCCGGTCCTCGCCAACGCCCGGCGGGTCCCCGAGGGCGTCCGGCTGCACTGGAACGACACCGGGCCGCAGCGGACCCGGGCCACGGCCTTCGCGATCTACCGGGTCGAGGGCGAGGCCCGCCACATCGACATCGAGGACGCGACCAACCTCGTCGCGACCGTCCGCACCTCTGGGCACGTCGTGCAGGACTGGGTGGACGAGACCGCGCTCACCGGGCGCCGCTACACCTACGTGGTCACCGCGCTCGACCGGCTGTGGAACGAGTCGCGGCCGAGCCAGGTCCGCCGGGTCGTCTGACCTGACGCTCAGGGCTCAGGCCCGCCGAGAAGTGAGTAGATGCCCCCGATCCCGCCGGATCAGGGGCATCTACTCACTTCTCGGCACGGCACCGGTCGCGAGGCAGTGCTCCCGGGGCAGCGATGCCCGGGCCCCTAGGATGATGCCCGCTGCGCGGTGCAGCGATCTCGACCAGGGGGAAGATCTTGACGTTCTACGGCGCAGATGTCGCTGCACTCCGTGACCTAGCCACCACGTTCGACGCCGGAGCCGAGGAGCTCGACGGTTCGAGGACGGGCATCCGCGGCAAGCTGGGGTCGGTCCCGTGGCACGGCCCAGGGGCCGAGCGGTACCGGGCCGACTGGCAGCACCAGCTCGAACCCGCCCTCACCAGGACCTCGGCCTCGCTCCGCGAGGCAGCGCGGCGCCTGCGCGCCAACGCGGCCGACCAGGAGCGCACGAGCAGCGCCGACGGCGGTGGCACCTCGAGCGGGTCCCCGCGTCCCGGGCCCTCGACCACCCCGCCGACCGGGCCCGCGCAGGGGCCTGCGCAAGGCGCTACGCCGAGCCGGCCCGGCTTCACGTTCTCCCTGGAGGGCGAGAACGCGCAGGACGACGCCGTCCGCAACCCCGACGGCTCGATCAGGACTCCGGCCACGATCACCAACACCACGAGCGGCTCGTTCGACGCGTCGCACGACCCCGGGACTGGCACGACGACCGTCGGCGCCGGGGGCGGTCTCTCGTCGGCCCTCGCGGTCAAGGGGGCGACCCTCGAGTTCGGCGCGTCAGGCGCCGCCGAGATCACCCGCACCACGCACTCCGAGGACGGCTTCACGACCTACGCGGGCTCCCAGAAGGGGTCTCTCACGGTCTCCGGCGGGGCCGAGATCAAGGAGGTCGGCGCCTCGGTCGCGTACGGGAACGGCTACGAGATGGCGTTCGAGACCACGGTCCCCGACGCCGTCGCCGGCGATCCCACGTTCGATCCGCGCGGCATCTCACCGACCGACCCCCGGAGCATCCCGGTCGGCGGCAGCGTGACGCTCGACAGCAAGAACTTCAAGAGCTCGGACTTCGCCGGCTCGTTCGAGATCTTCGCCTACGAGGAGTCGATCGGGACGTCGGAGGGCATGAGCAAGGCGGTCGAGCGGCTCGACGAGAACCACGTCCGCGTCACGACGGGCCCGACGAGCAGCCTCGACCGCTCGGGAGCCGTGGGCCTCGACCTCGACGTCATCAAGGCCATGGTGGGCACCACCGGCTCCCACGAGACCGGCGCGATGCAGACCGCGGTGCTCGACGTCTCGACGCCCGAGGGGTCGGCTGCCTACGCGCGCTACCTCGCGGGCGGGGAGCTGCCATCGCAGGACGGCCCGGGCGTCTCCGAGTCGGCACTGGTCTCGCGCTGGAGCGGGACGAGCGGGTCGAGCGCGGACCTCACCCTGTTCGGTCACGAGATGTCGAAGGAGCACGTCGCGTCGGTCGGCGACAGCGTCGCGGTGACCCGACCCGACGGTTCCGTCTCGTGGTCCGGGCAGGTGGCGTTCGACGACGACTCACGACGCATGGAGTACGAGCGCGCGATGGACGCGAACGGGGTCGAGGACCCGTCGGCCTCACGCCTCACCGTCTCGATCGACCTCGACAAGAACACCGCGGGGATCATCAACAACGGCTACCTCGACGCCGCGGGAGGCCGTGCGGAAGCGGGCCAGACGCTGCAGATCACGCTCGACGGTCACGACGAACGCGCCCTGGCCGACCAGGCGTTCGGCAAGCTCATGACGGGCTTCAACGGTGCCACCGAGGTCGTCGACATGAACGACCCGCTCGCCTCGATCGTCATGGACGGGGACTTCGGCCAGGACCCGACCCGCAAGCCCTACGACTCCGTGGTCGGCGGTCTCCTGGGGCAGACGACCGACAACAGCGTGGTCCTCGACCACCTGGCACGGATCAGCGACGACGGGAAGCTCCCCGGGACCGTGCGCGTCGTCGGCTGACCTGCGCCGCGAGCTCCACCTGGGGACTCCTCCCCATGTCGCGATCCTGCGGCGTCACGTAGCGTGTCCTCGTCCAGGACTCCCTGCCGGTTGAAAGAGGTTCGCCCGTGGTCATGTACGGCGCCGACGTCGCAGCACTGCGCGACCTCGCCACGAGCCTCGACGGCGGGGCCGGCGTCCTCGACCAGGCACGCTCGAAGGTCCGGGGGTCGTTCCACTCGGTGCCCTGGTACGGGCCCGACGCGGACCAGGAACGCGGACAGTGGGACGGCCGGCTGGAGCCGCTCCTGACGCAGACCGCCCAGTCCTTGCGGGACGCGGCGACGACCCTGCGGCGCAACGCCGACGACCAGGAGAGCACGAGCGCGGCGGACACCGGGTCGTCGGGCGCGGCAGGCGGCGCCGGCGGTTCGGCCGGCGGTTCCGGCGGTTCCGGCGGGGGCGCCGGCTCAGGCGGTTCGGCAGGCGGGGCCGGCGGCGGTTCCGGCTCCGCCTCGGGGGTCGACGACGCCGAGTCCCCCGGCGGCCCGACCGTGACCGTCAAGGGGACCCAGGAGTCGGGCACGGACAACGGCTCGCTCGGCTCGCCCGCGACCGAGGGCAGCGGCGGGTCCGTCTCGGGGGGCGTGACGTACGACCCGACCACGGGCGAGACCACGGTCTCCGGCTCGGGCACGCTCGAGAACTGGTTCCAGACCACGAACGGCTCCAAGGTGACGTTCGGCCTGACCGGCGGTGCCGAGCTCACGTCGGGCGAGAAGAGCGAGGACGGGTTCACGACCTGGACGACCAAGTCCGACGTCTCGGTGGGCGTCGAGGGCGGGTTCGACAAGGGTGGCAACGGCGTGAGCGGCAGCTACACGACCGGGGTGACCTCGGAGTACGCGGTCAAGGTGCCCGACGGCGCCAAGATCACCGACCCGGGTGCGGTCAACCCGTTCGACCCCTCGACCATGCCGACCGGCTCGACCGTCACCATGGACAGCGGGAGCTACACGGGCACCGAGCTCGAGGCCTCGTTCCGCCACATCGCCATGAAGTCGGGCATCGAGGAGTCGGCCGGGGTGAGCAGCGTGATCGAGAAGACGGGCGACGACACCGTGCGCATCACGTCCGGTCCCACGGACGCACTGAGCAACTACGGCGGGCTCGGCGTCGACTTCGAGGCCGTCAAGGTCCTGCTCGGCAACACGACCTCGCTCGACGGCGCGTCGCTGCGCAGCGCCGAGCTGGACCTCTCGACGCCCGAGGGCAAGGCCGCGTACGACACCTACCTCCTCACGGGCGAGATCCCGCAGGACGCGTCGACGGGCATCTCGGGGCTCACGACGATCGAGAAGATCGACTACAAGTCCACGACGTCGCTCGACGTCGAGACGCCCGTGGGCGGCGCGTCGTGGGACCTCGGCGAGAATTCGGGCTCGGCCGTCGTCACGACCTACCCGGACGGGTCGGCGGACCAGCAGACCAAGCTCAGCTACGGGGGCCGCAGCGACACGTTCTTCTCGCAGGCCTTCAACCCGGACGGGACCGAGAACACCGCGGGCCGCACCTACACGTACACGGTCGAGGCCGACCAGATGTCGACCCAGCTCTTCAACCAGAGCGAGTTCTCGGGTCTCGACGCGGGCGGCACGGTCAAGGAGGGCGACGTGCTCCGGCTCACGCTCACCGAGCGCCAGATGGCGACGCTCCACGCCAACGCCGTCGAGTACAGCAAGGACAGCATCGGGGTCAACCAGGTCTCGGCCCTGGCGCTCGACTACGACGGCAAGCCGGTGAGCACGTTCGACTACGCCGCGAGCCTGGCCCGCGGCCCGCGCTCCGACGGCTCGCTCGTCGAGATGCTCTTCTCCATCAATCAGGGCTCGGGCGGCGGCGGGGACCTCAAGCAGTTCCCCGGGACCATCACGCCGGCCAAGTAGGCACGGGCACCGCAGGAGGGGCCGTCGCGGCCGGGCATCACGGCCCGACGGCGCCGCGTCCTCTCCCGTCGTCCCGCCGGTGAGGCGGGGCGGACGGGAGCACCGGCGGCTCACCGCGGCATGACGAACCGGCCCTCGGGGTCGAGGTCCCGGCGCACGGTCGCGAGGTGCGCCTGGTCGGCGGGAGACCACAGGTCGATCATGGCGGCCTCGCTCACCGCCCCGGCGAAGTTCGCCTGGGTCCTTCCGAGGGACCACGGCTGCACGGCCTCGAGGAGCCCGTTGATCGCGGCCGGCACGGCCGTCTCGAAGAGCTCGGGGACCGGGAGGCCGATCACGAAGAGCGCGAACGCCGCGTCGCGGCCCGTCACGGAGTCCGGCCCGTGCTCGCCGTCACCGAGCGCCCCACCGAGGTGACGGATCTCGGCCATCATGAGCGGCGCGGTCGACTGCGGCCCGGCGATGCCCAGCAGCACCTCGGCGGTCTGCGGCTCGAACGTGTGCAGCAGGGTCGAACCGTCGAGCACGGGCATGGGGTCGGTCGGGTCCTGGTGGACCGCGCCGATCGCGGCGTACGGCATCTCGCCGATCGAGTCCAGGATGATCGGGGCGGCCTCGCGCAGCGGTGCGATGGCCTCGGCCACCTCGGTGAGCGGACGGGTCGAGGCGACCCGGACGTTCGCGACGTACTGGCCCCGCAGGGGCTCGGGCAGGAACTCGAGCGGGGGCAGGCGCAGCAGCGCGACGGAGGTCGTGATGTCCGAGGGGGCGGTCGCGACCCAGTCGGCGTAGGCGCGGAACATGGTCGCCGCGTCGTCGCCGACCGCGAAGAAGCTCCCTCCGGTGATGGTCGCGAGGGGCAGGAGCCTGATCGTCACCGACGTGACGACCCCCAGGCCCCACTTCCCGCCACGCAGCGCGCGCAGCACCTCGGGGTGGTGGTCGGCGTCGACGTGGAGCAGGTCGCCGTCGCCCGTCACGACGTCTGCCGCGAGCAGGTAGTTCGACCCGAAGCCCACCTCGCGGGCCAGCGGGCTCATGCCGCCGCCCAGGAGGAAGCCGACGACCCCCACGTCGGGCGACGACCCGGTGACCGCGGCGAGCCCCAGGGGCGTGACGGCGTCGAGCACGTCTCTCCAGCGCGAGCCCGCGGCCACGCGCGCCGTGCGGGCGGGCTCGTCGACCTCGACGCCCGTCAGGCCCGCGGTCGTGAGCGCGATGCCGCCGTCGATCCCGCGCGCGAAGCCGTGGCCCGTGCTGAAGACCGCGACGGGCAGACCGAACCGCTTGGCGACCCGCACGGTCGCCTGGACGTCGGCCGGGGACGTGGGGTCGACGACGTAGTCGGGACGGTGCTCGACGGCGATGTTCATGCCCGAGAGCCGGGCCTCGGCAGCGTTGCCGGGAAGGACGCGTCCGGTCACGGCCTGCGTGAGCGCGTCGAGGACGACATCCTGCGTGATCTCGTGGGTGGTCATGGGTGTTCCCTCTCAAAAGGTGGTGGCGCCGGACAGCGCAGAGCGGCGCTACCCCAGAAAGAGAGCTGCGAGCGCTTCCGGTGACAGGTCGGCTCGAGGTGCCGGGAATGTCCGCCGAGGGGGACGCCCCGCCGCGCCCACGACGACCGCGCGCGCCATGATGAGCGTGGGCGCGCCCTCACGCCCACGGACCCGAGGAGCGACGATGCCTCACACCGCCACGGACCAGCACCCCGACCGCGCGCCGTTGCGCGGGACCCCCTCGCCCGAGCACCGCAAGGCGCAGGGGCGCGCCGCGCGCTCGCTCCTCCCGCGTCGCTCGACCGCCGCCTGGACGCCGCCCACCGACCGTCGCGACCCCGTCGCGATCCTCCAGGCCCAGAACGCGAGCCGCGTGCCCGAGCTCGTCCCGCTGCGCATGGGACGCATGGCCGCGACGCCCTTCTCGTTCTACCGGGGGGCGGCGGCCGTCATGGCGGCAGACCTCGGCACGGGGCCGCGCACCGACCTGACCGTCCAGCTCTGCGGCGACGCGCACCTCGCGAACTTCGGCGGGTTCGCATCCCCCGAGCGTTCACTGGTGTTCGACATCAACGACTTCGACGAGACGCACCGCGGCCCGTTCGAGTGGGACCTCCAGCGCCTCGTCGCGAGCCTCGAGATCGCGGGCCGCCACCGCGGCATGGCACCCCAGGAGCGCGAGCGGGTCGCCCTCGCGGCGGCGAGGGGGTACCGCCAGACCCTCCGGACGTTCGCCGACCTGGGGCACCTCGACCTGTGGCACGTACAGCTCCGCGGCGAGGAGATCGTCGACCGGTGGCGCGGGTCGGTCCCGCCCGTCGTCATGGAGAACCTTCACAAGGCGCTGCGCAAGGCGCGCACCAAGGACCGGCAGAAGGCCCGCCGTCGGCTCACCACGCTCCACGACGACGGCGAGCTGCGGTTCGTGAGCGACCCGCCCCTGCTCGTGCCGGTGCGCGACCTGTACGACGCGGACGAGCAGGCCCGTTACCTCGGCGTCGTGGCTGCGGCGCTCGCGACGTACGGCGACTCGCTCACGGGGGCGCGCCGCATCCTGCTCGAGCGCTACCGGCTGGTGGACCTGGCCCGGCGCGTGGTCGGGGTCGGGAGCGTCGGGACGCGCTGCTGGGTCGCGCTCCTCGTGGGCCGGGACAACGACGACCCGCTGTTCCTGCAGGTCAAGGAGGCCGAGCCGTCCGTCCTGGAGCCCTACACGTCGGCCAGCCCCTACCCGGAGAACGGGCGGCGCGTGGTCGAGGGGCAACGCCTCCTGCAGGCCACGAGCGACGCTCTGCTCGGCTGGAACACCGTGCACGGCGCCGACGACCGGCGCCACGACTACTACTTCCGCCAGCTCTGGGACTGGAAGGTCTCGGCGGACCTCGAGACCATGCTCCCGGTCGCGATGGCAGCGTACGCGCAGATGTGCGCGTGGGTCCTCGCGCGAGGGCACGCCCGCTCGGGCGACGCCCTCGCGATCAGCGCGTACCTCGGCAAGGGCGACGTCGCCGACCACGCGTTCACCGAGTTCGCCCGCCGCTACGCCGACCAGAACGCCCTGGACCACCAGGCTCTCCTCGACGCGATCGCCGCGGGCGACGTGGAGGCGGTCCAGGGCGTCTGACGCCGGGGCAGGCGCGGAGTCGGCCCCGTGCCGGTGCGGGCGTCACGGTGCCCGACGGCGCAGCCCACCTCGCACGGTCCCGTCCCGTCGGGTCGCGTCCGCGGCGAGGCGGGCCGGGACTGCTCAGGCCACGGCGGTCCGACCCGCGGCCGATCGCGCGAGCCCCCGGCGCAGGAGGACGACCTGGTAGACGAGCGCGGCGAGGACGATCGCGCCGAGCAGGACGGTCACGACGATCCCGCCGACGTTCGCGCCCGCAGCGTCGCACGTGGTCGTGAAGTCCCCGGCCGTCGGAGCGTGGAAACCGCCCTCGGTCCCCTCACCCGTGCCCGCGCCCGCGCCCGCGCCCGCGCCCGAGGTACTCACCGCGGACTGCGAGCCGACCGACACGCAGCTCGGAGTCGCGAACCAGAACATGCTCGTCATGCCGAGCAACGCAGCCCCCGCGCCGAACCCCGAGACGATCCCCCAGACCTTCTCGTTCGTGGTCCACAGCGGCGAGGCGCCGAGCAGGACCGCTGCGGCGATCCACAGGACGCCCGGCAGGAGCAGCGGAGCCCCGACGATGCCCACGAGGGCGAGGCCGAAGACGACCGGGGCGACCCACGTGCCGGTGAGGGCGGGGCGCGAGGGGACTGCGCCGTCGGGCAGGGAGGTCCTGGGGGCTCCCGACGCCGCTCGCGCGACGTCCTCCGGAGCACCGAGCGACGCCAGGACCGCCGCGACCTCCTGCTCGCTGGGCTCGTGCCCCAGCTCGGCCAGGCTCGCGTCGACGTGCTCGCGCACCCCGCCCAGGACGTCGGCGCGCTCGGCGGGGTCGACGTGCGCGAGCATCCGCGCGAGGTCGTCGAGGTAGGCGGTGATCGCATCGGTCGTGTGGTTCATCGGTGGCTCCCCAGGGTCGAGTCGACGGCGTCGCGGAAGGGCGCCCAGGTGCGGGCGAAGGTCTCGAGGGCCGCGCGTCCCTCGGGGGTCAGCGCGTAGTAGCGGCGGGGCGGTCCGGCGTCGGACTCGCGCCAGTGCGTCTCCACGAGCCCGCCCTTGCGCAGCCGCGCGAGGAGCGGGTAGAGCGTGCCCTCGCCGCTCAGGAGGACGCCGTCCGCGGAGAGGCGCCGGGCGATGTCCAGCCCGTACCACTCGTCGTCGGCCAGGAGCGCGAGCACGCAGTACTCGATCGCCCCTCGCCGGAGGTTGGTGAGGATCATGTCCTCGCTAGGTACCATGCGAGACAAGATAGCACCTCGTGCGGGGGCCCGGACGGTGCTTCGTGGAGAACGCGTCCGAGCGCCGCGGCGCCCCGGCTCAGGCCGTCAGATCTGGTCGAGACGGCGCAGGATCGCCCCCTCGCGCAAGGCCCACGGGCAGATCTCGACCTCCGCGACGCGCAGGGCCTTCATGGTCTCCTCCGCGACGACCCCGCCCGCGACGATCTGGTAGGTCCGCTCGGCCGTGATCCCCGGCAGCTCGGTCCGCCCCGCCGCGGGGATGCGCGCGAGGCGCGGCACCCAGTCGGACAGCTGCGAGCGCTCCATGCGCCAGCGCTCCTCCGGGCCCACGACCGCGACCTTCATGCCCGCGAGCCGGGCGAGCGACCGGAACGTCTTGGAGGTCGCGACCACGTGGTCCGGGCGCGGCAGAGCCTTGATCTCACCGAGCGCCTCGGCGAGCACCCCGCGCACGTGCGTGCGCAGCGCCGCGACCTGGTGGGCCGTGGGCGGGTCGTCCGGGAGGTGCTCGATCGTCATCCGGCCTGCCCCCAGCGGGACCGAGACAGCGACGTCGGGCTCCTCGTCCAGACCCGACGCGATCTCGAGCGAGCCGCCACCGATGTCCAGGACCATGAGGCGGCCCGACGCCCACCCGTGCCAGCGCCTCGCCGCGAGGAACGTCAGCCGCGCTTCCTCGGGGCCCGAGAGGACCTCGATCGGGACCCCGACGCGCTCCTCGATCGCCGCGAGCACCTCGGGGCCGTTGGTCGCCTCGCGCAGCGCGGACGTCGCGAGCGCGAGCGACTCGTCGACCTCGTACTCGCGGGCCAGGGCCGCCGCCTTGTCCGCCGCCTCGAGCAGGGCCTCGACGCCCTCGGCCGAGATCGAGCCGTCGGGCTGGAGGTAGCGCATGAGACGGACGACCGAGCGGCCCGACGCCGCCGGGTCCGGGCGGGCGCCGCGCACCGCGTCCACGACGAGCATGTGGACGGTGTTGGAACCGATGTCGAGCACTCCGAGTCGCATCTGCCCACGGTAGCGGGAGGTGCCGATGCTGCCCCCGACGGCCCGCCGGGGGCAGCCTGCTGGGGCCGATGGTGAGGTGCTCGGGGCGTCGACTCCGTGCGCGGCGCGCCCGGCGGCCCTACGACCGGTGGTTCGCGCCCGACATCCTGCTGTTCGTCCGGCCGATCAACCGACGCACGTGGACGTCCGACGCGCGCACGTCGCGCACCTCGGACCGTGTGTCCCTCCGGTGGTCGTGACGCTCGCCGGCGTTGCGGTACCGACGCCAGGTCAGCCAGTAGAAGAGCGGCCCGGCGAGCAGCAGCAGACCGACGACGACGAGCTTCAGCGCCCCCTCCTCACCGGACGAGGACTCGGCGGCCACGGTGAGCGCGTCCAGGGCGAGCACGTGCATCAGGTCCCGATCATGACGAGGAGGGCCGCCACGGCCGCGACGGCCTCGACGACGAGCGACACCGCGAACAGGCGGCGGCGGTTGACCGGGACGGATCCCATGGTCTCGCCCGTCCGCCCGTTGACCGCGACGTAGTGCAGGAGCGAGCTCCCGTTCGTGCGGACCTCGTGGTATGAGTACAGCCACACCGGCAGGTAGGCGGCGACCCAGCGCTGGCCCACGACCTCGAGCTGCTGGTGGTCCCAGCGGAGCCCGCGGTCGTAGGCCCCGATCATGTCGAGCGCCCGGAACCGGGCGATCTCCTTGGCCTGCGCGAACGCGGGCTCGCGCACGTCGTCGATGTCGGTGTCGCGCCGCTCAGCGGTGAACCCCGAGAGGTAGTTGGAGTCGTAGCGCACCGCGTTCTCGACGTCGAACGGGAGGATCGTGTTGATGATGTTGTTCGTCCGAGCACTCGCACCGTGGTCGCGCCGGTCCGCCGAGGACTCGATCGTCAGGTCGTCGACGTGCAGGTCGAACTCGCGGACGACGTCGTAGAGGTCGGCGTCGTAGCGCCGCTCGTCGCGCTCCTCGCCGTCCGCGCCCCTGACCTTCACGGTGTACGACCGCACGAGGCGCTCACCCTGACCCGACAACCGGGCCTTGGTGTTGAGGTCCGCGACGAGGTACGGCATGTAGACCCCGACGACGCTCTCCGGGACGAACTCGGCCCGGAACGTCGGGTGGGCGTAGAAGCGACGCTTGCCGACGAACTCCCGGATGCGCGCGATCGCCTCGTCCTTGGGCAGGCGGAACGGCAGCACGACGTCGGGCACCGCGCCGTTGGGCACCTGCTGGTTGACCGACAACGTGTTGCGGCACCAGTGGCAGCGCGCCTGCGTGCCGTGCGCGGTGTCGACGACGACGTCCGCGCCGCACGCCGAGCACCGGAACGTGAGGACCTCGTCGGTCCCCGGGACGATCGCGGCCGTGCCGGACCCGACGACGACCCCGCGCAGCGCGCCGATGTCGCCGTCGAGGCCGAGGTCGGCGATGGTCCCCGCGCTCGCCCACTCGTAGCGGCAGAACCCGCAGCGCAGGTTCCCGGTCGCGACGTTGAGCGAGATCTCGGTCGCCCCGCACCGTGAGCACTTGACCAGGCCGTCGCTGGCGCCGGCGTCCGTGCGGACGACCGCCGGCCCGTCCGGCCGGGGGCCGGCGGACGGCTGGGCCTCGGCAGGCAGGACGGCAGGCTGTGGGGCCGACGGCGGGACAGCCGCCTCCGGCTCGTGGACGGTCATCGCCGGTCCCTCAGAACCCGAGGACCTTGGCCTTGGCGGCGTCGTAGTCCGCCTGCGTGATGAGCCCCTGGTCGAGCATGGCCTTGAGCTGCGTGAGCTTCGCGACCGGGTCCTCGGCGGCCGGAGCCGCAGCGGTCGCGACCGGCGCAGCCTGCGCGGGAACCTGCTGGAGCGGGACGACGGGCTGCTGGAGCCCGGCCATCGCGCCGCCCGCAGCGTTCATCCCCATGCCGAGGATCGCCATGTTCGCACCGCCTCCGGCACCGCCCGGGTTCTCGCCGGCAGCCTGGATGCCGCGCGCGGCAGCCTGCTGGAGGAACGAGTTGCCCCGAGCGCCGGCGAGCGCGTCGGCCTTCTTGACGTCGCTCAGCAGCGCCCTGGTGTCCTCGTCGTACTCGATCGCGGCGAGCGCGACCTTGACGATCGACAGGCCCCGGTAGGACGTCCACTGGTAGCCCTCCTCGACCGCGCCCGCCAACGACTGCGCGAACCCGACCGAGTCGCTCTGGATCCGGGTGATCCGGTTCCCCTTGTCCGGGTCGTTGGTGTAGCTCGAGAAGGCGGCCGCGAGCGATCCGACGACCTCGGTGAAGAGCTGGCTCGCGGCGTCGTTGTCGAGGTCGGAGAAGTCGAAGACCTTGGCACTCGCACCGAGGTAGGTCAGCGGCACGAACTGCTTGACGAACAGGATGGGGTCGACGATGCGCAGCGTGTAGGTCCCGCGGGTCACGGCTCCGACCTGGGCGCCGAGGTAGGCGTCGTCCCAGTAGATCTCCGACTGGGTCCCGAACCGGTTGTTCGGCAGCTCCTTGAGGTTCACGTAGAAGCCGAGCTGCTGGGACCCGGGCTGCCCGCCGAACTTGAACCGCTCCCACGTGGTCTTGATCAGCGGGCTCAGGAAGCCGTTGTCGGCGAAGATCGACTGGGAGTTCTGGTCGTCGGACGTGAACAGGTACCCGCCCGGCTCGGCCACGAAGCCCGTGAGCGCACCGTCCTGGAACGTCAGGAGCCCGTACCCCTCGGGGACGACGAACCGGCTCCCGTTGGTGATGATGTTCGCCGAGCCCTTGGTGTTGGAGCCACGACCGGCGTTCTGCCCCTGCGCGACCGCCGGGAAGAGCGCTGCGGTCGGCGCGAGGTTCGTGGGCGGCGCGAGGAAGTCCTTCCACTGGTCCGCGAGCGTGCCTCCGAGGGCACCAGCAAAGGCCTTGATGAATCCCATCGAGCTCTCCGTCCGATCGGGCGGGCGGTGCCGCGCGTGACCTGTCGTCGTCGCGGCAGGCACCGTAGGGCCCGTCCGCGATCGGCACAGTATCGACTTTCGTTCTGAAACGGAACTATCGGCGGGTTCCCGGCGACCTGGGTCTCGCGGTGCCGACGACGACGTCGCGACCGGCCGCCGACGGCGACGCACCGGGTGGAAGGATGTCGACCGTGACCTCCCTCGACACTCCCACGACCCCCCTGAAGACCGTCGGCTGGATCCACGTCCGCGACGGGCGGCTGCTCGTCGTCCGCAGCCGCGACAACGAGCTGTTCTTCATGCCGGGCGGCAAGCTCGACCCGGGCGAGAGCGACACCGAGGCGCTCGTCCGCGAGATCGAGGAGGAGCTCGGCGTCCTGCTCGACCCGGCGACGGTCCGCTCGGGCCTCGTCGCCGAGGCGCCCGGTCACGGGCTCGACGGGCGGCTCGTGCGGATGCACTGCTTCTACGCCGAGCCGTTGCCGGGCTCGCCCGAGCCTGCCCCGCGCGCCGAGGTCGGCGAGCTCACGTGGGTCACGGGGAGCGAGGCCCACCGCGTCCCGCCCGCGGGCCGGATCGTCCTGGAGCACCTGGTCGACGCGGGCGTGCTCGCGGCCTGAGGGGCACTTCCCGCGGTCGAGCACGAGGTTGCGGTCGGTCGAGCACGGGGTTGCGGTCGAGAACAGCCCGAGAACGACCGCAACCTCGTGCTCGGCACACCGAGTAGGGGCTCAGCGCCCCGCGCACACCTCGACGTCGGACCCGCTCGTCCCGGCGCCGCGCAGAGCCGCCTCGGCGTCGGCCACCACGGCCGAGGCCTCGGCCTGAGCCACCGCGAGCGCCGACGCCCGAGCCGCCACGATCGCGTCGTGCAGGTCGGCGTGCACACGACGACGGACCGAGCGGGTGAGCGCCTCGGCCTCGGCCTCGTCGACCTCGGTCCCCGCGGCCCGGCGTCCGGCCACGCGCTCGGCGACCTCGGCGGCGATCCGTCGGTCGGCGTCGTCGAGCAGCTCGACGACGGCCGTGTCGGCCGCCCGCCCCAGGCGCGTCTCCTCGAAGTCCTGCGTCGCACGGTCCACGATCCGCCGCGCCTGCCCGACGACGAGCGACCCCAGCGCGGGTGAGTGCGCCTTGAGGGAGGCCAGGTCGTAGAGCAGGACGCCGTCGAGGTCCGCGACGCGCGGGTCGACGTCACGGTGCAGCGCCAGGTCGAGGACCACCATGGGCCGGTGCGGGGCCTCGTCGCCCGCGGCCTCCGCGGCGCGCGACCGGGCGCGGACGACCGCCGCGGCGTCGAGCACGTGGCCTAGCGCGTCACCGCCCAGGAGCGCGTCAGGGTCGCCAGGGAGCTCGGCCCCCTCGGCGGGCACCTGGTCGCCTCCGGCACCCGGCTCGGTCACGGTCGGAGCGCCACCGGCCAGCACCCGCCCCCGTGCCCCGCTGCACGAGACCACGAGGTCCGCGTCCTCGAGAGCCGTCACGAGGTCCGTCACGGCGACCGCGCCGCGGTCGGCCGCGAACTGCTCGGCACGCCCCGACCCCGAGTACACGCGCACGTCCTCGCAGCCCCGCGCTCGCAGCGCTGCGAGCGACGCCCCGGCGTACGAGCCCGTGCCGATGAGCACGGTCCGGACCTGGCGCCACGGCGGGAGCTCGGCGCTCGCGAGGTCGAGCCCCAGCGACACGACCGACCGGCCGTTGCCCCCGAGCGTCGTCTCGTTGCTGATCTTCTTGGACGTCCGGGACGCGGTCTGGAACAGGAGCTCGAGCGTGGACGACGTCGCGCCGCCCTCGCGTGCTTCCTCGAGCGCGCGCTTGACCTGCCCGGCGATCTCGCGCTCGCCCACGACCATGGAGTCCAGGCCCGCGGCGACCTCGAAGAGGTGAGCGGCGACGTCGGGCCCGGTACGGGTCGAGAACGCACCCACGGCGACGTCCTCGGAGACTCCCGACGCCGCGGCGACGAGCCGCGCGACCTCGTGCGACGCGTGCTGCACGCCCCGCCCGTCCACGGGCGAGTCGACGTCCAGGTACACCTCGAACCGGTTGCACGTCGCGACGACGACGGCACCGGTGATCGCTTCGCAGGTCTCGACGGCTGCCCGTCCGACCGACGCGGCTCCGGTGGAGAGGAGCTCGAGGGTGGACATGTCCAGCTCGTGGTGACTTGCAGTCATCGACAGGAGAACCACAGTGCTCCGATTGAATCATTCCTCTGCGCGCACGGCAGAATCGGTTCTTGTGACGTTCACCGCGCTTTCAGACAACCACCCTCTCGTCGACGGCCGGACGACGAATTCTCCCCTCGTGCGCGCTTTGCGCGGCGACCGCCCGGAAACCACACCCGTGTGGTTCATGCGGCAGGCCGGCCGGTCCCTGCCCGAGTACCGCGAGCTGCGCCAGGGCGTCGGGATGCTCGACTCATGCCTGCGCCCGGACCTGGCGAGCGAGATCACGCTCCAGCCGGTCCGCCGCCACGGCGTGGACGCGGGCATCTTCTTCTCGGACATCGTCATCCCGCTCAAGCTCGCGGGGGTCGACGTGGACATCGTGCCGGGCGTCGGCCCGGTCATGGGGCAGGCCTACCGGACGCCCGACGACGTCGCTCGCCTCGTCGAGCACGAGCTCACCCCGGAGTCGCTCGCGCCCGTGACGGAGGCCGTCGCGCTCACGGTCGCGGCACTCGGGTCGACGCCCCTCATCGGGTTCGCGGGCGCGCCGTTCACGCTCGCGGCGTACCTGGTCGAGGGGCGCCCGTCGCGCGACCACCTCGCGGCGCGCACGCTCATGCACGCGGACCCCGAGTCGTGGGCCCGCCTGACGGCGTGGACCGCACAGATCACGGGGGCGTTCCTGCGCGCTCAGGTCCTGGCCGGGGCCAGCGCGGCCCAGCTGTTCGACTCGTGGGCCGGCAGCCTGTCGCTCGAGGACTACCTCGCGGGTGCCAAGCCGGGCAGCACGGTCGCGCTGTCGCAGGTCAGCGACCTGGGGGTGCCCGCGATCCACTTCGGGACGGGCACCGGGCACCTGCTCGGGGCCATGCGTGACGCGCTCACCGAGGCCGGGGTGACGCACCCGACCGTGGGCGTGGACTACCGCACCCCGCTCGACGAGGCCGCGGCGACGCTCGGGGGGTACGTGCCGGTCCAGGGCAACATCGACCCGGCCCTGCTGGCCGCGCCGTGGCCCGTGCTCGAGGCGCACGTCCTCGACGTCCTGCGCCGTGGGAGCGCTGCGCCGGGCCACGTGGTGAACCTCGGGCACGGCGTGCCGCCCGAGACCGACCCGACGGTCCTGACCCGGGTCGTCGAGCTCGTCCATTCCGTCCGGAACGTGTCGGACCAGGCGTGACCCCGGGGCGACGCCTGGTCTGACACACCCTCGCGGCGGGGGCACACTGGACGTGTGCACCCCGCTGCTGATGGATCGACCGGCAACTCCCCCACCACGTTCGACGCTGTCGTCGTGGGCGCCGGCGTGGCCGGCCTGACCGCCGCGCGCACGCTGCGCCGCCGAGGCCTGCGGGTCCTCGTCCTGGAGGCGGCCGACCGCCCGGGCGGGCCGGTGCACGGCGACAAGCTGGGCTCGACGGGACTGTCGGTCGACGTGGGCGCCGAGTCCTTCGCGGCGCGCGGGTCGGCCGTGGGCGACCTGGTGTCCGCTCTGGGCCTGACGGTCGTCGAGCCTGCCCCGATCAGCGCGTGGGGCTACGCCGCGAGCCGCGCGTTCCCGCTGCCGAAGGCGGGGATCATGGGCATCCCGGCCCACCCGTTCGCGGCCGACGTGCGCCGCGCGGTCGGCTGGCCGGGCGCGCTGCGCGCGGGCATGGACCGCATCAAGCCGCGGCGCTGGGTCGACGAGGAGAACCTCGAGACGTTCACCCGTTCGCGCGTGGGCCGCCGCGTCGCGGAGCGCCTCGTCGCCCCGGTCGCCGCGGGCGTCCACTCGGCACCGCTCGAACGGCTCGACGTCGACGCCGTGGCCCCGGGCCTGCGCGAGGCCTACGCCCGCGAGGGCTCGCTGACCCGTGCGGTCGCGGCCCTGCGCGCCCAGGCGCCGGCGGGCTCGGCGGTCCGCGGCATCGAGGGCGGCATGCACCGCCTCGTCGAGGAGCTCACGCTCGCGGTCACGGACGACGCGCCCGACGCCGCTGCTCCCGCCGGGAGCGCGGGCCCGGCCGGGGTGCTGCTCGCGCGCCACGAGGTGGTCGGGCTGGACCGCGACGGCGACCAGGGGTGGAGCGTCCAGGCCGAGGGCCCCGGCGGCCCCACGACCTTCCGGGCCCCGCGGCTCCTGGTCACGACCCCCGCGGTCGTGGACCTGGTGTCCCCGCTCGCGGGCCGCACGGCCGACCCGGTGCCGGACCCCGAGCCCGGTGCCGACATCCGTCTCGTGACGCTCCTGGTCGAGGCCCCCGAGCTCGACGCCGCCCCGCGGGGCAGCGGCCTGCTGGTCGCGCCGAAGCCCCGCACGTGGTCGACGCGCGACGAGAACCACCGGGCAGGCGCGCACGACCCGGTCCAGGCCAAGGCCCTGACCCACTCGACCGCGAAGTGGCCGTGGCTGGCCGCCCGGGTGGCGGGCGCCGTCGGGCCGGGGAACCACGTGGTGCGCCTGAGCTACGGGCGCATCGGCGAGACCGTCGAGCCGACCGTGGACCAGGTCGTGCGCGACGCCTCGGTGCTGCTCGGGGTCGACCTCGACGGCAAGGTGCGCGAGCACCTGTCGACGCGCTGGAACGGGTCGCTCCCCCCGCCCACGCCCGTGTACCGGCGCGAGGTCGCGGCGTTCGTCGAGCGGGTCTCGCACGTCGACGGGCTCGGGGTCACGGGTGGCTGGATCGCGGGCACGGGGCTCGCGGCGATCGTCGGGCACGCGCAGGACTGCGCCGAGCAGCTCTGATCTCCGAGAAATGCGGACGGCACGCGATGTCGTCCGCATTTTCTCGGCCGAACGTCCTGACAATTCGTCTTCTTGTTCTGACCTCCTGTCAGGTCGATGTCACTCGCGTCGCCTTTCCGCAGAATGTCGCGCCAAACACCTTCGCACGCATTTCGACAATGCCGCCGCGCAGAGGAGACTAGGAGCGTGAGCATTCGTGTCGGAACCCGTGGCAGCGCCCTCGCGACGACCCAGACGGGACTCGTCGCCAGGCGCATCGAGCAGCTGACCGGGCACCCGGTCGAGATCGTGCGCATCCGCACCGAGGGCGACGTCCGCTCGGGATCGCTCGCCTCCATGGGCGGCACCGGGGTGTTCGTGACCGCGCTGCGCGAGGCGCTGCTCGACGGCCGCTGCGACGTCGCCGTCCACTCCCTCAAGGACCTGCCCACCGGTGCGGCCGAGGGACTGACCCTCGTGACCCCCGAGCGTGAGAACCCGCGCGACGTCCTGTGCGCGCGCAACGGCTGGACGCTCGAGACCCTGCCGCGCGGCGCCAGGGTCGGCACCGGGTCGCCGCGACGGGCGGCCCAGCTCCTCGCGGTCCGCCCCGACCTCGACGTGCTCGACATCCGCGGCAACGTCGACACGCGCCTCGCGCGCGCCCTCGGCCCCGACGCGGACCTCGACGCGGTCGTCCTCGCGTACGCAGGGCTCTCGCGCCTGGGGCGCCTCGACGCGGTCTCCGAGGTCATCGACGTGCGCGTCATGGCCCCGGCCCCCGGGCAGGGCGCGCTGGGCGTCGAGGTCCGCACCGCCGACCTCTCGCCCCTGTCCTCGTTCGACCTCCTGCCCGACGGCGGCACACGCCAGCCCCTCGACCTCGCCGAGGTCGTCGCGGGCCTCGACCACCTCCCGACCCGCCTCGCGGTCCTCGCCGAGCGTGCGCTGCTCGCCCGGCTCGAGGCCGGGTGCGCGGCCCCCGTCGGCGCTCACGCGGTGGTCGAGGACGACCAGCTCCGCCTCTCCGCGGTCGTGGCCCGGCTCGACGGCGGGCAGGTCCTCACGCACTCGGCCCGGGTCGCGCTGCCCGCGGTCGTCGGCGGCCACTCGGCCGGCGGGGCCGGTGCTCCCCGGACGGCCGGTGCCGACGACGCGTCGGACGCGCTCGCCCGCGCCCTGGGCGTCGAGGTCGCGGACGCCCTGCTGGCCGGAGGGGCCGCCGAGCTCGCGCCCCTGCGTGCGACCGGTCCCGGCGGTGGCTCGCTCCCCGTTGCCGAGGCGTCGGCGCTCTGGGCCCCCGGCACCGCACCCACCGACGCTGCCGACGAGCTCACGGTCGGCGGCACCGACGCCCCCGTGAACCCGGAGCAGCACTGATGCCAGGCAGGCTGCGCGACCCCCAGCGCGGGCGCGAGCTGCCGCCGGTGCAGTCGTCGCCGCAGCGCACCGACGCCGCGGACACCCCCACCGAGACTCCCGCCCGTCCGGCCACCGCGAGCGACGACGTCGGGCAGGAGGACGCGCCCGCTGCGGACGCCCCGACCGCCTCCGGACCGGCCGGCGCCGCCGGACCGCTGGCCGGGACCACCGTCCTGGTGCCGCGCTCGCCCGAGCGGGCCGAGCCCCTCGCCGCACGGCTGCGCACGCAGGGCGCGACCGTGCTCGTGAGCCCCGCGATCGAACGCGCACCCATCGAGGACACCGCGGCCATGGACGCCGCCGTCGCGGACCTCGCGCGCGGGGCCTTCGCCTGGGTCGTGGTGACGAGCGTCAACGCGATCGACGAGCTGACCGCGAGCGCCACGCGCCGCGGACGGTCCCTCGCCGAGGTGTCGGGTCGCGAGGGGGCCGCAGGCTCCGTGGGACCTGGCACGCGGTGGGCCGCGGTCGGGCCGGCGACGCGACGCGCGCTCGAGGCCGCGGGGGTCCGCGTGGACCTCGAGGCGGCCGTGAACTCGGCGCGCGGCCTGCTCGCGGCGTTCGACCACCTGTCGGAGGCGCACCGGGCGGACGCCCGGTCCGCCGCGGACGGCGCGCCCGCCGGCACGAGCGGCCGCGTGCTCGTGCCGCAGGGCGACCTCGCGAAGCCCACCATGGCCGAGGGCCTGCGCGAGCGCGCCTGGGACGTCCACGTCGTGACGGCGTACCGGACGGTGTCGCACGCGCTCTCCCCGGAGGTCGTCGAGGCGTGGCGGGCGGGTGCGGTCGACGTGGTCGTGCTGACGTCGGGCAGCGTGGCGCGCGAGGTCGCGGCCCAGCTCGGCGCCGACCCGCGCGTCGCGGGCGTCGCGATCGGGGAGCCGACGGCGGAGGCCGCGCACGCGGTCGGGCTGCGGGTCGACGCCGTGGCAGACAGGGCGACCGACGAGGCGCTGGCCGCAGCGGTGCTCCGCGTCGCTGCCGACCCGTCCGCACGGCCCCGCGACACTCCCCCCCGCTCCCCTGCTCGACTCCGACTCCCTCTCCCCCACAGAAGGCAGGAACCTCCCGTGATCCGTCCCCGCCGCCTGCGCTCGACCCCGCAGATGCGCCGGCTCGTCGCCGAGACGCGGCTGCACGCCGCCGACCTCGTGCTCCCCCTGTTCATCAAGGAGGGCCTGACCGAGCCCAAGCCCCTCGGCTCCATGCCGGGCATCGTGCAGCACACCGAGGCGAGCCTCGCCGAGGCCGTCGCGCAGGCCGCCGCGGCCGGGGTCGGCGGCGTCATGCTGTTCGGCATCCCCGAGCACCGCGACGCGACCGGCTCGCAGGCCGACGCCCCCGACGGGATCCTCAACCGGGCGATCCGCATCGCGCGCGACGCGGCCCGGGACGCCACCGCGGGCACAGGCCGGCCGGGCCCCGTCGTCATGGCCGACCTGTGCCTCGACGAGTTCACCGACCACGGCCACTGCGGGGTCCTGACGGCCGGCCCGGACGGCGAGCTGGTCGTCGACAACGACGAGACCCTGGTCCGCTACGCCTCGATGGCCCTGACCCAGGCCGAGGCGGGCGCGGAGGTCGTGGCGCCGTCGGGCATGATGGACGGCCAGGTCGCCGTGATCCGCGAGGCCCTCGACGACGCCGGGCACACGGACGTGAGCATCCTGGCGTACAGCGCCAAGTACGCGAGCGCGTTCTACGGGCCGTTCCGCGAGGCCGTCGACTCGACGCTCCAGGGCGACCGCCGCACCTACCAGATGGACTCCGCGAACTTCCGCGAGGGCCTGCGCGAGGCCGACCTCGACCTCGCCGAGGGCGCCGACATGGTCATGGTCAAGCCCGCAGGCTCGTACCTCGACGTGCTCGCGGCCGTGGCCGAGCGCAGCGACGTCCCCGTCGCCGCCTACCAGGTCTCGGGCGAGTACGCGATGATCGAGGCGGCGGCCGCGAACGGCTGGATCGACCGGCGCGGCGCCGTCCTGGAGTCCGTGCTCGGCATCAAGCGCGCGGGCGCCGACATCATCCTGACCTACTGGGCCCTCGAGATCGCAGAATGGATTCGGTGACACCGATGACGATCCACCCGGCCGGCTCCCCGGCGCACGCGACCACCCTCCACGACAACCACGCGGCGTTCGTGCGCGCCCAGGGCGCGATCCCCGGCGGCGTGAACTCGCCCGTGCGGGCCTACGGCTCGGTCGGCGGCGACCCGCGCTTCATCGCGAGCGCGCGCGGCGCGTACGTCACGGACGTCACGGGCCGCGAGTACGTCGACCTCGTGTGCTCGTGGGGCCCCGCGCTCCTGGGCCACGCGCACCCCGCGGTCGTCGCGGCCGTGCAGGACGCCGCGGCACGCGGGCTGTCGTTCGGCGCCCCGACGCTGGGCGAGGTCGACCTCGCGGAGGAGGTCCGTCGTCGGGTCCCCGCCGCCGAGCGCGTGCGCCTGGTCTCGACGGGCACCGAGGCGACCATGACCGCGGTGCGCCTCGCGCGCGGCTTCACGGGCCGCAACCTGGTCGTCAAGTTCGCGGGCTGCTACCACGGGCACGTCGACTCGCTGCTCGCCGAGGCGGGCTCGGGCGTCGCGACGCTCGCGCTGCCCGGCTCGGCCGGCGTGACCGAGGCCAGCGCGGCCGAGACCCTCGTGCTGCCCTACAACGACCTCGAGGCCGTCGAGCGCGCGTTCACCGAGCGCGGCTCGGAGATCGCCGCGGTCATCACGGAGGCCGCTCCGGCGAACATGGGGATCGTGCCTCCCGCGCCCGGCTTCAACGAGGGACTGCGCCGCATCACGTCCGCGCACGGCGCGCTGCTGATCCTCGACGAGGTCCTCACGGGCTTCCGGGTGGGCCCGAGCGGCTGGTGGGGCCTGGAATCGGGTGCGGCCTCGGGCGCCGTCCCCGAGTACACGCCCGACCTCTTCACGTTCGGCAAGGTCGTCGGCGGCGGCATGCCCGTCGCCGCGCTGGGCGGACCGGCGTCGATCATGGACCAGCTCGCGCCGCTCGGCCCGGTCTACCAGGCGGGCACGCTCTCGGGGAACCCGGTCGCGGTCGCGGCGGGCCTCGCGACGCTGCGCCTGGCCGACGACGCCGTCTACGCGCGCGTCGACCACGTCGCCCAGGTCGTGGGTGACGCCGCGAGCGCGGCGCTGGCCGCCGAGGGCGTCGCGCACCGCCTGCAGCGCTCGGGCAACCTGTTCTCGATCATGTTCGGCGACTTCGCGGCCTCGGCCGGGGTCCGCAACTACGCCCAGGCGCAGGCGCAGGAGGCGTTCCGCTACAAGGCGTTCTTCCACGCGATGCTCGACGCCGGGGTCAACCTGCCGCCGTCGGTCTTCGAGGCGTGGTTCGTGTCGTCGGCGCACGACGACGCCGCGGTCGAGCGCATCCTCGCAGCGCTCCCGGACGGAGCGAAGGCCGCGGCGCGAGCCACGGCCTGAGCCCTGCACGCCCTGCCCGGGCGCGGGGTGAGGTGTCCTGGCGGGTGAGCGGCGCCGTCGGGCACCTTCCTCCGTGCCCGACGGCGCCGCTCACCTCGTTCCCTGCCACGCCGTGGTGCACGGCGCGGCAGGCGGACCCGTCGGTCGAGCGGCGCCCGACCGACGGGGGCCGGTCAGTAGCTGATCTGGCCGGCCTTCTTCCCGAGGCTGCGGATCTGGAAGCCGAACGCGATGAGCGAGATGCCCCACACGAGGGCCACGATCGCGAGGATCCAGACGATCGACACGACGCCCGCGCCGACGTTGAAGAGCACGAGCAGACCGAACACGAGCGACAGCAGGCCCGCGAAGACTCCCCAGCCCCAGCCGCTGCCGGGGACCTTGCGCAGCTCGATGCTCGCGATCGCCTGGAAGATCCCGAGGACCACGGCCCACAGACCGACGATCCACACCAGGACCTCGGCGGTCTTGCCGGGCCACACGAGCAGCACGACGCCGACCGCGACGCTCACGAGACCCACCGTGACGAGCGCGGCGGTGCCGCCGGTCCCCCGGCGCCGGATGCCCTCGACGATCTCGAACAGCCCGTCGACGAGCGTGAAGATGGCGACGATCCAGATGAAGACGACGGCCGTGATCTCCGGCCACGCGAGCGCGACGATGCCGAAGAGGATCGCGATCACGCCGCGGATCACGGGCCAGTACCAGACCTGCTTGGCGGCGGAGGAGAAGGCGGTGAGGATCGGGTCCTGCGTTGTCATGGTGGGCTCCTGACGTCGGGTCGAGTCCCGCCAGGAACGCTGGAGCACCGTCCGTGCGGGCTGTTCGGTTCTCATCGAACACCCGAAACGGCCCCATGTCGTGGCGAACGGCGCATTCGTCGCAGCGAGCGGGCCGGGCGAGCGGGGAGAGAGGCGGGTCCGTGGCCCGGAGGGACCTTCGACCCCTTGACAACCTGATACCCCTCAGGGGTATCTTTGAAGAGCGGTACCCCACAGGGGTATCCGAGCGAGCGATCACGGAGGCCCAGCATGAGCGACACGACCACCCAGCACCCGGTCGAGCCGGGCGCTGCCCCTGCCCACACCGGCCCGCACGGGTACGCCTCCGACAAGGAGGCCTACCTCAAGCGCATGCGCCGCATCGAGGGGCAGGTCCGCGGGATCGCCCGCATGATCGACGAGGACGTCTACTGCATCGACATCCTCACCCAGGTCTCCGCAGTGACCAAGGCCCTCCAGGCGGTGTCCATCGGACTCGTCGAGGACCACCTCGGTCACTGCGTCGTCGACGCCGCCCGGTCCTCCGAGGCCGAGGGCGCCGCCAAGGTCCGCGAGGCGTCCGAGGCCATCGCACGCCTCGTCCGCAGCTGACAACCCACCCCTCCCAAGGAGCACCCATGAGCACCGTCACCACCCTCGGCGTCACCGGCATGACCTGTGGCAACTGCGTCTCGCACGTCACCAAGGACGTCGGCGCGGTCGCCGGCGTCGAGAACATCAGCGTCGACCTGAACGTCGGCGGGGCCTCCGAGGTCACCGTGTTCTCCGACGAGCCGCTCGACGAGGCCGCGCTGCGCGAGGCCGTGGACGAGGCCGGCTACGAGGTCGCCAGCTACGAGGTCCAGCTGAACGCCCAGGCCGCGCAGTCGGCCGAGCAGGCGGCGGACCGCAAGGCGCACAACTGCGGCTGCGGCTGCGGCACGGACTCCGCGGCGGACGCCACCCCGGCCGAGAAGACGTACGACCTCCAGGTCCCGAAGGCCTGACGCCTCGCCCGACGACCCGTCCGACGACGGAGCACCGGCCGGACTCCCGGCCCACGCTCCGTCGTCGGGCACCGCTCCACCCGCGGGCCGCTTGCCGACACCTCGGCCGCGCCCCTCACGCCGCTGACCCAGGCCGCCCGCGCCGCGCACCCCCACCCCGGCGTGCGCCCACCGCCCCCGCCCGCGCACAGCGGACCGCGGCGGAGACCCCACCCGGCGCAACCCGCCGGACGCACCACCGGACTCTCGAGGAGCACCCATGACCACCCCCACCGGCCTGACCGCCGGCCCCACGTTCGTCGAGGTCGACCTCGCGATCGAGGGCATGACGTGCGCGTCGTGCGTCGCACGCGTCGAGAAGCGGCTCAACCGCGTCGACGGCGTCGAGGCCACCGTGAACCTGCCGCTCGAGAGCGCGCACGTCGTGCTGCCCGACGGCGTGACCGACGCCGAGCTCGTCGCGGCCGTCGAGAAGGCCGGCTACCAGGCGCGGGTCACGGGCCGCCGGGCGGCCGCACCCGCGGTCGCCGCCAAGGCGGCGGCCGCGTCGCCCGTCGCGGCGCCGGTCACGGCGACGGTCACGGCGCCCGCCGCGGTGAGCGGCGCGACGTCGACGGCCGTCGGCACCTCGGGGACCGCTCCCGCCGGCGGGACCCCGACGACGACCACGGCCGCGCCCCGGCCGGCGACCCCGGCCCCCACGACGCCCCCGTCGACCGACACCTCGGCCCCCACGCGCGACCGTGGCGCCGACCTCGGCCGCCGCCTCAAGGTCGCCGCGGTCCTCACGCTGCCCGTCGTGCTGCTCTCGATGATCCCGGCGCTCCAGTTCCCGGGGTGGCAGTGGGTCGTCACGGCGCTGGCCCTGCCGGTCGTGACGTGGGGCGCGTGGCCCTTCCACACCGCGGCCTTCCGCGCGGCCCGCCACGGCGCGTCGACCATGGACACGCTCGTGTCGATCGGCGTGATCGCCGCGACCCTGTGGTCGCTGTGGGCGCTCCTGCTCGGCGGTGCGGGCGAGATCGGCATGCGCATGTCGGTCTCGCTGCTGCCCTCGCGCGAGCATGCAGCGATGCCCGAGCTCTACTTCGAGGTCGCCGCCGTCGTCACGACGTTCCTCCTCGCGGGCCGCTGGTCCGAGCACCGCTCGCGCCGCAAGGCCGGCGACGCGCTGCGCTCGCTCCTCGCGATGGGCGCCAAGGACGCCGAGCGCGTCACGACCGGCCCCGACGGCCAGCGTGTGACGGAGCGCGTGCCCGTCTCGACCCTGCGCGAGGGCGACCTGTTCACGGTCCGCCCGGGCGAGAAGGTCGCGACCGACGGCGTCGTGGTCGAGGGCAGCTCCGCCGTCGACACCTCGCTCCTGACGGGCGAGCCCGTGCCCGTCGACGTGACTCCGGGCGACGACGTCACGGGCGCGACCGTCAACACCTCGGGCCACCTGCTCGTCCGCGCGACGCGCGTGGGCGAGGAGACGACGCTCGCCCAGATCGGGCGCCTCGTGAGCCAGGCGCAGACGGGCAAGGCTCCCGTGCAGCGCCTCGCGGACCGCATCTCGGCCGTGTTCGTGCCGATCGTGCTGGTCCTGGCCGTGCTCACGCTCGGCGGGTGGCTGCTCGCGGGGGCGAGCACGCAGTTCGCTTTCACGGCGGCCGTGGCCGTGCTGATCATCGCGTGCCCGTGCGCGCTGGGGCTCGCGACGCCGACCGCCCTGCTCGTCGGGACGGGCCGGGGCGCGCAGCTCGGCATCCTCATCAAGGGACCCGAGGTCCTCGAGTCCACCCGCCGCGTCGACACGATCGTGCTCGACAAGACCGGCACCGTGACGCAGGGCCGCATGGCGCTCGAGCGCGTGGTCACGCGCGAGGGAGAGCTCGACCTGGGGTCGGAGGCGGCGCGGGCTGCTGCCGGCTCGCCGAGCGAGGGGCCCGACGGCGCCGCTCACCACGCCCTGCGCCTCGCCGGCGCGGTGGAAGGGCTGAGCGAGCACCCGATCGCGCAGGCCGTCGCGGCCGCTGCGGCGCAGGTCGCGGAGGTCGGGTCAGCTACTGCTCGTGAGGTGCCGGCCGGCGCTGGCGGTACCGGTGCTGGCGGTACCGGTGCGGACCAGGGCGGAACAGCGGCTCTCGCGACTTCCCCCGACCGGTCGTCGTCCGCGGCCGCCGTCGAGACCGGCGCCGACGGCGTCGTGATCGGCTCTGCGCAGGTCTTCGACTTCGTGAGCTCGCCCGGTGGCGGGGTCAGCGGCCTGGTCCGGACCGCGCACTCGGGCCTGTCCCCCGCCGGGGCGCTCAACGCGCATCGGGTCCTGGTCGGCCGCCCGTCGTGGCTCGCCGAGCAGGGCATCGCGTTCGAGGCGGCGGAGCCGGCGAGCCCCGGGGACGACGCTCGCCCCGACGCCGCAGGGACCGACCTGCGCCGGGCGTTCGACGAGGCCGAGTCCACGGGCGCGACCGCCGTCGTCGTCGCCTGGAACGGCACGGCCCAGGGCGTCCTCGTCCTGCGCGACCCCGTCAAGGAGACCTCGGCCCAGGCCGTGGCCGAGCTCCGCGAGCTGGGCCTGCGGCCGATCCTCCTCACGGGCGACAACGCCGGCGCGGCCCGGGTCGCCGCGCGGCAGGTCGGCATCGCGGAGGAGGACGTGATCGCGCAGGTCCTGCCGCAGGACAAGGTCGACGTCGTCGCGCGGCTGCGCGCCGAGGGCCGGGTCGTCGCGATGGTCGGGGACGGCGTGAACGACGCCGCAGCCCTCGCCGGGGCGGACCTCGGCCTGGCCATGGGCACGGGCACCGACGTCGCGATCGAGGCGAGCGACATCACGCTCGTCCGGGGCGACCTGCGCTCGACCGCGACGGCGATCCGACTCTCGCGCCGGACCCTGCGCATCATCAAGCAGAACCTGTTCTGGGCGTTCGCCTACAACGTGGCGGCGATCCCGCTCGCGGCGGCCGGCCTGCTCAACCCGATGATCGCGGGCGCGGCGATGGCCATGAGCTCGGTGCTAGTCGTCGGGAACTCGCTGCGGCTGCGCTCGGCGGGCTGAGCGCGGGGCCCTGCGCGGGGGCGGGGTTCTGCTGGGGTGCTCGTGCTGAGGTCTTCGAGGCGTCGGGCGTCGGGCGTCTGCCGGGTGCCGGGTGCCGGGTGCCGGGTTCCGCGCCCCGGTCGGTGCCGAGCACGAGGTTCCGCGCAGTCGAGAACGGGGTTGCGGTCGTTATCCACCGGATAACGACCGCAACCCCGTTCTCGGCACCTGGAGAGGGCTCGGCCGTGCCGGTCAGGACCGCGAGGCCCAGCCCGCCACGATCGTCGCGACCGCTCCCACCATGAAGACCGCGGTGCAGGAGCCTCCGACGATCCGGGCGACGCGCATCGCCGGGGGCGTCGGACCCTCCCCGGGGTCCAGGAGGCCCAGCCGCGCCGGCCCTGCGAACGAGGGGCGGACGGGGACGTGGAACTGGCGGACGTCGTCGTCGGTCAGAGCCGGCGCCGGCTCGTGCGCGAGCGCCGCCGCGGTGCGCCGGTCACGCAGCCGACCGACCTGCAGCACGTAGAACGCCAGGACCCCGTACTGGCTCAGGTAGAACAGCCCGAGCGCCAGCACCGTCACGCCGAGGCAGACCGTCACGGCCGACTGCGCCAACCAGAGGACAGCACCGCCCACGGCCGTGATCGCGGTCCCGAGCAGCAGCCACAGCGGCAGGCTCCCCCAGCTGCGGGAATGGTCGGTCGTGTAGCGCGAGGCCGACCTCGTCGGCCTGCTCGAGTCCGCGAGCTGGTCGGCCAGGCTCGGCTTCTCGTCCTCCCACCACGCCACGGGGTCCACCTCTCGTCGTGGTGGTCCGACGACCACCGCCTGGGAACAGTAACGGCCGGGGCACCGCGGCTCAACGGGGAGGACTGCCCATCGGTCGACACCGGAGCGTGCCTGCTCGGGCGAGCCGAACAGGGCGAGCGGGTGGAGCGTGACGACGCTCGGAGGACCGAGACACGACAGCACTCGGTGGACGGGCGCTCGCCGGACGGAGGAGGTTCGGGCCCCGCCCGGTCGGGGTCGCTCGTCCTGTCGAGCTCGAGGTTCCGCGCAGTCGAGAACGAGGCTCCGGTCGCTAACCGGTGGATAACGACCACAACCTCGTGCTCGGCGCAGAGGGGCGACCTGCTCAGCCCCCGACGTCGAGTCTCACGACTCCGGACCCCGAACGCCCCGACTCACCCGACTCACCCGACTCACCCGCCGAGCATGCGGTTGTCGTTCGATCCCGGCCGATTCTCGACAGCAACCGCATGCTCGTCGGACGACAACCGCATGCTCGGCACCTCGGGGCGTCGCAGCACGAGTCGGTCACTCTGCGGGCGGCCGCCCCGGACGGCGTGGCGGGCGCACGTCGCGCGGCATCCGCCCCTCGGCGTCGAGGGCCCGCCTCAGCACCATGTCGATCTGTGCGTTGACGCTCCGCAGCTCGTCCGACGCCCAGCGCGCGAGCGCGTCGTGGACCGCCGGGTCGAGGCGCAGCAGGACCTGCTTCCGCTCGGCCCGGGGCCTCCGTGGCGCCCCCTCACGCCCGACGTCCGCTCCGCCGTCGGGCACCCCCGCACCCGGCGCACCCTCACGCCCGACGTCCGCTCCGCCGTCGGGCCCCGGCTCTCCCGCCCCCGGCGACCCGCCGGGAGCGGGCGCCGGGACCTCCGGCGTCACGAGTAGAGCGACCCGGCGTTGACGACGGGGGTCGCGCGGCTGTCGCTGCACAGCACGACGAGGAGGTTCGACACCATGGCGGCGCGGCGCTCGTCGTCGAGCGTGACGATCGACTCGGCCTCGAGGCGCTGGAGCGCGTCCTCGACCATCGACACGGCACCCTCGACGATCCTCGACCGGGCCGCGATGATCGCCCCGGCCTGCTGGCGCTGGAGCATGGCCTGCGCGATCTCCGGGGCGTACGCGAGGTTGGAGATGCGGGCCTCGACGACCTCGATGCCCGCGATGACGACACGCGCCGCGACCTCCTGCGCGATCTCGGCCGACACGAGCTCGGTCGCGCCGCGCAGGCTCTCCTCGCCCTCGTCCGCCTGGTCGTACGGGTGGGACATCGCGACGTGGCGCAGCGCGGACTCGGACTGGACGCGCACGAAGTCCTCGTAGTCCTGGACGGCGAACGTGGCCTTCGCGGTGTCGGCGACCTGCCAGACGACGATCGCGGCGATGTTGATGGGGTTGCCGTCGGCGTCGTTGACCTTGAGCTCGCTCGTCTCGAAGTTGCGCACGCGCACCGAGACCCGCTTGTGGGTCGTGAGGGGGACCGTGAAGACGAGGCCCGTGCGGCGGATCGTGCCGAGGTAACGACCGAAGAGCTGGACCACGAGCGTCTGGCCGGGGTTGACGACCCCGAGCCCGGTCAGGAGCAGGATCGCGACCACCGACACCACGACGCCGCCGAGGACCGCGGGCCCCTCCCCCTGGGCGAACAGCACGACAGCGCCGACCGCGAGCAGGGCGAACACGATCAGGGCGACCAGGGCGCCGCCCGCGCCGGTCGACCAGGCGGGGCGCTCGGTCACGTCGACGCGCGTGCCGTCGTGCCCGACGGGTCGGCCGCTCGGCTCGCCGCCCACGGACTCCTGCGGTGGGGCCGTCGTCTCGGTCATGGCTGTTCCTCTCGTCGGGCTACGGCGCCTCGCGCTCCGCATCTATCAAAGTGATATCACATTAATCGCCGCGGACGGAAGCGGGACGGGCGGGCGTGCCCGCCGAGCACGAGGTTCCGCGCTGTCGAGAACGAGGTTGTGGTCGCTTTCCAGCGGAAAGCGACCACAACCTCGTTCTCGGCACCACGTCGGCACCACGTCGGCACCAAGGAGCCCTACTTGAACCGGCGCCCCTCGTCCCGCCGGTACGCCCACACCGCCAGGACCGCGAACACCACGGTCCACCCCAGCAGCACGACCCACGCGAGCGCATAGGCCGGTTCGCCCGTGAGCGCCTGGACCAGCAGGTCGCGGCCGGCACGCGTCGGCGTCGCCATCGAGATCGCGTCGAGCCACGGCGGGAACAGGAACGGCGGCAGGAACAGACCGCCCGCGAACGCGAGCGGGAACAGGATGACCTGCACCACGGGCAGCGCAGCCTTGGCCGAGAGCGAGTACCCGATCGCGATGCCCAGCAGCACGAACGGCACCGACACGAGCAGCACGGTCCCCACGCCCGCGAGCAGCTGCGACCACGTCACGGAGGCCGCGGTCAGGAGCCACCCGATGAGGATGAGCGGCACGAGCCCGAACAGCGAGAAGATCCCGCCGTTGAGGATGCGCGCGATCATGCGCGGCGCGGGGCCCGCGGGCAGCGAGCGCAGGAACGGGTCGAACGGCAGCGCGCGGTCCTCCGCGACGCCCAGCCCGTAGGTGAACAGGCTCGCGGAGCAGATCGCGAACAGCCCGAGCGACGCGACGGCCGTGGTCGCCGCGACGGGGTCGCCCGCGACCTCCTTCTGCGGCACGACGAAGAAGAACATCGCGAGCGCGGGGAACAGGAGGTTCCCGAGGACCGCGATGGGCACGCGCACGGTCTCGAGGAACTGGTACTTGAGGTGGATCCAGGTGAGGGTCGCGGCGCCGGGCGGGCGTCCGCTCACGCCGGGGGTCGTGGTGACTGCGTCGGGGGTGCTCATCGCGCGCTCTCCTCCTCGGAGGTCTGCTGGTCGGCAGCGCCCGACGGCGCCACGTCCGTCGGGGTTCGGGCGCCACCACGGGAGGTGGTCGCGTCGGCACCGTCGGACCCGCTGCCCGTCGGGCGCGACCCGCCCGGCGGCCGGTCGGCCCCGGGGCCGCCACCCGGAGACGCGGCCCCCGCGGGACCGCTCGCGACCATCTGCTCGAACGCCTCCTCGAGGCTCGCGCCCCGGATCTCGAGCCCGTGGAACGGCAGGCCCGAGGTCACGAGCGTGCGGACGAGCTCGTCGGCGTCGGCCGTGTAGAGCTCGTAGCGCCAGCCCGCGGGGTTCCGGGGCCCGGACTCGACCCCGCTCCCGTCGGACTGACCGGCCCCACCGAGCCCCCCGAGCCCACCGAGCCCACCGGCCCCACCGTCAGCGGTCCGCTCCGAACGCACCACGCCCGGCAGGTCGGTCCCCAGGTCCGCGGTGCTGCGCACGACGACGCGACGCAGCCCGACACGACGCAGGATCGCGTCGAGCGTGTCGTCGGCCTTGACCACGCCCTGGTCGATCACGACGACGCGCTGCGCGAGCGCCTGCACCTCCTCGAGGTAGTGGCTCGTGAGCAGCACGGTCCCGCCGGCCGCGTGGTACTCGCGGATCGCGGCCCACAGCGCCTGGCGTGCTCCGACATCGAGGCCCGTGGTGGGCTCGTCGAGCAGCACGACGCGAGGCCGCCCGACGAGCGACAACGCGACCGCGAGCCGCCGCTTCTGCCCGCCGGACATGGCCCCTGTCTGGCGTCCCGCGAGCTCGGACAGCCCGAACTGCTCGAGCAGCTGACCGGTGGGCACGGGGTTCGCGTAGTGCTTGCCGACGAAGTCGACGACCTCGCGCACCTTGAGCGTCGCGGGCAGCCCGGTCTCCTGCGGCGTCAGGCCCAGCCCCTGCCGGGACGAGGCGTCGCGCGGGTTGCCGCCGAACAGGCGCACGACGCCCGAGTCCGGCTTGCGCTGCCCGCTCACGAGCGAGAGCAGAGTCGACTTCCCGGCGCCGTTGGGGCCCAGGAGGCCCACGAGCTCACCGGCCCCGACCTCGAGGGTCACGTCGTCGAGCGCGACGACCTCGCCGAAGCGGCGGGTCACGTGCTGCGCGGAGACGAGGGAGCCGTCGGGCGCGGGGCCTCCACGTGCTGCGGTACGGACGGTGGCCGACGGGGCCTCCCGTCCGGTCGATGGGTGCTCGGTGGTCACGATCCGGCTCCTCTCAGGAGCGTGCTCAGGGACTCGGTGTAGACCTCGAAGGCGCGGCGCCCGCGAGGGGTCAGGCAGATGTAGGTGGTCGGCGTGCGACCTTCGTGGGTCTTGGTGACGGTCACGTACTCGGCGTCCTCGAGCTTGCGCAGGTGCGTCGAGAGGTTGCCCGCGGTCATGTCGAGGAGCTTCTGGAGCTTGGGGAACGCGATCTGGTCGCCGGTACCGAGCGTCGCGAGCGTCGCGACGACGCGCAGCCGCGACTGGGCGTGGATGACCGGGTCGAGCTCGACGTCAGGCACGGGCGCCTCCCGCGATCCGGCGGCGGGTCCGCACGCGCAGGACCTGCTCGACGAGCGTCATGAGCAGGAACCCGCCTCCCCCAGCGGCGGCCATGACGAGGTAGAGGCCCGGGAGGCCCACGATCGTCGCGGCTCCGGCGACGATCAGGATCCACACGCCCAGGACGTACAGACGGCTCTCCTGCCACATGGCCCCGCCCGCGAGGTACATGATCCCGACGACCAGGCACGACAGGGAGTTGCTCGCGAGCGCCATGACCTCGGGGTTCGCGCCCGCCCGGGCAAGGCCGCCGAGGACCATGCTCATGGCCGCGAACGAGATGAACCAGGCCCAGCCGTACAGCGCGCCCGAGCGGGCGCTCGTGCCGCGCAGGCCGCTCGTGCGGGTCATGATGTGCACGATCGTGATCGCCACCGCCGAGACGATGAGGAAGGTGAAGGCGAGGAACGCCCAGGGCTCGGGCTGCCCGACGGCGCCACCCACCCCGGTCGCTCCGGTCGCCGTCGCTGCGGCGTCGGCCGTGCGCAGCGAGCTCGCGTAGAGCGTCGTGTAGCCCAGCAGCCAGGCCAGCCCCCAGACCCCGTAGAGGACGCGGCCGTCGGGCTCGACGTCCTTGGCCCTCTCCTGCTGGGCCGCGATGAGGCGCAGGCTCTCGGCAGGGTCGAGCGGCAGGTCGTCGTCGGGTCCCTGGGCGGGTCCAGCGGTCTGGTCGGGCGTCTGGGCGGGCACGGCGGCTCCTCCTGAGGTTTGTACTGCAAACTACTTTGTAGCCTGCCAGGAGGTGCGGGGTGTGCGCAAGGGGTGGACCGGGATCGATCTCGGACGCCGAGAAGTGAGTAGATGCCCCTGATCCGCGTGGATCAGGGGGCAGTAAAAAAATATAGGGCACGGGGGGCGGTGAAGGCGGTG